>CAYHFE010000061.1:0-21658 GCA_964355375.1 uncultured Verrucomicrobiota bacterium
GACTGATACGAACCGGCAAACCCCTGCTCCAAACGCAAATCCTGGTAGATCCTCTCGGTAGCGAACTGGTCTCGAAACTCCATGACTGTCTTTGGATAGTCTTGCACGGATTGAAATCTACCCGAAAATGCACAAGAGTAAACTGCATAGCCCTATTGGAGAATTTCCCGCTGCTCGGCTCGCCGTATCCCAAACGTCCCGGCGTTCGCAGATGTTGCGCTACTGGCACGGTGCGCGAGGTAAACCGGAATTGTGACACCTTCCTGTTTTGTTGCCCCGCGCCTGTGAAGGCTCAGCCGTAATCACTCAATTGCGGTAGGGTGGAGCTGCCATTCCGCGCGTGCTTTGCCGTAAGTACTCAGTTACAACTGGGGAGCACACGCGCCCTCGCGTGTCCCGACGGGCGCCTCGCCGGTCGGAACGGGCGCGCAATTCAGTTGCTAAACGGTGACTCAATCCATCGCGCCAGTGTGGTCGGCGAGGGCGCCGACCACAGCACGCGAGGGCGCGTGCGCTCCCCATCCCAATTGAATGGTCACGGCTTAGCGTCGTGAAAGGGGTCAGAGCTGACTAATGGAGTATTTTGCCTGAATCATTTTCGTCGGGCTGACTCCGCTCTCCGGCGTAGGGGGCAACCATAGTTTGGTCCGGAGGAGAGGTGTCTTCTCCTGATTTCTTCCCCGCCTGGGGGGAGCTTGCGTGGCATGACCCGAACGCTCTGCTATTCCACAGACATGGCCAAAACAATAGTGGGACCCCTGCGTCCAGGACCAGCGAAGGCCACAGCAATCGTGGTGTTCTATAGGGCATCGTCTACTATTGTCCTCAAATCGAGGATTGAGCACGGAGGTTACAATAGCGTGCGTGTGGCAATGCGGACGTGGGTGAGGTGTTCCGAAACCCGGCGGCCTGAAGAATCGAAAACGGCTTCTCAAAGCACTTCAATATCGTCGTAGTACGCATTGCAATGGCGGCCTTCTTGGATCCCATGAATGCGGTGACCCATCGCGTCGAGGTCCAGCACGACCTCGCGCGCGTGCTTGGGCAAGCAGCGCGCTCCCATCTCCAGCAGGCAGGCTTCGAGCTAGGGCTGCATCGGGGTGACCAGCCGATAGTAGCGAGCGGTGGATTGGGGCGTCACGGAATCGGCGATGTCCGCCGGCCGGGCGAACGATTGCCGCGGCACGTCGGCCAGTTTCTGCCACGATAATCCGGCGGGCGCGGCGGAGAATTGCACGGAGTAGGATTTGCCGGCGGCGGCTTGAAAGCGAAGCTGCATCGCCCGATTCGTCCCGCCGATCCAGGTGGCGGATTCGAGGCGAAGATGGCTCTGCCGATCGCGTGGATCGGTGCCACTCAAGAACTCCTGACGGTTGCTGAAGTGATCGGCGTCGGGATCGGCGTCGTCCGCGCTGAGGGCGGGAATGCCCAATTCGGCAGCGGTGAAGTAACGAGCCCGCCAGGCCGTTAGATTGGGGCTGCTTTGAGCCGGCGATCCGTTCCAGACCGAACCGGACCGCCAGGACCCTTTCTCGCCCCAGGTGCTCCAGGGCGCTTTCTCGTCGGCGATGACGAGCGAGAATCCTTGGCCGTCGGTGGCCGGATACCAGGAGCTCTTGTAAGTGAATTCCAGGATCGTTTCCCCTCCGGCATCGTCGAGGCGCAGGGATTCTCCGGCGTTGCTCAGGCTGCCCTCGTAGGGGCCCGCGAGGTTGAAGCCGATGCCGTAACGCGAGATGAAGGCGGCGGGATTCTTGACCAACCAGAGAGAATGTCCGGGCATGAGCGGGGCAGCCGGCGCGCCGGGAAACGTGAATTGAATTCCGTTCGTGAAATGGATCCCGCCCAGCGGGAGGGCTTCCGGGCCGATGTTCTTCAATTCGAGAAACTCAAAATCACCTGAGTTGAAGGCTGACCCCGGCTGGTCCGCGACGGGATGATACAGAATCTCGGTGACCCGCAGGAATTGCTGGGCCAACGTCGGCCGGCCTGCGTAGGTCAGGGTGCGGACCTCTCGTCCGGCCCGATCCAGAAGTCGCACGGTTGCGCCTCGTGCCGGCAATTGGCCGCGGTAGGGACCTTGAACGAGCAACCCCTGGCCGCCGCTCGGACGGGCAGAGCGGGCGCGGAAGGCCACGACGTCGGGCGAAACATGGATGGACGTGTTGGGAGGCAGAACGGTTCCGGGACGGAACGTGTGTTCAATCGGACCGGTCAGCTTCCAGCCGGACAAATCCACCGCAAACGTGTTCTGGTTGGTGAGCTGGATGAATTCCTCGGCTTGGCGTCCGGAGGTGGGATTGAATTCGAGCGCGCCAAACGTCACCATGGCGTTGGTCGGTGTCGTCGTCGGGATCTCCCGAAGAGTGGCGAGATACCGGCGCCGGGCGGGGAGATACACATTCTTCAAGATGTTCACGGCCGTGGGCAGGGTCTGCTTCTGACCCCAGGTCGCCCATTTGGCGTAGTCCAGGGCCGCGTCCGGGCCGATGAGAGTGGCGAGAACGTCGATGCGACGCTCGTATTTGAGCTCCGCGACCGGGGTGTTGGTGGACTGAAGGAGTTCATCCATGAGCGTGCGCACCCGTTGCAGGTACATCAGTCGAAATGAATTCACGCCGAACAAAGCCGAGATCAGGGCGTTGTTGCTGCCGATGAAGAGCGAGTTGTTCGCGTACATGACGTCGTCGTAGTAAGTGCTCGCGGAATTCCAATTGCGACCAAAGGTCAGATCGACATCCCAAGGCAGGAATTGCCACTCGCCTGTTCCTTCGGTGTCGCGATAGGCGTAGTAATTCTTGTGACAGCAGTCGATGCCGCCGGTGATGATCATGGCGGCGAGGTAGTTGACCATCGCGGGAATATCGATGTTGTCGAAGAAGTACTGGACCCGGGCCGTGCCGGTGCGTCGAGTGCCGGTGATGAGAGCCTGCAAATCGGCGTTCGACTCGTTCTTGCGATTCTTCTTCTCCACCCCGGTCGTCGCGGATTCCAGCGTGTTGTACATCTTGTAGAGCGCGCCTTTCGGATTCAAGCCGAGGCGCGCCAGGAAGACGTCATCCCCATCCTCGACAAAGTGGGCGTCGCTGTAAAACAACCCATTGCGCTGCACGCGCAGCGGCAAGGCCACGTGGGAGGGCGAACCGGCATCGCGGTAGGTTTCGTAGGCCAGAAGATTCCGCAGGTGCGATTTGTCCGGATAGGTGGTGAGGAGGTTGAAGTCATCGACCCGGCGCTGCTGGAGATCGTAGCGGAAATGCGAGCCGCGGTTGAAATCGAAGTCGTAGCTCTTCTTGGGAAATTGGGCGCTCGATTGGCCATGCAGATTGACGGCGACATTGTCGTAGAATTCGTTTTGGAAAAACACCGAACAGCGAGTCCCGGTCGAGTTGTCGGCCGCGCTCGCGCTCTGGACGAACCAATGCAGGACGGGCAAGGCATTGGTCAACGCGGGGTCGGCCACGATCGTCCCTGCGTACTGCGGCGAGTTCTTCGGATCCGGATAAAGAGGCCACCGGGAGAGACGCCCCTTGGCATCACTGGCGTTGAAATAATAGCGGATCATCTGTCCGGGACTCGAGGCCGTGGCCGGAATCGCCGCCCCGTAGAGACCATCGCCGGCCGCTCCGTCGCCATGCCAGCCGTCATCTTTCATCTCGAGGCTGACTTCGGCGCCGAACATGACCCGATGAAACAGAGTCACACGCACGACCGGATCAAACGTGGCCACCGCCCGGGCGGTGACGAAGAGGTCTTGATCGTCCGTCGGCACCTGGGGAACGTGTCGAGCCTCGACGATGAGCGGACCGAGATTGGTCTTGCCCAGGCCGTTGGGGAATCCTGGTGACGGCAAAGGAAAGTAGCGCGCGGATCGGACATCAATCTCCGATTCGGTGGCGAGCAATTCGGGCAGGAGCAAGAAATCGGAATCGTGGATGCTCGCGTTGAGGCCTTGGATCGCCAGGAGGTTCGTCCCGGCATGAAGAAGCCCCAGCCGGTTGGAGAGATCGAAGTCCGCAAATTGAAAAGCCTCGGCTGGGTCACGCGAGGCGGTGGAGGTCGAATTCCACGCCGGCGTCTCGGGCGCCTCCGCGCGGGCCACTTCCACTCCGTTCAAATAGGCGACGAAACCGTCGTCATATTTCAGGCGGAGGATCAGAAACTCAAACGTGGAGGGCCGGGTCACGGTGAACGGGACGCGAAGGAAGATCGTGGCGTTGTTGCTTCGCATCGCGCTCTCGACGCTGGTGCGGATCTGGCCGGCCAGCGTGGTCGTCGCCTGAATGCTCGCGGTGAGTTGGGTGGCGTCGAAACGGTCGTCCGAGGCATTCGCCGTCCCGGTCGGCGCCACCGCGAAATCGAGGCAATCCCCGCTTTGGACATTCGTGATGGCGATGGTCCGGGTCAGGCCGGCCAGGTCGTCCCCGGCGAGCAGGGCCAGGTCTTTCTGCACGCCCTGATGATAGAGGCGCGCGGTCACCCCACTGCCGAAGGGAGACAGCTTGGCGACATGCCAGCGGACCGTGAGCGGGCCGGTCACTTCGCTGATCCAGCGGCGCACCGCCCAATGCTCGAACCCGCTGTTCGATCCGTTCGGGTGCATGAAGCTAGGGCCGATCTCGGTCCAGGGCGGGTCACCGCCAAACCACTCCCAGGACAGTCCGTTCCAGAAATTCGAGGCGCCGTAGGGACCGCTTCCCTTGGGAAACGGAACAAAATCTTCGATTTGGTAGCCCAAGGTTCGGTCCCCAGTTTTGTCGTAATAGCCGTAGAACCAGTTCTCCCACCCTTGGCGCCCCGAAAATTCCGCGGCCGAATCGGCGACCACGACGAGCGCGGGCGCTCCATCCTGGCTGGCGTAGCCGACCCCGGTCAATCCGGGTGCCCAGGCGGCGTCGCTCCAATCAGGGTCCGTCCAACCCGCGCCCAGAAGGTCATTCCGGGGCACGAGCCACTTGGCGGCTGCGCCCGACGAAATCAGCGGGACGACGGTCGGTTGCATGGCGATGCCAAACGAGACATCGGCCACCTGCGGGGGAAACGCCGGCTGGAATGAGGAGACGACCGTTTTGCCATCGGGCTTGACGAGCGCAAGGAACTCGCCCGCGCTCGCGAGACGGAAGTTTGTGTGCAGTTCGCTTCCGGCCGTCGCTCGATCCTTGGCCGAGGCAAACACGACCAGGAATTCGTTCGGGCTCAGGTTCAAGGCAGGGAAGCGCCATTGCCCCAAGTTGGTGCTGGAATTCGCCAGAAACCATCCTCCCAAGTCCACCGGCTGCGCACTCGCGTTATAGATTTCCAGCCAATCGGAGAACTCACCGTCTTGGTCGGCCAAGGTGCTTTGGTTGGCCGCCTGGAACTCCGAGATCACCAACTGTCCGGAAGCCGGGCTCAGGAGGGCGAGGTTCGCGAGCATCCCGATGACCAGCGCGAGGAACCGAGGGAGGTTCCTCGTGAGTGACACCGGACGCCCGAGCGATACGGCAGAGCTCATCGCCTTAGCCGTAACAATGCAGTTGAGACGGGGAGCGCACGCGCCCTCGCGTGCGGTGGTCGGCGCCCTCGCCGACCACAATGGCGCCTCGGAACAAGTCAACGTGGGGTGACTGGATTGGACCTTCGTTCCGACCGGCGGGGCGCCGGTCGGCACACGCGAGGGCGCGTCTGCTCCCCGATTCAAACTGCATAGATACGCCTTAGTCGCGAAAGTTCTGAAACGAGAGCGCGACGGGGAAGTCGTGGGCGCGCACCGCCGCGATGACCGCCTGCAAATCGTCCCGGTTTTTCCCAGCGACCCGGATCTGATCGCCGAGGATTTGGGTTGTCACTTTCAGCTTCGAGTCGCGGACAAAAGAGGCGACAGTTTTGGCCACCGGACCGTCGATGCCCTGTTTGATCTTGATGACCTGGCGGGCGTGGCCGAGGGGAGAGACGTCCGGCTCGCAGCGCTCGACGTTTTTCAAACTGATCTGGCGCTTGGCCAGTTTGCCGACCATGATTTCCTCGAGCGCGTGGATCTTGAATTGGTCCTCGGCCGAGAGCTTGATTTCGTTCTTCTCGAGCACGATTTCCGCCTTGGAACCTTTGAAATCGAAGCGATTGGCCAGCTCTTTCTTGGCCTGGTTCACCGCGTTTTCAATCTCCATCGAGCTAACCTGCGAAACGATATCGAATGAGGGCATGGCCGGAGCATAATTTGGGTCGCCCAAAAAGGAAGGAGAAACCCTTCAGCCGTACGCAGGCAGAGGCAACTGGGGAGCACACGCGCCCTCGCGTGTCCCGACCGGCGCCTCACTGGTCGGATCGGACGCGCAATTCAGTCACTAAACGGTGACTCAATCGAGCGCGCCAGGGTGGTCGGCGAGGGCGCGTGCGCTCCCCATCTCAATTGAATTGTTCCGGCTCAGGGAAGAGGTGGGGTCGTCAGTCGGTAGTAGCGCGGCGTGGGCGAGAATCCCGCGGAGTCCGAAACCTCGACGGTTCGCGGTTCGGGACGAGCCGCGATATTCGTGAAGGTTTGCCAGGCTCCAAGGACGAGATCGACGCGCACCTGCACAGAGTAGGCACGATCGGCCTGGGCGGCGAAACGAAGCCGGATTTCGGAAGTCAGCCGGAATGCCTCCAGTTTCAGACTGCTCGCGGCATTCTGGGGATCCGTTCCGGCGAGGAATTCCTGCAAATTCGTCAAACCGTCGCGGTCGGGATCGAGCCCGGCATCGTTGATACCCACCTGAAGCCCATGCTTCGACTCCCACGCGTCCGGCATTCCATCGCGGTCGGAGTCGAGTTCGGCAGGATTGGACGGAGCAGGCGGGGCGCCGGGGGTGAAGCCGGAGGCAAACCAGTTGGTCGGTTCATTTCCGTAGGCGAATACATTGAGGCGTTGCAGCGACGGGCCCGTCCCATCGGCCGACGCGGGCCAGGGCGGAAGATCTGCATACGTCACTCGGTCCACCAGAATGTAAGGCACCAAGCCCAGCTCCGGGCCGGGAAGAGTCTGCGGCGAGTCGGGTCGATACAGACGGACACTCTCGCCGCGGTTGTCCAGCTTGCCGCGGAATGGCCCGAAGAGCGGGGCACCCACGCCGTACTTCGCCTGAAAGCTCGCTTGGGCCGCCGCGTTGGTCGCCGGATCAAAACTCACCACAAGAAGAAGACCCGATGGCGGCATGGTGACGTTGAGTGGGAAGTCATAATCGACCGCGTCCCGCAAACGCCAGGCATGGGTGGGATGAACGGGATCAAACAGTGGAACCGCCTCGGCGGTGAGATTGTGCAGCTCGATGAATTCGTGAATCGTATTGTCGTTGGTCCCGAAGTCGGGCGGGTGATACATGATTTCGCTGATGACGATGGGGCCGATTTTCGGGCCCGCATTGGCGGCGCCGGCGCCGGCGCGAAATTCCGCGAGAGTCGCGGCGGTATCCGCGCCGAAGGTGCGTTGATTGAGCGCCGTGAAATCGATTCCGAGGCTCGTGGTCACCCGGCCGAAAGAGACCCCGTTGGCCGCCGGCCCGAAATCGACGTGAGTGCGGTAACCGGTCAAGTTGCCCTGGGCGTCGGTCGCGGCAAGGTAAACGTTATCACCCCGGGCGGAGTTCAAACTGAAGCTGGCCGGCGAATTCGTGTCGGCGTTGAACTGGTCCTCATAAAACACCTTGAATCCACCGGGCTCGAGTCGCGTGCCGTGGGGGATGCGATATTTGGCCAGCCGCGGCAGTTCATCGCTGAGAAACCAACCGCTCAGGTCCACCGGCGATGCCGTCGGATTGAAGAGTTCAATCGCGTCCTCGAGCGGCGGATCCGCATGCGAAAGAACTTCCTGGATCACGACATTCGTCATCGGCAGGTGATTGCTTTCCCCGGGAGAGGCGGTGGCCGGGAAGAACACGAGGCTCGCGGCCCCGTCCGGCAGCCGGCCTTGCGACACGCCGCTGGCTTGTGGTCCGAAGGCCACGGAATCGATGACGCCGAGGCCGTTGGTAGAGATCAAGAAGATCGATTCGCCGGCGGCGCTGAGTTTGAAATTGGCGTGATCCGCGCCATTTTGAGGATTTTGGTCGGCGCGAAATTCCGTGAAACCTTGCGGGGCGATGAACGAGAGCGAGGCCATCCGGGAGTTGGTCGGAGCGGTTGGGGTGTCGCTCAAAAAGAGTCCACCGAGAGCGACGGGCTGAGGACTTGGATTAAACAGCTCGAGCCAATCATCCCCGGAGGCGGGCGACGCCATCCACTCGTTGATCTTCAAGGTCGCCGGAGATCCCAACGCCGCCGCGCGATTGGGCGCGTCCGGCGTGGGCGTGGTCAACTGCCAACTGCCCGATCCGCCGGGGACTCGTCCGATGGTCAGGTCGTCGATCTGCGGACCAAACGCGACATAATCGCGCAACGTGAATCCGTTCGTGAAGGGCGCGAACAGCGCCACCGTCTGCCCTTGATCGCTCAACCCGAATCCGGTGTGGAGGCCGGGAGCATCGGTCGCGCCGTCGCACCAGACGGTGAGGAATCCTTGCGCGGCCAACCGTGTTTTTGGAGGAAAAACGTACTTGCCGGGCGCGAGCACGTCATCGCTCAGGCTCATCCCACTCAGATCGATCATCTCGCTCGTATTGTTGAAGAGCTCGATCCAATCGGGGGTGCCGTCCCCCTTCCGCACGGACCCGCGATTGCGGGCGGCGATTTCGTTCAGCACCAAGTCGCCCGAGACTGCGGGGATCGTGGCGGTCAGCGCCAGCCCGAACACGATGTCCGAACTGTTCGTCGCCGATTGATGAAGTTCCACCGCCAGGACGTTCTCCCCGGGCACCAGACTCGCCGGGGAAATGGTGAACGGTCCTTCATAGACGGCGTCGCCGACATTGCGGCTGGCCAGCGTGGCATAAGTCACGGCCCCAGCCGGCATCGCGGTTCGCAGGACCTCCGCGCCGTTCAGATAAACGATGCATCCGTCATCGATGACGTGGCGCAAGCTGAGCTTGGCGCCGCGGGGGTCGCCGGGGAAATTGAACCTGTTTCGGAAATAATAGGTGGAACGTCCGATGACCAGCGGAGTGCGAATCGACTCCGGCAAGGCGGCCGTTTCCACGGCGAGCAGCGAAGCGCCCGAGGGCCAGGAACTGTCGTCATAGCCCGCGGCCATCCAATTGACACCGGTAAGGTTGGCGGTTTGGTTGTATTTCCAACGAGTGGAACCATCGATCGCGGCCAGGGTCGATTGCGAGGGAGCCGGACCAAAGACGAACGAGGATTCATCGGAAACCACTGAAGGATGGTCGGCGGCGTCGTAATAGGTGCAGCGCCAGAAATAGGTCTGGCCAAACTCGAGCTGTTCAAACGGGATCAGGATCGCGGTCAGATTCGTCGCGCTCGTCACCTTCCAGACCGGTGTTCGAAAGTTGCCCGTGGCGGAGCGGATTTCCCACAGGGTCTTGGCATGAGCCGGCGCGGGGCGGGCGCTGTGGCTGTAGGCGGAGGCTTGGAACGACATGGGCGGCAGAGCGGGGCGAGTGTTGGCCGGAGCGCTCGGGAGAGGTTTGGCCGGCCGCTGGAACGGACCCAACCCACATTGCGTGTTGACCGCGGCGAAGCGGGCGTCGGCGAAGCTCCGAATGCTGCCGAATCCCAGGGCGGTGATGTTGTCCGGGTGCAGCAGGGTGTTGTTCAGGAGGTAAAGACGCTCTTTGTATTCGTTCCGAAACGCCTTGATGAAACCGTCCTTGAAGAAGTTCGGTCCGCGGAAATTGTTATTGCGATCGCCGACTTCGCCGATGTAGATCGACGAACTGGCGGGCGTGTTGTCACCGCGCCCAAACCACGCATCACAGTCCCAGGGCAACATGCCCCATTGGCCGTTGCGCCGCTGCCAAAGGAAGTGGTTCTGGGTGGTGTCGTCCCAGGGACAAGACCAATTCTCCACCGCGATGTAATTAAGCATCTCATCGAGGTCGAAGTGGTTGGTGAAATAGGCGCGCATCGCCGGAATATTCGGATTCGGCGCGGTTGGGGTGTCGCCTCGCGCGACCCAGAACGCGTCAATCATTTGTTTGAAATAATACGAGCCCCGCCAGCCGTTGTTCTGCAACGCGTAGGTCCAATCGTACATCTGGAGATCGGTCCAGTAACCCGGCTTGACCAATTTGCGACCATCGCCCCGACCGTAGGGTCCTTCGCCGGGCAGATCGATCGTCCCGACGGTTTTGTAGATCTCGCCGCTCGCTTCCCGAGGGGTGCCCGGGTTGAGCCGCTCTTGCGCTTCATGAAAGGCCTCGAGCATCGCGCCATCGAACTCGCCCTGCTCGAGCCGCTGCATGACCGCGCCGGAGTTCAAGTAGAGATCGACGTAACGGACGTGGGAAACGGGAAATCCCGCTTCGATAAAGAGATTGTGCCCCACGATGAAGTCATTGCCTTTGTCCGTCTCGAAAATGCCGGTCACCCCGTTGAACTTCTGATAACCCGGAAACTGCCACTTGAAAGAATTGCGGCTGGCCCGCCGATTGTAGCGGCTGCCATGATGCCGCATGCGGATGTCATAGACGACCCCGTCCACCACCACGATGGCCGGCTCGGTCGCATTCCACGAAATTCGGGGACGGCCCGGCGGGTCCGGGGTCGTGATCCGCTTGGGGTTCTGCGAGATGTTGCCGTTCAAAATCGCCAGGCTGGCGGTCGAAATGAAGCAATCGTAAATCGGTTTGGTGGACGGGCGGGTCGGCGTCACAAAATAAGCGTGCCAGCCGAATGGATCGTCCGCGCGCGGAGAAACCACTTCATCGCCTTCGCCGCGGTTCGCGCGAAAGCGAAACCGCACCACGCTGCGGCTCGATTGCCCGGGGAGCACGCCCGTAAACCGACCCAGGGCCGGCACCCCTGCGACGGCCATGGGCGTGATCGTCCGCGATTCGTTCGTGGCATTGATGTCATCGATGAACCATTCGACCGTGACGTTGGCGAGCGAATCCGTCCCGGAGAACGCGCCTTGGATGCGGACGGGTTGATTGCTGCGGATGATCGCCGCCTCATCTGAGTTTTGGACCACGCTGAAGTGGATGATGATCGGCTTCGGGGTCGCGCGGCGGACGGCATTGGGCATTCCCGGGCTCGGATTCCCAGGCAGCGGCGAGGCGATCCAGTTGGCGGGGTCGTTGGCCGGATGAACCCAACTGACCCGCTCGAGCGATCGTCCGCGATACTGATAATTGAGTGGATTGATCCCCGTGAAATCGTCGCTGCCGCCGAGAGCATCCGCGCTGATCGCCCACGGAAACTCAGCGGAATAGCTCACGGCGTCCACCAAGTCGCCGCTGGCGTCCTGGAGACGGATCGTTTCTTTGGTGTTGCTGAGTTGGCCGAGATACGGACCGAACACGTCCGATTTCACCAGGCCGTATTCCGGAACCGCCGCCAATCGCGATGGATCCTTGGCAATCACGCGGTATTCACCCGACCCGAGGGTGGAATGCAGAGGGAAGGTATAACTGACGCCGCCGGTCAATTTCCAGCCAGACAAATCAAGCGGCGTCGAGCCCGGATTGTGAATCTCGATGAACTCGTGGACATCCTCGTAGAGGCTAAAGACTGGGCTTCCGTCTGCCTGGAAAGCCGGTTCTTCGACCGGATGATACAGGATTTCCGTGATGACCACCCGGGGTTGGGCGGCAATTAGTCCGTCTTCGATCAAGCCCGGGAGAAGCCAAAGAAGGCAGAAAAGACAGGTTTTAGGGTTCATGCCAAATCGGTGCACACTATGCGGTCAGCTCGCCATTGCCGCAGGATCAATACCAATTTCTTCAGTGCGAGCCACTCCACGACGGTGGCCGATATTCATCCTCGGTTCAACTTGGATCCGCGCCGCCCGATAAATTCCTTTCAACTAACCCGGTCCCGCAATCCAGCAGGTCTCATTTTGACTCAGGACACGGTCCGTTCCACGCATGGAGTCCCGGCTTCAGCCGGTTTTCACGTGGCGACCGACTGAAGCCGGGACCCGGACCATTTTCTTTTCTTGTATCAATATGTCTCTAAATGGCTATGATGGCGCCCGCCTTGACAAAGGAAATTCCTATCATTGGGGCCGTTGGATGCAACGCCTTGGCCCCGGGACGGGGCTGTGGGATAGGCCCGCCGCCCGCTTCTGATTTCTTCCCCCTTTAAGTTGAACCCGAAGACAGCCCAGCCGCCCGCGAGCACACCAATGAGTCAGCAGAGTGATCCGAAGACGACAGTTCCTCCCAATGGTGGATTCTGGATTATCATCGACCCCGCTCACAAGGCCAAGGTGGCGTGGGATATGTTCATCAGCGTGTTGGTGATCATCTCGGCAATTGTCATTCCCTATCGCCTGGTCTTTCATCCCGAGCAGTACCAGTTCGGCTTTTGGTTCGATCCCTTGTACTGGATTGTGACCGTGTTTTTCTGCCTGGATTTCTTCCTCCACTTCAATACGGCCTTCCAGCACAGACAGCGCCTCGTTACCGATCGCAAGACGATTGCCCGGCACTATCTGAAGACCTGGCTCATCCCGGACGCCATCGCCTCCCTGCCCATCGGCCCGATCATCCTGCTGAGCATCGGTGCCACGAGCGGTGCTCTCCTGGCCACCAAGGTGATCCTGTTCGTGCGTCTGAGTTACCTGCTCAAGCTGGGCAAGCTGTTCAAAACCATTGAGAAGGCCTTGACGGCCAATCCCGCGATCATGCGGCTCATTCATTTCTGCTTCTGGTTCGGCTTAATGGCGCACTGTCTTGCCCTCGGTTGGGTGGCCATCGGCGGCGCAGCCTCAAGCGAGAAAGATTTCAACATCATTAAGGCCCTGACGGACCCGGTGCCGTCTATCGAACGCTACATTCGTGCCCTGTATTTCATGACTACCACCATGGCCACCATCGGCTACGGCGATATCTCTCCTCACAAGGACAGTATGAAGGAGTTGATTTACACGATGTTCGTGCAAATCGTGGGCGTGGGCATGTATGGGTATGTGATCGGTAATGTGGCGTCCTTGCTGGCCAACCTGGACATGGCCAAGGCCGCCTTCCAGGGGCGCATGGAGGAGATCAACTCGTACATGCGGGCGAAACGCCTTCCCCTGACCATGCAGGCCAAGATTCGATCCTACTATGATTACATGTGGGAAACCCATCAATCCACCGGTGAGGAGTCCACGCTCGACAAACTGCCTCTGTCACTGTCACTCGAGGTGCAGCTCTATCTCAATCGGGGTATCCTCACCAAAGTGCCATTCTTCAGAGATGCCGACGAGATTTTCATCCGGGAGATCATCACCAAACTCCGACAACACACTTTTCTTCCGGGCGATTTGGTCATGCGCAAGGGCGAATTCGGCGATTGCATGTACTTCATCAACTCCGGACATGTGAGCGTTCTGATCAATGACGACAAGACGGTGGTGGCCGTGCTGCAAGCCGGCAGTCATGTGGGGGAGATGTCGCTCATCGCGGGGGGCACTCGCAACGCCAGCGTGCGCTCGGAGGAGTACTGCGAGGTCTATGAGCTCTCCAAAGATCGTTTCGACGAACTGCGCGCCAAGTACCCGAAGTTCGACGCCAGGGTCAAGGAAGTGGTGGCGGAGCGGAATGCGGCCAACAAACCAAAAGAGTAGAGGCGCTCGGGGCCGGCAAAGATCCACCGCCTTCGGATCGCGAGGATTGCTCCGTCTTCGACCCCTGCGGCGGACTCCACCGCTCACGACCTGCGCTGAATGCACAGAATTGATTCGCATGGATCAGGACAGGCGGCCAGCGGAGTCACCGGTGGCTTTCGTTCCAAGAAGCGACATTAACCGCCGCGGGAATTCCGGTCCGCCGAGTTGCGCCTCGTCCAACGAAATTCCGGACGGGAGCGCGGCTACAGAATTGGGTCGAGAAGGGACTGACTTTGAACCGACTCTCCCGATTTGATGGCCGCCAGAAAGGCATTTCGCACCTCGCGCAAGTCGTCGATTCCGCTCACCGTCTTCGAGTCTGCTCTCCGGATTGAGCGACCATCGCTTGCGGAAGGGCCCTCCACGTTGAAGAGCACGTTCGTCTCTTCCACATCGACCCGGGAGAGAGACTGCATGATCGAAACCGGCACGTTCGACTGAATCGCCGCATGGATCGGGATCACTTGCATTGGTCGGATGGTTGCGGGAAAAGCCGACGAAAGACAAGCCTTTTGACTGGCCTTGCGAGCGGCCGCGGTTTTCGCGATCCCAGGAAAAGCTCATCCCGTTGCATCAGACTCTGAGCATGGCGTCCGCCGGCAAATGCGCTTTGACACGAAGAGCCGGCCTTCTATGCTCCATCCGGCATCCAGTTTGCTCGCAAACCCGACAAAGCAATTATGAACTTCTGGCAAAAGCTTGCGCTCCCGTGCTTGGCGACTTGGCTTGGCGCGACCTTCCTTTCCGCCCAGCCCGTGCTCAATTCACAGAACTCGTTCCGCCCCCAGTCGGGCACCGGAATCACCAATCTCCGAGTCACCCGCCAGTCGGCCGATGGCACCGAAGTCGTGCTCACGATGGACTACGCCTATGACGGTCTCGCCGGTCCCAACGCCCAGGCCATTCCGCTCATCGAGAAAAAGGATCAAAAGGGAGTCTCAGCCTGGTTTGGAGCCGACCCGGTCGCGGTGGGAATCGGCCGAGGGGTGATCTCACTGACCGTCAAGTATTTCAACGATGAACCGGGAGTGCCGCCCGCCCTGACCACGGATCGATTGCGCATCCTTCTGCTCAATCAGAGCGGCACGGCCATTCTCACGAGCATTCCTTTCCTCAAATCGATCAAATGGGGAGATCCCAAGGCCAAACAGGTCCCTCTGCCGGCGCCGCCTCCAACCTTGGCGCAGAACAAACGCGAGGCCGAGGCTGAAGCGCGTCGCCAAACAGAGGCTGAAACGGCGCGGCGGAAAGAGGTGGCACAGCTTGCCCTGACGGAGGCCGTGGCTCTCCGGGAGGCGGACCAGAAACAGAAGGACGAAGCCAAAGCCCTCGAGATGGCCCGCCTTCGGGCCGAACGCGAGGCCGCGCGACTGGCCGAGGAGAAACGGAAGCGCGGCGACGAACTGAAAGCGCGCGAAGAAGCCGCCCGCAGAGCGGAGGCCGACGCCCAAAGATTGGCCGAGGAACGCCGCGTGGCTCAGGAGAAAGCCCAGGCCGAAGCTCAGGCTCGCGCCGAAGCCCGAAGAAGGGCGGACGCGGAAGCCATAGCGCGTCGGGACGCCGAAGAAAAGGCGAAGACTGAGGCTGCCGCTCGCGAGGAAGCTCGAAAGAAAGCCGAAAGCGAGGCGAAACGATTGGCCCAGGAGAAACAGGAGGCGGAGGCGAAAGCCAAGGCCGAAGCCAAACAGAAAGAGAAGGCCGGCCTGCTCGCCGAGGCCAAAGCGCGGGAGGACGCTCGTCTCAAGGCCGAGGCCGCGGCGAAACGATTGGCGGATGAGAAACGCCTCGCGGATCAGAAAGCTCGCGAGGAAGCCAACGTGCGGGAGCAAGCTCGGTTGCAGGCGGAGGTCGAGGAGAAGGCCCGGCAACGGGCCGAGGAGCAAGCGCGCACGGACGCGGCGACCCTCGAGGCGGCGCGATTAAAAGCGGAAGCGGAGGCCAAGCGACTGGCCGAGGAGAGGGCTCAAGCCGAGGCCAAAGCCAAAGCCGAGGACCAAGCCCGCGAGACCGCCCGCCTCAAAGAAGAAGCGGAGGCCAAGAAGCTCGCCGAAGCGGAACAATTGAAGAAACAAGTTCCCCCGGAATCGAAAAGCGCCCAGCTCCCCGTCTCGCCGAGCCGACCGGAAGCGGAGTCCAAAGTTCCGGCGCCCTCGAGTTCGGCCGCTCCGGCGTCGGGAGCGCCCGCCCGCCCTTCAGGTCAGAATCCGGCGATGGCGGCTCTCGCCACTGACTTGAAAACGAAGATCACCAATGTGGATGTGGTCAATCGAAGTCTCGATCGCACCCGGATGACGATTGGCGTGGAATACGACTACAAGGACAGCCTTGGATCCAAGCCGATGTTGGGCGTCGATCTCACCAAGATGGACGAGCCGATGGCCAGCGATTACTTTTCGAGCCAGCCGGCGGAAATCGGCAAGTCTCGCCGCAATTTTGTGCTTTTCCCGGTCAAGTTTCAGCCCCCGAGCACACTCGGCCTCCAGAGCAGCTTCACGACCGATCAGGTCCTGGTCTATCTCTTGGAAGCCACGTCGGCCAAGCGCTTCAATCTCTTTCCCACGACCATGCTTTTGCTTTGGCGTCCTCCCGGGGCCACTTCCGCCGCCACTCCCAAAACGGAATCCGGAAATGCCTTGGAAGTGGAGGATTTCAAACAAACCGATCCGCAGACCGGCTACGTCACCGTGCGATTCAATCTGCTGGCGGGACCGGGCAAACTGCGCGCCCGAGTGTTTGACGCCGCGAATCCGGCGAGCACCGAGTGGATCTCGACCGCGTTGAAGACGATTCAGGCCGGTCGCGGCCTCCAGGTCTTGGACTTGTCGGTCAATCCGGAGGCCAAGTCTCCGGCGAAGACATTCAAGATGGATCGCATTGAGGTCGAGTTGCTCGATCCGGCTGGAAAGGTCGTCGCCCGTTTTGCCAAGCAAGTGCCGATGATTTGGGCGAAGCCCGAATAGGTTGATCGGTCATCGCCAGCGCGCGGCCTTGGAGTGCCTGTTGGGAAAGCAAGGGCTGACGTGAGAGCGCTCACTCTTCTCATCACTGACCGCTCCGAATTCCTCGAAGATCCGAGTCTCGTTGCCTCGCCTCCGACAACGGTTGGATCGAACTTTCCAAGCACGCTCTGAGAAATCGGACTGGTCATTTCTTTTTCTCGCCCCGGTCATTCTCGGAACCGGGTTCGCAACTTGGCGAGTGCGCGAGCCCGGTGGCTGATCCCATTCTTCACGTCATCGCCCAGGTCGGCAAAGGTGGTGGCGAATCCTTCGGGCACGAATAGGGGATCATAGCCGAACCCGCCCGCGCCGGAGGGGACGAAAGCGATGCGCCCTTCACAGGCACCATCATAGAGCTCGACTGGCCGTCCGGTGCCGTTGGTCATCGCCGCAGTCGAGCGATTCGCCGGCTCGATGGCGGGCACGCGAACCAGGGCGATCACGCAACGGAAACGCGCCGTGCGCTCTTCGGTGGGAATGTTCTGGAGAAGGCGGAGAAGCTTGGCGTTATTCTCGGCGTCGGTCGAATTGCCTGATTGCCCGGTGTCGATCGCGGCAAAGCGGGCGGAGTGGACACCGGGCGCGCCTTGGAGCGCGTCCACTTCCAATCCCGAATCGTCGGCCAGGACGTAGAACTCCCCGGCCCGCGATGGTGCCTCCGCGCCGGGCGAGCCGCCAGGCGATTCGAGCCACGAGGCCAATTCCAGGGCTTTCTTGGCGGAGTTTCCCGCAAAACTCCCGGCATCTTCGGTCACGGCTGGCGCGTTCGGGAAATCTCGCAGGGTGAGAATCTCAAAGTGATTCGGCAACAAATCGCGAATCTCCCGCGCCTTATGGCTGTTGCGGGTGGAAAGGATGATCCGGGTCAAGGCAGGCAAGCGGGTTGGTGAATTGGGGTCGAGTTGGGCCAACACCGGTCATGGCAGACTCATATTCAGGGTCGCAAAAACGGCGTGAGCGGTATAGTCGCGGCTGGGATCGGCGACCGATTCGCGGTAGCGAAAGAATCCATACTGCAAGTTCGTCGAGAGATTCTTCTTGAGCTGGCGTCGCAGCCCGGCGATGACGCCATGCCGATCATAAACCAGCCCCAGCGGCAGGCCGTCATGGGCGTTATTTTGTCCATAATCCGCGCGGGAGAAGGAGGAGGAAGCGTGCAGGTCGCTGGTTTCATTGAGGACGAACGTCGCGCTCGAGAGCACCGTGTAGGTGCCGCCACGGTAGGGCACCACGGAGGTGTCGTTATTCACGCCGCTGCGCAGACGCGAGTCGCCATAGGAAAACGTCCCGGATAAATAAAGCCGCCGCCACGGGGTCAGCGTCGTGTTGAGGCTGTAAACATGGGCGTCGTAATGGCCGGCCAGAATTTCGCCGCCGGGATAAAGCGTCTTCGGGAAGGAAGTCTGGCTCGGGTCGGTCACGGACCGGTAATCCGTTGAAACCAGTTGGTATTTCAAGGTTGTCTTCAGCCACGAAGTCATCCGGACCACGAGCTTGGTTTCAAATTCATCCGTCTCCAGGCCCCGAGATTGGATGAACGCCGGGTAGCCGTTGCCGGGTAGGCCGAAGGGAGGACGCGCCGGATTGCTTTGGTCGGTGTCCTGGAGATCGTGGAAATCACTTTGCCGAAGCTGGTGCTTGAAGCTGGAGTGGAGCGAGGTTCTGGGCCAGGGAGAAAGGGTGAAGCCGCCGCGATACTGCTTCAGGTCGCTGTCCGCATCGGTGTCGCGAAGGAAATCGTGGTCATCGCCTCGCCGATCATCGATAAAATCCTTCTCATACTGCCCGAGAGTCTCTTGCTGAAAACGGGTGTCCAGGAACAGCACGGTGAAGGGGATCTTCGTGTAGCGCATCCCCAAATCCTCTTCCACGACCATCCGATCCAGATCCGAGTTGTAGAGGTTGGGAAAGACGCCGGACGAAAGCGCGCTGCCCAGACCTTTCTGTCGGGTCCATTCGTTTTGCACCCCAGCCGTCAGACTCAATCCTTGCCAGGGCCCCCAGAGCGAACTGCCGTTGAAAATGTGCGATTCCCGCTTCAGCACAATCTGATTGCTGACATCGCCGAGAAAGGGTGGCGTCGTCGGGTCGCTCGGAAAAAACGTCTCGAGACTGAAAGCCGCGTCGCCCTCGAGGCGGCTGTAGAGGTATCCGCCGGAAAGCAACATCCACTCCTTGACCTGTTTCTCCAAGCGCAAGGCATTGGATCCCTGAAAATGTTCGGCCTGATCCCGCCAGCGGATCACGCTGTCGGGCACCGCGGACACGGTCTCGAGGAAGCTGACACTCTCACGCTGGGTCTCAAGCTTGTAGAATTCGCCGCGGAAGTTGTCCTCGATCGAAATCCCCCGAACGTCGTGCGTGAGGTCGAATTTGACGATATCGACCGTTTCGCGGATGTCTTTGGCGGCCGGGTAAATCGCGCGTTCGTTTCCCGCCGGACCGACGGCGTCCCATTGCAGAGTGGATTTGGCGCCGTCCCTGGACTGGTGTTCATATCCGAGAACCATCCGTGGCCAGTGCGGCAAGGTCAGCCCCAGATCAATCCAAGCCTTGCCCAGGTCCACGTGCAGATCTCGATCCAAACGGTAGGCCGGCTGACCGGAGGGTTCATACTCGCCTCCGGAATCGTCAAAGTATTTTCGAGATTGGCTGTAGCCCCCGCGGATGAAGCCGAGATCCGTCTGGGAGAGCCGCAAGCTGAGGCGGTAATCGTCTTCATACCGGGCGTGGCCTTCAAGATACAGCTCGGAGTCCTTGGACAAAGGCTGCCGCCATTCGAATCGCTCGCCTCCTCCGGTGAAGCCCTCTCTCCCCCACCAATCCTCGCGAAACTTCCGTTCGTTGCCGCTGACCGTAACCCACCGAACGGTCGGCGAAACGGAGAACAGCATCGTGCCCGCGCCTTTCCCGGCCGGCCAAGAAACTCCTTGATCAATCCACGCTCGCACCAAGCCGATCTGCTCTTTCGTCAGGGGATCCGCCTTGCCACGGGGGGGCATTTCCGTGTCGGGATCGAGATGGGCGATGAAATGGATCAAGGGGCTCTTCGCGCTCTGTCCCGAAATGATGGCAATCCCATGGTCACCGCCCTTCAAAGCATCTTCGCGATTGTCCAGCCGGAACCGGCTCTTGGGCTTTTCGGGGCCGTGGCATCGCAGGCAGGACGTCTCCAAAATGGGCCGAATGTCCTTGTCAAAGTCAATGTGCACCGTCGCCGCAGGAGGCAACCGCGTCAGATCCAGTTCCGCCGCCTGGGCGGCGCCGAGTGCACTGGCGACTGCGACCGCCGCACGGAACAAAATTCCGCGAACCAGGAGGGCAGCGCGGGCCCAGCTCGGGAGGCCCAAACCGTGACGATTCAGTTGAACTGGGGAGCATACGCGCCCTCGCGTGCGGTGGTCGGCGCCCCCGCCGACCACTCTGGCGTCAATGAACAAGCCACCGTTTGGTGACTGTTTTGGGCCTTGACTCCGACCGGCGGGGCGCCGGTCGGAACACGCGAGGGCGCGTATGCTCCCCAATTCGGACTGCATACTTACCGCTATGACCAAGCCGCCCTGGCTGGGCTGTTGATTCCACCGTGTCCGCGAAGTTTTCATCCTCGTTCGTGGGTCTTCAGTAGAGCATGCGCGGGCTGATATTCGAGCCATGCACGGCGGTATGGCACCCCGCGGACCAGCAAGTGCCCCGGCGCAGATCTCCCGAATGATTGCGCTTTCCGAGGACGACCTCGCCGGCATTGACCTGGACCTGGGCGTGGCACTTCAGGCAGAGATTGTTGTCGCGCTCGACCAACATCTTCGGGTTGATCGAGCCGTGGGGACGGTGGCAAACCGCGCAGCCTTCGCGAAGCGCCTCGTGTTCAAACGCGAAGGGGCGGGTCTGTTCCCGATGGCATTGGGCGCACGATTCATTGAGTCGGGCCATGGCCAGGCCGCCCGACGGTTTCATCATGTCCCGGCCGTGAGGATCGTGGCACTCCGCGCAATTCATGCGGTTCTCGACGACCGGATGGTGATGGGGAAGATTCATCTCCGCGTGAACATCCAGATGACATTGGTAACACGTCGTCGGATCCTTCCGCGGGTTGATAATCGACTTGCCGCGTCCGCCGCCCATGGCCACGTGTTTGCTCCCTGGCCCATGACAGGATTCACAGCCGGTCAGGCCCGCCCATTTCACATCGTCCTTGTAGAATCGGCCATGCGGACTTACCGAGAAAACCCGGGCGAGGTTCGTGTGACAATCGGAGCAGGACTTGTTGCCGACGAAGGTCGCTCCTTCGATTTCCAATGGCACCATGACGGCACGTCGGACGGAGGAACACGAACTCAAGAAGAAGCCCACCAACGCGGCCGCGGCGACCATCCCGAGTGATGTCCGATGCCAGAACTTCATGAGCTGAGATCGGCAACCCGACGCGCCAGCCGACCTTGGGGCGAAAGAACGACGTCTGCCGAAGAAGGCGGCGCGATCAGCCGAGCCACGGTCCAATGGGGATTCATCGCGGGTGAGAGTGCCTATCTTCGGTTTTTTTTCAAGTCTGATTCGAGCGAGTGACCCACGCCGCGCGCATCTCCGAATGAGAACGGCCCGGGCACCGCAGTCTTCTCCAACCCCCGCGGCGAGAGAGCCCAAAAGGAACTTCTCCGTGTCGTTCAAGTCCCCAACGGAATGGAAGGCTCCCGGCAAGGTGAAGCGCGCCTCGGCCCCGGAAGGGCTGAGGAAATGAGCCAGGTGCCAGCGAGTCCTCGAGCGCGGCGCCTGGTCGGGCATGGTATCGTTTGCGCCCGGGAAGGGCGCGCGGATCGCGGGTGGCCCAGGAAAACGTTCCACCACGGCGCCTGACCTCCCCTTCCGCTCTTCGAATCGGGAATCGCCGGCCGCCCACGGATCCATCGCCCCGTCCAAGGCGAAGAGCTGCCTGACGCCGGGACCGGCAGCCGTTCTCATTTTGACAAGTATGTAGTCCCGGCTTCAGCCGGTCGCCACG
>CAYHFE010000062.1:0-21412 GCA_964355375.1 uncultured Verrucomicrobiota bacterium
GTGTTGGTGGATGCGGGTGTTCGCACTGCTGTTGTTCGTGTATGGCGTCCACTATGTACCAGTGCATCTGGCACTGGAGACCCATTTGGGAGACCTGCCGAACCCCAGCAGCAATGCGGAAATGCAACCGGCTGACTTCGCCCCGACCGGGCATGAGGATGCCTCGCACCATACACCCCATCTGGCTTCTGATCACTCCCTGCGGTCGGCGTCGCAGGCGCAGGTCATTTTTGTCTCGTTTGAACTTTATGTGGTTTCGACTTCGGTGGAGATTTGCCGTCCACAACTGCGTCTGCCGCTTTTCCTGACGGAGCGGCAGAATCCCCCTGGGCTTCCTCCGCCCGACCCGCTCCAGCCCCGCGCTCCCCCGCTCGCCTGACCTTCTTCCGGTTCTTCGCGCCGTTCCTTGGCGCGCTTGGCCCGCTTTTGCCTGAACGCCTCACAGGCGGAATTTCTTTTCAATCCGGGCACATTTTCTTTGGGGCAAAATCCATGTCCGTTTTCAGTTTCTATGAAGCAAAATCAAATGGGTCAGTTTGGAGGAGCGGGGTTGAGCTTGACGGCCAGCCTCGGAGTTGTCTTGTTGTCAAGTTGCAGTCGGGCGCCCGACGCCGCGCACAGCGTCGGCCTGGGCGGCGAGGTCAAGACGGTGCAAATCAGCGTCTTTGGCGAGCGCCACGAAATCTTTGCGGAACATCGACTGGTGGTGGCGGGCACGCCCACCAAGTTCGTGACGCATGTCACGGATTTGAAGACGCTCGAACCGCGCCGGGAGGGAACCATCAAGTTTCAGTTGAGGCTCGGCCAGGAAGCGCCGGTGGAACAAACAGAGAATACGCCAACCCGCGCGGGCATCTATGAAGTCATGCTCGCCTTCCCGAAGGCCGGTGACTGGAGCGTTACCGTCGCCATTCCCACCGACGATGGTGAGAAGACCATTGCCTTTCCGCCGGTGAAGGTCTTTGCCTCGGCGGACGAAGTCGCCAAGGCTCCGGAACCGGAAGCGCCGACGGGCATCAGTTTCCTGAAGGAACAACAGTGGAAGATTCTTGCTGGCACCGCACCGGCCGCGAAGCGGAAGCTCGTCGAGCAGTTGCGCCTGCCGGCAAGGGTGGCGGCGCGACCAGGGACACTGGCCGCAGTCACGCCGCCCATCGCGGGGCGTTTGTTGCTGCCGCCGGGCAAATCCATACCGCTGGTCGGAGAGAAGGTGGAAGCGGGGCAAACGCTCGCGCTCATCCAGCCATCGTTCTCCGAGATGGCCGCGCGGTTTGTGGAAGCGGAAGGCGAAGTGGTGCGGGCCAAACTTGCGCTCGAACAGGCGAACCTGGCATTCAAGCGGATCGAGAACCTCGCCAAGGCCGAAGCCAAATCAGGACGCGAATTGCAGGACGCCGAGTTCGCGCTCAAGACCGCGCAAGCCAAGTATGACGCGGCGCTGGCGCTCCAAGGCACTTACAGGCAGGCCAGCACCAAACTGGGCGGGGCGAACAGCGCGACCAGCCAATCCGCCATCGAACTGCGGGCACCCATTGCCGGGATCATCATCAGCCAGTCCGGCGCAGCGGTTGGCGAGTTCATCACGTCAGAAAAGGCGGTGTTTACGGTGCTCGACGCGGCCAGCGTCTTCATCGAAGCGCATGTCCCCGAAGCGAGCGTCAGGCGCCTCGGCCCGACGAAAGCGGCGAGTTACGAAGTGCCGGGCGAAACGGGACGGTTCATTCCCATCACCGGCGACGGTGCGGGCCGTCTCGTCTTCGTGGGCATTCAAGTGGATGCCGCCACGCGCACGGTGCCGCTGGTTTACGAAGTGAAGAACGCAGAGAACGTCCTCCGAGTGGGCCAATCGGTGAACCTTTTCGTCGAGACCGCCCGAGCGGAAGACACGCTGGCCATCCCCAGCGCGGCCATCGTCGAGGAAGACGGGCGGCCCATTGCCTTCGTGCAGGCGGGAGGCGAGACATTCCAGAAACGCGATCTCACACTCGGCATCCGTGATGGGAACTGGGTGCAAGTCCTGTCGGGCATCAAGGAGGGCGAACGGGTCGTGACCAAGGGCGCTTATGCCGTCCGGCTCGCGTCGGTGTCCTCGGCCATCCCGGCGCACGGCCACGTTCACTAGGAGCCCGCTATGATTGAAGCCTTGATTAGTTGGTCGCTGCGCAATCGCGCGGCAGTTCTGGTGATGGCCGGCCTGTTGCTCGTCATCGGCGGCTACACCGCGCTCAAAATGCCGGTGGATGTGTTCCCGGACCTCACCGCACCCACCGTCACGGTCATCACCGAAGCTCGGGGCATGGCCCCCAGCGAGGTTGAGAGCCAGGTGACGTTCCCTATCGAGGCGGCCGTCAACGGCGCGTCCGGCGTGCGCCGAGTGCGCTCGGCCACGGCAGTGGGCCTGTCCATTGTGTGGATTGAATTCGACTGGGGCACGGACATCTACGCCGCCCGGCAAATCGTCAGCGAGAAAGTAAACGTGGCATCGGGGGAATTGCCACCCGAGGTGGACCGGTCGGTGCTCGCTCCGGTGTCGTCCATCATGGGCGAAATCCTCTTCATCGGGCTCACGTCGGACCAGCACACGCCCATCGAACTCCGCACCACGGCGGACACGGTGATTCGCCGGCGCATCCTCTCCGTGCCAGGCGTGTCGCAAGTCACGCCGATTGGCGGCGGGGTAAAACAGTTCCAGGTCATGCTCTCGCCGGCCAAACTGCAAGCCCACGGCGTGTCGCTCCACCAGGTGACGCGGTCGTTGACGGAAGGCAACGAGAACGTCTCCGCTGGGTTCATCAATGAACGCAGTTCGGAGTGGCTCATCACCGGAGTTGGACGCGTGCGCTCGATGGAAGACATTGGGGAAACCGTGGTCACCGCGACGAACGGCATCCCGACCAAGGTCGCGGACCTCGGCGAAGTGGTGATTGGCGAGGAACCGAAGCGCGGCGAAGGCTCCACGAGCGGGAAGCCGGCGGTGATTCTGGGCATTCAGAAACAGCCGGGCGCAAACACGCTCATGCTCACCAAGGAGTTGGATGCCGTGCTCGACGACATCGCCTCGAAACTTCCCGCCGGGATGAAGATCGACAAGCGCATCTTCCGCCAAGCGGACTTCATCGAGATTGCCATTCACAACGTGCAAGGCGCGCTGCGCGATGGCGGTTTTCTGGTCGTGATCATCGTGCTGCTGTTCCTGGCCAACGTCCGCGCCACGTTCATCACGCTCACGGCCATTCCGCTCTCGCTGGTGACGACCATTCTGGTGATGAAATCCCTCGGCGCGACCATCAACACCATGACGCTGGGCGGCATGGCCATCGCCATTGGGGCGCTGGTCGATGACGCGGTGATTCTCGTCGAAAATGTGTTCCGCCGATTGCGCGTCAACAGCCTGCACCCGGAGGAGAAGCGCAAGAAGACGATGCAGGTCATCTTCGACGGCAGCATCGAAATCCAGAAATCCATCGTCTTCGCCACTCTCATCATCGCGCTGGTGTTCCTCCCGATCTTCTTCCTGAGCGGGGTCGAGGGACGGCTGCTCAAACCGCTGGGCCTGGCGTATATCGTGTCGCTGGGGGCGTCGCTGCTGGTGGCGCTGACGGTGTCTCCTGTGCTCTGCCACCTGCTGCTTCCGCGCAGCCGCGCCGTGCTGGAAGGCAAGGAGCCGAAGGTCGTGGTCTGGTTGAAATCACACTACGCGAAAATCCTGACGCCTGTGCTCGCGCATCCGTGGCGGGTGACCCTGCCCGCCGCGGTGGCGCTGGTGCTGGCCCTAGGTTCCACCTTCTTCATGGGCCGATCCTTCCTGCCGGAATTCAACGAAGGCACGCTAACCTTGAGCGCCGTCACGCTGCCCGGCACGTCGCTCGAACAGGCCAACGAGTATGGCATCCTGATTGAGCGCACGCTGCTCGCGCATCCCGAGGTAACGGGCGTCGCACGACGGCAGGGACGCGCGGAATTGGACGAGCACGCCCAGGGGGTGGAGTCCTCGGAAATTGACGTGTCCTTGAAGATGCAGAAGCGGACCAAGAAGGAGTTGCTCGAAGCGTTGCGGCGCGATTTCTCGCTGATTCCCGGCATGAACGTCATCCTCGGCCAGCCCATTTCGCACCGCATTGATCACATGCTGTCCGGCACGCGGGCCAACGTGGCGGTGAAAATCTTCGGCGACAACCTCTACCAACTACGCCTGCTGGCGAGCCGCGCCCGCAAGGAAATGGAAGCCGTGCCGGGCGTGGTGGACTTGTCGATCGAACAGCAGACCGACGTGCCTATCCTGCGCGCCCACTTCGACCGCAACGCCATTGCCCGGCACGGCCTAACCGTGCGGGACGTGGCGCGGACGATGGAGGCGGCGGTCAAGGGCGTGACCGTGTCGCGCGTGCTGGAGGGCCGCAACTCGTTCGATTTGGTGGTGCGCCTGACCGGGCCGGAGGGTTGGCGCACGGAGGACATCGGCGACTTGCTCGTGGACACTCCGGCCGGCGCGAAGGTGCCACTGAAGAGTCTGGCGGACATTCGCAAGGAAACCGGCCCGAACTACATCAGTCGCGAACAGGTGGAACGGAAAATCGTGGTCATGTGCAATGTGGCTGGAAGCGACGTGACCTCGGTCGTGAACGAATGCAAGAAAGTGGTGGATCCGCTCGTGGCAGAAATGGCGGGTTACCGGGTGGAATATGGCGGTCAGTTTGAGAGCGCGGCGGAGGCCGGGCGGATTATCGCGTTGCTGGGCATCGCGGTGGTCCTGGGCATTGGTTTCCTGCTGAACCTGGCGTTCGGCTCGGCCCGCGACGCGGCGCTGATCATGCTCAACCTGCCGCTGGCGCTCATCGGCGGCGTGGTGGGGGTGTTCGTCTCGGGCGGCGTGCTCAGTGTGGCTTCGCTCATCGGCTTCATCACCGTGTTCGGCATCGCCACGCGCAATGGCATCATGCTCGTGTCGCATATCAAGTATCTGGAGGAACACGAAGAGGTGACGGACTTCCGCGAGGCCGTCTTCCGCGGCGCGATGGAACGTCTGGCACCGATTCTGATGACCGCGCTGGCGGCCGGACTGGCGTTGATTCCGCTGGCGCTCGGCGGACACAAACCCGGCAGCGAAATTCAAACGCCGATGGCGATTGTCATCCTGTTTGGCCTCCTGACTTCGATGCTGTTGAACATGATTGTCGTCCCGGCGCTTTACCTGCGTTTCGGACGGCAGGTGGAAGTGGATTGAACGAGGTGCGTATGAAGAAACATATTGTCAGTGTATTGCTCGTGGCCGCGTTGAGTGGCGCGGCTGTGATGGCGGTGACAAACGAAGTGAAGCCAACAGCGAGGCAGGTTGATAATCTGAGCCTCGACCAGGCCCTGGAAATGGCCGAAAGTCTCCAGCCTCAACTTGCCGAAGCCAAGGCAATGATCGAGGCCGCCGAATGGCGGGCTCGGCAGGCGGGCACATTCCCCAATCCTGAAGCCATTGTTGGAGCGCAGCAGATTCCCTTCAGCGGCAACGCTCCCAACGAAAAGGAATATGTGGCCGGGATTGGGCAGACGATTCCGCTCGGTCGCCGTCTCTCGAAGGCGCGCCAGGCGGAGTTGCTCGACCGCGAAGTCCGCGCGCGTGGGCTGGAAGTGAAGCGAAGGGACATTCGCAAGCGTGTTCACAGCGCATTCGCCACCGCGCTGTATCAGGAAAAGGTTTATCAGGCCCAAACCGAAATTCAGCGAAACGCCGGGAAGGCGGTGGCGATCACGCAAGCTCGCGTCGAGGCCGGGGACGCCTTGCGGGAAGACCTGGCGCGGGTGGAGATGGAACTGGCTCGCGCCAAAGTCGAGATGAAGCGCGCGAATTCCCTGCGCGAACAAGCCCTGGTCACGCTCGCGTCTGCAATGGGCGATGCGACGTTGTCCGTGAAATCGCTCGCCGGGACGCTGGACGCGACCTTCGAGATTCCAACACTGGAAGCCCTGGCGGCAAATCTGTCCGCCCAGCCGGAGAGCGAGCTGGCAGAGGCCGACATCCGCGCCCGGAACGCGCGCGTGGACGTGGCCAAAGCGGAGCGGATTCCTGACGTGAAAGTGGAACTGCTCTATCATCGACTGGAAGCGAGCCAGCAGAACAGCTTCGATGTGGGCTTGAGCATTCCGCTGCCGCTGTTCAACCGAAACCAGGGGCGTCTCCGCGAAGCCCGCGCCGAAGTGGCGGCAGCCGAAGCCCGGTCGCGCATGACGCAAAACGAACTGACCACGCGGCTGCGCGAGTCCCACCTGCAACTGACTACCGCGCTGGCGAACAGCGGCACGTTGAAGACGGAAATCCTCTCTCGATCCGAGATGGTGCTGAAAGGCGCCGAGGCACGCTACGCCGCCGGGGACATCAGCCTGGCCGAGATTCTGCCGGTGCGCCGCGATTGGGCGACGGTGCAACTGAGTTACCTGGAATCGTTGCGGGAGGTGATGCAGGCGTGGGCAGCGCTTTCGCCGTATTTGAGTCGCCGGTGAATGGAATGAACCATACGGCAAACAAATGGAATGGCGTGGGCCACATACCTTGTGCCGCCCTGTCTGCGTGCGACACGCACAGGCAGGCGGTTGAATCGTCCGGCATAAGCGCTCAGCAACCATTTCATTCCGGCCACCCGCGTCGGCTGGGGCGTCTCCACCACCAGGTGAAAACCTGTCTGCCGTGCTCGGCACAGGCAGGTGAATTGGGCATCAGACTATCCGCAGGCACTTGCCAACCATTGCGGACACACGACTCCCCAAAGGTTTCCACAAACCGTTGCCGGTCGGCATCGTCCTTGAAGATGGGCTCGCGCCGATCACCCCGGTTCTTCATAGGATAGATCGCGCCGGGATATTCGACTCTGAGTTTGCGAGCCCTGAGCGGCGGAATAGGACGCCTCCCTAAACTAGCCAATCGTGAGAACCGCCCCGTTTGTGACCCGTTTACCGCTGCCGCCTTATTCCGAGATCTTCGGCCACAACGCCACCGGTTTTGGGCTTGTCCAGCCCTTTTGGCTCAGGGAGGGTCCAATCGTTCGCAAAAGCAAATTCCTATGAGTCGGATTGGTGCGCAGTCAGTTAGACTAGGTTGGGGGCTGGCCATGAGTGCCGCCGGAATCATCTGTTTCGCCTCATTTGCCATCGCGAACCTCGCGCAAGCGGCAGACCATGCGGACTTCGTGACGCGCTGGCGCGAGGACATCAGCGCCTTTGTGAAAGCTCTTTCCGCGCGCGGTACGTCGATCGATTTAGCGCGCGGCATCTCGTCGCGCGGCCAAAAGGACTTTGACAAGCTGTACCCGCCGGCCACGTTCGAGCCCGCCATCGCCGCGCTCGAACACAAACTGCCGCAGCTTTCCAGCGCGGAGGTGGTGCTCGAGTTGATGCGGATCCTGGCCATCGCCAAGGTCGTCCATAACTCCATCGGCATCCCCGATTCGATGGGCTTTGAACAGCGCCTGCCTCTCACTTTTCGGTGGTATTCTGACGGACTTGCCGTGGTAGCCGCCACCGCCCCACATCGAGAGATTGTGGGCTGCCGCGTCCTCAAGATCGGCTCCCTGAGTCCGGAACAGTTCCGGACGGCGGTAGCTCCGTTTATCGCCCAGGAGAATGATGTCTGGTCGCGACTCGAGTCGCTCCGGCTGCTGACGTTCCGGCCTGTGCTTGCACATTTGCGCCTCCTCGAGGCTGACGGACAGTTGCGCCTCACCATCGAGGGGACTTCGCGTGAACCACTTGTCATTCGCATGCCCTTCAGTAGTGCGCGCGAGCCGCAGGCGAATTTTCGGGAGGTGCGCGGCGTGCCCCCAGTGCTCTACGCCAGCGGACCGAAAAGCTTCTACTGGCAGCGCTATCTCGCAGACTCGCGGACCCTCTTCATCCAGTACGATGTTTGCCAAAACGACCCGAAGATGCCGATGCGCGAATTCGCCCGCTCGGTCGCGGCCGAACTCGATGCGAAACCTGTCGATCGCGTGGTCGTGGATCTACGCTGGAATGGCGGGGGTGATTCCCGCGTCATCGATCCCCTGAACGGGGTTCTGGCTGCAAGTTCGCGGCTCAAGGGCAGGGTTTATGTTCTGATCGGCCCAAGCACGTTTTCTTCCGCCATTGACAACGCCATCGATCTGAAAAATCGGGGAGCGGTTTTGATCGGGGAGCCGACGGGAGGCCGTCCGAGCGGGTATGGCGAAGTGAAGACGCTGACGCTGCCCAATTCCAAGTTGTCCGTGCGGTACACCTCGAAGTTCTTCTCCGCACCGAAGAAGCTCGACACGGCTGCGCTGCAACCCGACCTTGCTGTGCCGATGACCTTACGGGACGCCCTCGCCGGCCGGGACGCTGGACTCGCGGCTGCGATTGCAGCGAAGTAGCGCAGGGGTCAGTCCCAGCTCTTGGAGAGGTTCGTTGACGCCGTCGTTCGACTTTGGCAGTTCATCGACATCCCGCACCGTTACACTCCGGCGTTGTGAAAAGTCTCGTGCTCGGTTCGGGCAATGATCTCTTCCTGCAACGCGGTGGAGAGGTCGCAGAAGTAGTCGCTGTAGCCCGCGACCCGCACAATGAGATCGCGATGCTGTTGGGGATGCTGCTGGGCCTGACGCAGCGTGTCGGCGTGAATCACGTTAAACTGCACATGATGCCCGTCCATTCTGAAGTAGCTTCGAATGAGGTGCGACCATTTGTCGAGTCCGTCTTCGGCGGAAACGAGCGACGGCGTGAATTTCATGTTGAGCAGCGTGCCGCCCGCCTTGAGGTGATCCATTTTTGACGCGCTGCGAATCACCGCCGTCGGCCCATGACGATCCGCGCCTTGCACGGGAGAGATGCCTTCGGACAAGGGCTGGCCCGCGTGGCGTCCGTCCGGCGTCGCGCCGGTCACGCCGCCGAAATACACATGGCAGGTCGTGGGCAGCATCTCAATACGGTAACGGCCGCCCTTGGTGTCCGGCCGGCCATCCAATTCATCGAAGCAGGTGTTAAAGATCCGCACCATGAGGTCGTCGGCGTAATCGTCGTCGTTGCCATACTTCCGGGTCTTGTGGAGCAAACGCTGGCGCTGGACTTCGTGGCCTCGGAAATCAGCGGCAAGGACAACGACAAGTTCGCGGAGATGCATTTGGCCGTGGACGGCTTCTTTCGCCGCGACGGAACCGAAGCAGAACTGTTTCATGGCACTGAAACTGTCAGCGAGCGTGCCCAGCCCGACGAACTGGATGTAAGTGTTGTTGTAGCGCGCGCCACCGGCGTTGTAATCCAGTCCTCGCTTCACGCAATCATCGGTCATCACGCTGAGGAACGGCGCGGGCATTTGCGTGGCATAAATGCGCTCGATGAGATGATTGCCACGCAGTTTGATCTCGAGAAAATGTTTGAACTGCGCCCGATACGCGGCGAATACCTCCTCGAAAGTCTGGAACGATTCGGGTTCACCCGTGCGCGGACCGAGTTGTTTTCCGGTGATTGGATCCACGCCGTTATGCAGCGCGAGTTCGAGGCACTTGGGCATGTTGAAATAGCCGGTCAGGATATAAGCCTCTTTGCCGAACGCGCCGACTTCAACACAGCCGCTGCAACCGCCCGCCCGCGCGTCCTCCAGCGATTTGCCCTGGCGCAATTGTTCCTGCACGACGGCGTCGGCGTTGAAGATGGACGGGAAGCCGTAACCTTTGCCGATGACCCGCAGCGCGTGCTTGAGAAAGTGGTCGGGGCTTTTGCGCGAGAGCTGGATGTTCGTGCTCGGCTGAAGCAGATGCATCTCGTCCACGATGTCGAGCAACAGATGGGAAACTTCGTTCGAACCCTCCGCGCCGTCGCGCAGCAGTCCGCCGATATTGATATTCGCGAAGTCCGTGTAAGTGCCGCTCTCGGCGGCCGTGACGCCGACTTTCGGTGGCGCGGGATGATTGTTGAACTTGATAAAGAAACATTCGAGCAATTCGCGGGCGCTTTCCTTCGTGAGCGAACCGTCGGCCAATCCGCTTTCATAGAACGGCAGCAGATGCTGGTCGAGATGGCCGGGGTTGAATGAATCCCAGCCGTTCAACTCGGTGATCACGGCCTGATGACAGAACCAATAATGCTGAAGCGCTTCGTAAAAATTCCCCGGCGCGTTCGCCGGAATGTGTGAACAAACCTCGGCGATCTTCAACAACTCAGCCTGGCGCTGCGAATTGTTTTCCCGGGCCGCAAGTTCGCGCGCCAGCGAGGCGTGACGTTCCGCGAAGACGATGACCGCGTCGCACGCAATGTCGAATGACTTGAGCGCCTCGCGTTTGTCGAGCGCCAGCGGATCGTTGAGAAAGTCGAGCCTGGCCACCGCTGCGGCGATGTCATGTTTGAAGTCGAGCATTCCCTTGGTATAAATCTTGTCATCAAGAACGGTGTGGCCGGGCGCGCGTTGTTCCATGAACTCGGTGAAAATGCCGGCGGCGTAGGCGTCCTGCCAATCTGGCGGCAGTTCGGCGAAAATCCGTTCGCGCAATGAGCGCCCGCGCCAGTAGGGAATGATCTTCTCCTCGTAAATCTTGCTGCACTCGTCAGCCACGCGATACCAGGTCTTGGGCCGTGAATTGAGAATCTTCAGGTCTTCCGCACTGTGACAGGTCAGTTCGGGGAACGTCGGCACGGCCTTGGGCGCCGGGCCGCGTTCACCGACGATGAGTTCGCCCTCGCCAATGTAAATCGTCTTGCGCCCGCAAAGGTGAAGAAAGGATTTCGCCCGCATCACGGGCGTGGAATAAAATCCGGCATTGACCTGATAGAATTCCGTGAGGAGCAGCGCGCGTTCCGGGGAGATGCTGGGCGGCGTGTCCAGACTTTGCTGGCGAAGTTTTGCAGTGCGACCCGTCATGACGAGACCGTAGGAGAATTCCCAGTTTCGCGCCAGACAAAGATCAGAAACGCCACCACCGCGCCACGCCTCAGCCGCCAATCTTCGTCGGCAGCTCGCGCTCGCGGAACACGTCCGCCGCGCGTTCCATCAATTCGGCCGAAGGCGTTTCAACACCGTCCAGCGAATGGCCCCAGCCCAGCCGTTCATATTTGTGGAGGCCGGAACGGTGAAACGGCAGCAGATTCACGAGGGTGACCGAACGCAGTCCGGAAACGAAGTCAGCTATCTTCTTCAATTCCATCAAGTCGTCATTCATTCCGGGAACCACCGGCAGACGAATCCAGATATTCTGGTGAACACCATCGAGCGCTTTCAAGTTTTCCAAAATGCTGCGGTTGGGAACGCCGGTCAGTTTCCGATGCTGCGGTTCATCGAACGCCTTCAAGTCGTAGAGCACCAGGTCGGAAAAGCCCGCCGCCGCCAGCAAATGCTCTGTGCAACCAAAACCCGTCGTGTCCAGAACGGTGTGAAGGCCGGCTTCACGGAAGGCTTGCAGCAAGGCTTTCACAAAGAGTGGCTGTGACAGAGGTTCGCCCCCGGAAATCGTCACGCCGCCGCCGGAGTCGTCGTAAAAAATCCTGTCCTTGATCACTTCGGTCAGCACTTCGGTGACGGTCATGCTCCGACCAATCATCTGCCGCGCGCCTGTCGGACACGCGTCCACGCAAGCGGCGCACAACGTGCATTGATCGTGGCGCGGCGGCCAAGCGCCGTCGCCGGAGATCGTTTCCCCGAATGGACACGCCTCGCGGCACTCACCGCACGCCACACACCGGTTATTGACGACGACAATCTCGCGCCGGGGCGAAATGCTTTCCGGATTGTGGCACCATTGGCAGCAGAGCGGACAGCCTTTCAGAAAAACGGTCGTGCGGATTCCCGGTCCGTCGTGGAGGGAATACTTCTGAATGTTAAAAACAAGTCCGCTTTCCATACCGCTGCTCGAGGCCAAGCGTCCGATGAGAACGGCCAGGACACAAACTCGCAGAAAGAAGACTGGCAGTGAAGAAGGAAGTGGATTGCAGAAAGGGGAAAGGGGTCAGAAAGGGGCAAGGTGAAGGAGGCGGAGGCGGATCTGGTGAGGGTGTTTGGGGTGAGCGCGATCAGGGTCAAGCGTGCGGTCAAGCTCTACGAAACAGCGGGACCTGGGGGATTCTGGCGACCGCGACCGACGCGGGGACCATCGGCGCTCGCGTCGCTGGGCGAGGCTGGGCCGGTGGATTCGCGGTTTGAGCTCTCGTCAAAGCAATCCGCTGAGATCCCTTTCCGTCGCGCTAATTTCGGTGTGAACGTCCAGGTCCAGGGTGTGAGGCCTTGTCTTGGGGTCGAGCAGGCCCAATGCGGGAGCGAGTCCGGCGAGGGAAACCGGTTTCCCCGGTTCCTTGCGGAGTTTCTCGACCTGGTTGGCCACCTGGTCGGCGGCAGAAACACAGATCGCCAGAAATCCGCCATCCGACCCCGGCTCCGCCAGGTGGGCGGGAGAGAGCGGATCATGGTGAAACCGGACCGCCCGCCGGATGTGGGGATGGATCTGCATTTGCAGGCACATGGCCTCGCCGATCTGGGTATGATCGACTCCCAGGACGGTGGTTTCCACTTGGGCGTGGGGGCATTGCTGCTCAATCGCGCCGATGATGATCCGCTCAAACTCGCTCGGAAAGTAGTGTTCGATGATGACTTTGCCGATGTCATGAAGCAGGCCGGAGAGATACTCCGTCCCGTCAACCTCACGACACAGCCTCACGATCCTTTCCGTCAGACGCGCCACGAGAACATTGTGAAACCAGAATTTCTTCCAGTCGATTTTCGCGCTGAAACCGGCAAAGGCACCTACCATGGCCACGGTGAAGGCAATCCGTCGAAGTTCTCGGGTCCCGATGATGAAGAGGGCCTGCTGGAGCTGCTCGATGGGGCGGCCGGCAAATCCGATCGAACTCGCCACAGATAGACAACGCGCCGCCACCGCGGCATCGAGGGCCACGACCTCCGTGAAGTCATCGATCGTCGCGTCCTCATTCTGGGCGAGGGAGCAGAGTTTCACCGCCACTTGTGAAAACGCGGGAACGGAGGACTTGCTCCGCAGCAGTCCATTCAGACGGTCCACCGTCGCCTGGTGCGAGGGACTGTCGGCATGCAGTAAGACTTCTTTCGAGATTGCCATACGCTCTTCTGACTCACCGCGACTTCTCGCCACCCATTCTGGCCAACCCGCGGCAAAAAACAATTCGCCCGCGCCGGACGATCAGCCAGGAAGTTTATCCCCCTCCCGGTGATCCGCGGAATAGCCTCCCCAATCGCGTTCTTGCAGCGCCTTGCTGAGGGTCGAGAGCAGTTTGTCCTTCGTGTAGGGTTTATCCAAGAGGCAACTGATCCCGAGGCGCCCCATTTGGGCCAGCCGATCCGCGCCCAAACCTTCTTTGAACCCGCTGGCGGCGATCAATCGGACGCCCGGGTCAATTTTCCGGATCAGCCCCATGAGAGTCACCCCGTCCATCGACGGCATCACGATATCGCTGATCACCAGCTCGATGGTCCCGCGACTTTGGATAAACAGACTGATCGCCTCGCTTCCGTCCCGGGCGACGAGGGTGTTGTATCCGCTCAGCTTGAGAATCTTCTGGACGACGACCAAAACAGCCGGCTCGTCATCCACCAGAAGAATGACCTGTCCGCGCCCGACGGGGCCTTCCCCGGTGGTTTCACGCGCTTTTCCAACCGCCACTTCAGTCACCGCAGGCAGGTAAACCTCAAACGTGCTCCCTTTGTCCTCCGTGCTTCGGACCCTCAGGTATCCGTGATGCGCCTTGATGATTCCCAAAGCCATGGACAGACCGAGCCCGGTTCCTTTACCCACTTCTTTGGTGGTAAAGAAAGGCTCGAAGATTTTGTCCACGATCGCCTTCGGAATTCCGCATCCCGTGTCGGTGACCACCAGACGAACATACGGACCGGGCTTGGTCTCGAGGTCGGGGTCAGTCGAGTGGGCTTCCACACGGGTGTTCTCCGCCCGGATCGACAAATAGCCCCCGTCCGGCATGGCGTCGCGGGCGTTCAAGCAGAGATTGAGCAAGACTTGATCGATCTGGGTGGCGTCCCCGTTGACCGCCCATAGCTCCTCCGACAGTTCCATGAGAACATTGATGTTCCTGGGAAAGGTCTGCTGCGCCAGGCTTCCGATCTTGCGCAAGAGTTGATCCAGCCGGATGACTGAATGCTTTCCTTCCGCTCCACGGCAGAAGACCAGGAGTTGCTTGATCAGGTCCGCGCCGCGCTGGATGTGGGTGTCAATCGTCTGCAACAATTCTTCAAACTCGGAGGTGCCCGGCTGCGAAACGCGCAGCAGGGAGGTGGACAGCATGACCGGAGAGAGGATGTTATTGAGGTCGTGGGCAATTCCGCCTGTTAAAGTTCCGATGGCCTCCATTCTTTGCGCCCGCAACGACCGACTTTCCAGCCTTTTCCGGTCTGAAATATCCGCATGCATGGCCAGAATGGCTCGCGGTTTTCCGCTCTTGTTTCTGAGCAACGTCCAGCAGGCGTCGATGACGAGCTCCCGGCCCAGCTTGGACGCCAGGTTCAACTCGTTTTTCCATTCGCCGCGCTGCACAACCTCCTGCTTGGCGTTCAAAAAAACCGACAGATTGTCCGGGAACAGCTCCGTCAACCTCTTGCCCAGGACGTCGGATTTCTGCCAGCCGTAGAGCCGTTCCGCGCCGGTATTCCAAAACAGGATTCGCTCGTCAAGGTCCTGGAGAATCACGGGATCGTGAGCGGATTCGAACGACTCCATCAACTCGACCAGACCTTCCATCTCCCGGCCGATCTTCCGGAGATTCGGTTCCTTGGCCTCCCAAAGAGCCCGGCGAATGGTGAAGCTCAAACGGTTCAGCCGGCTCTTCAGCAGGTAGTCCGTCGCTCCGTTGGTCAGCGCCTCGACCTCCTTCGGTTCGTCCAAAACGCGCGTCACAAAAATGAACGGCAGATTCGGCTGATAGGTCCGGGCTTGCCGAAGCGCCTCCATCCCGTCTGCCCCGGCCAATCGAACCTCGGATAGGATCAGGTCGAACGAATCCCGTTGCAGCGCCTCCAGAAAAGAGTCCTGCGTGGAAACGACTTGAAGCAAATGGGGAATCCCGTCGTGGGTCAACTTCTGGCTCAGCAGGTCGATATCCCGTCGCTCATCTTCGAGGTAGAGCATTCGCAAAGATTCCAGGTAAGGCTCGTCCTGCATATACTTCAGGGACCGCTAATCTGACTCTGCCCGCTGCCCGCCATATTTCAAGAGGATATTCTCGCGACACCCATTGCTCGGGTCGAACAGTGCCGCGCGCGGGCCTCGGCCAAGGCGAGCTCCAGTTTTTCCACCGGGCATCGCCGTTCCGTCAATGCCGCGCTCAAACAAATGTTCATTCAATGCTGGGAACGGGGCTTCTGGTGCTGGGCCGGACGACCGAACAACTGGTGACGCGCGGTGGCGGTTATAGCCACCACTGCCGGGTGCGTGAGCTTGCGCTCGGCACTGATGGCATAGAATTGCACGGCGGACCCCTTGGCCTTTCCGACGATTTGAAACCCGTAGCGTGCGACCGCTTCGTCCACTGCCACCGTCGGCAAAGGAAAGCAACCGAGCCCGTCCTCCGCCGCCACTTTCATCAGAGCCGCGTCGTCGAATTCAGCCACCACGCGCGGTTGAATGCCCTGTTCCTGAAACCACTTCTCCAGAGTCCGCCGGAGGGCCGTGCCGGAGGTCGGCAGCAGCATGGGCTGGTGGTGCAGGGAACAGGGGAATTGCCGTCGCAATTTCACGGCCAACTTGCGTTCGGCACAGAAGGTCACGTCGCTCTCCCCGAGGAGGTGGTTGTATGTTTTCAGGGGAAGCGCGCTCGGCGCTGGTTCGTCGGTCAACACGATGTCGAGGCGGTAAATCGCCAATTGCGCGAGCAGATCCGCGGTCTTGTTCTCCAGGCACACCGCCTGGACCGGTTGGCCCAGGCTGAAAATGGGTTTGATGATTTCATAGCTGACGAGTTTGGGAAGCGAATCGACGATTCCGATGTTCACGCGCAAGGGGCGGGTCGTGGGGCGCTGATTCATGGTGTTCATAAGGTCCTCACCTAAACCGAAAATCTCCTCCGCAAAGCTGAAAGCCTGTTGGCCCGCCTCGGTCAGGGCGAGGCCCTGTCCGAGGCGGCGCAACAACTTTTCGCCCATCGCGCTTTCGAGAGCCTGAATCTGGGTGCAGATGCTGGACTGCGAGACGTGCAGTTTGGCGGCGGCCCGCGTCAGACCGCCCTCCTTGGCGGCGACCCAGAAATAGCGCAAGTGGTGGTAATTCAGGAATTCCATGCATGCAACGGTATTAGGATAATACTAAAACATCCATCGTAAAAACGTATTGGTCTAAAACGAAGCTCCGTTGGACATTGGCTTGCGATGAATAGGCCCGAGAGAACTAATCGACAGAGTGAGACCGGAAGACAACGGTCCTACCTGGGGCTGACATCGTGCAGTGCCTTGTCGTTTGCAATGGAAGTAACTTGCGCCTCGCGCCCGGTCCGGCACACGCCGCGGCCTCGGCTGACGCCCGAGAGCGTCCTCCTCGTGGGTCGCAAGGCCCACCTCACTGGTTCGCTGGCTCGTCCGATCGGACGCGGGAATGGTCCATCCCCGGCAAGGCACTGCATGGGGCGGGACACCCTTCCCTCCAGCCCGTTTTGACCGAACACATCCAGTTTTCCACACCAGCGACTGGGGCATCAGTAATTGAACCGACCCCAAGCCAACCTCAACCATGACGCGGACGATGAAAACAATTCTCGATCGCCACGAAATCTCCCAACGAGGGACGATGGGACATGCGGCTGCGATGGATGATCCCGCACACCCGTTCGCCGGCCCCGAGCAGTGGCGAAGCCGGCGCCATGTGAACTTGCAGAAAATCCTCGTTCCCGTGGATTTCACAACGTCCACGCTGAAGGCTCTCGAATACGCTCGCGCTTTGGCCGCTTCATTCGAAAGCACGATCTGCCTCCTGCACGTGGTCGAACCCACCAGTTTGATGGCGGGTGTAGAGGATGTGCCTTTATGGCGGTCGCAGGAGCAGATCGCCGCAGAGATAAAAACTCAGATGCGGCAACTGGCGGAACGCTGCCTTCCGGCGTCGGTGCCGGTGGAAATCCAGGTGGACAGCGGCATGGTGGGATTGAGCATTGTTCGCGCTGCGGTGAACCTCAAGAGTGATTTGGCCATTGTGACCACACGGGAGCTTCACGGCCTGAGACGTCTGCTATCCCGGAACGCGGCTGAGTGGGTGATGCGGGACGCGCCGTGTCCGGTGCTGCTGTTACACTGCGCCAAACCGGTCGCCCTCGATCTTGAGGATGACGAGCGAGCGATAGATTCGACCGGCGGGCCAACGCCGGCGAGCGCCGCCTGAGACGATTCACAAGCCGAGAACACGAACATGAACATCCAATACCAATTGCGCGGCTTGACCCCGCGCGCCGGGACCGATCGACCGATGGACCGGCACCTTGAAGATCTGGGCCGCCTGATCGCCATTAGTTCAGCGCGGGTCGTGCTTGAACATCAAAGCAACACCGCTCCGGCGTTTTGCGCCTCCGTGTATTTAGCCGTGCCCGGCCCAGATATTCACGCGGCGGCCCGCGATCACACTCTGGAAGCAGTCTTGCTCAAATTGGCTCGGCGCCTCGAAGCGCAGGTCGAGGCCCGGAAGAACCGTCAGCAACTTCGGCTGAAGGGCCAGGAACAGTGCCATCGTGTCCAATCCACAGGCAAAAAGTGATCAAGAACTCAACCCTTTCGAACTCCAGTTGCGGCGGCCCGAAGCGGCCGCCCGTCCAGAAATAGGGAACAAGATGAAATGTCCGGCATGCCCTGAAAGCGACCTTGTCATGAGCGAAAGACAAGGCGTGGAAATTGACTACTGCCCAAAGTGTCGAGGCGTCTGGTTGGACCGAGTTGAACTCGACAAGATGGTTGAACGCTCGACGGATGGGCCGGTCCCGTCCGCGATTCCAGGTTCCACCGCGGTGGAGCGAAATGGCCACCATGGGCCACCCTATTATCACGATGACGACGACCACCGCCACCACGGCTACAAGCGGCGGAAGTCGTGGCTTGGTGAGCTGGTTGACTAAGCGCGTGACGCCAAGAGGGTTCAATGTGTGAAGATTCTCCGGCCAAGCCTCTAAATCCGTCCCTGCCCGCACATGAAATCTCTCCCTCGTCGGCCGCCGGCCTGCGCAAGATCTCACTCATAACAAAGACAAAAACCATGCCAACCGCAACCAACCCAACCACCCACAATCAGAGACTCCTCGCCTGGGTCGAGGAGAGCATTCAACTCTGCCAGCCAGCCGCTGTCCACTGGTGCGACGGCACGCAACCGGAATACGACGCGCTCTGCGACCTCATGGTCCAGGGCGGCACCTTTACCAAGCTCGACGAAATGCTTCGTCCAGGCTGCTACCTGGCCCGCTCCCATCCCAGCGACGTGGCGCGCGTCGAGGACCGCACCTACATTTGCTCCCGGAACAAGGATGACGCCGGCCCCACCAACAACTGGGCCGATCCCGTCGAGATGAAGCAGAAACTCAAGGGTCTGTTTAGCGGGTGCATGAAAGGCCGCACGCTCTACGTCATTCCGTTTGCGATGGGACCGCTCGACTCGCCGCTCTGTAAGATCGGGATCGAGTTGACCGACTCGCCCTACGTGGTCGTGAACATGCGCATCATGACGCGCATGGGTCGGGCGGTGCTGGACAAGCTCGGGGTGGACGGCGAGTTCATTCCCTGCTTGCACTCCATTGGCGCGCCACTGGCTCCCGGCCAAGCGGACGTGCCCTGGCCCTGCGAGCCGGACGTTTCCCGCAAGCACATCGTGCATTTTCCGGAGGAATTCTCGATCTGGTCCTACGGCTCCGGCTACGGCGGCAACGCGTTGCTGGGCAAGAAGTGTCTGGCGCTCCGCATCGCCTCGGCGGTCGCGCGCAAAGAGGGCTGGTTCGCGGAGCACATGCTCATCCTCTGTCTGACTTCGCCGCAAGGGAAGAACCACTATCTCGCGGCGGCCTTCCCCAGCGCCTGCGGCAAAACCAATCTCGCCATGATGCAGCCGGTATTGCCCGGCTGGACCTTGCGCTGTCTGGGCGACGACATCGCGTGGATTCGCTTGGGCGCGGATGGCCGCCTCTACGCCATGAATCCGGAGACCGGCTTCTTCGGCGTGGCGCCCGGCACGTCCCACAAGTCGAATCCGAACGCGATGGCTTCCGTGGCCCGCAACAGCATTTTCACCAACGTCGTGCTCCGGCCCGAAGGCGATGTGTGGTGGGAAGACATGGGCGTGCCGCCGCCAGAGAAAGGGATTGACTGGCAAGGCAAGGACTGGACGTCGGCTTGCGGTCGCCCGGGCGCGCACGCGAACTCCCGCTTCACCGCGCCCGCCGCGCAGTGCCCGGTGATTGACCCGGACTGGGAAAACCCCGAAGGCGTGCCGCTCTCCGCCATTCTGTTTGGTGGCCGCCGGGCCTCCACCATCCCGTTGGTGAACGAAGCCTTCAACTGGGAACACGGCGTGTTCATGGGTTCGGCGGCCGGTTCGGAGACAACCGCCGCGGCCATCGGCCTGGCGGCCGGCGTGCGGCGCGATCCCTTCGCCATGTTGCCCTTCTGCGGTTACCACATCGGCGATTACTTCGCGCACTGGCTGGCCCTGGCCCAGCGAACCGACCGTGCCAAGTTGCCCAGAATCTTTTTCGTGAATTGGTTCCGAAAGAGCGGCGACAACCGCTGGCTCTGGCCGGGGTTTGGCGAGAACATCCGTGTGCTGAAATGGATTTGTGAGCGCATCGAAGGCGCCGGCCAGGCAGTGGAAACGCCCATCGGCTACCTGCCCGCACCCGGCGCGCTCGACGCGGCCGGGCTCAACGTCAGCGGTGCCGACCTCGCCGAACTGCTGGCCGTGGACATCGAAGGTTGGAAGATGGAGGCTGCCGACGTGGCCGAGAACTACCAGAAGTTCGGCAGCCGGCTGCCCGCCGCGCTGGAACAGGAACTCTACAACTTGGGCACGCGGCTGAGCGCAGCCACCTTGCCGCACAAAAACACCGTCCCGTAAAACGACGACGGCAGCCCGTCCGTCCTGAGAACCATCCGCGCCCCAGCCAGGCAAATTGTGACGGAGATCGTGACGGCCATGGACGGAAGGCTCCGCTCGACCAAACTCCGTAAAGCTTATGCGCGCTTACCTCTCCTGGTTCTTGTTGGCGGGTGTGCTGCTGGCCTTGGGGGCTCTGTGGAGATTGCGCTCGGCCTATCGCCGCTGGGCGGGCCAGGCCTGCGCCACGCGGCCCCTGACGGGCGCGGACGCAGCGCGCGAAATCCTGGATGCCGCCGGCCTCGCCGACGTGCCGGTCGAGCGCACTGGCGGTCACTTCACCGATCACTACGACCCGCGGAGGCGCCTTCTGTGCCTGTCCGCCGCGGTGCATGACACGGACTCGCTGGCCGCAGTGGGCATTGCGGCGCACGCAGCGGGCCATGCCCTCCAGCACCAGGAGCTGTCCTGGCCGATGCAGGCGCGCCTGAGCCTCTTCCCGCTCACCCGGCTCGGCGCGGGGCTGGCCCTGCCGCTGTTGGTCGCTGGTCTGCTCTTGCGGGTGCCGCCGTTGATTGTGATCGGGGCGGGCTTGTTTCTGGTGTTGCTCGCGTTCCAACTCATCACCTTGCCACTGGAGTTCGACGCCAGCCGGCGCGCGGGTCGGTTGCTCCGCGAGCGAGGGTTGATGAGCGTCCAGGAACTGGCCGGCGTGGGCGAGGTGCTCAACGCCGCCGCGTGGACTTGCATTGCCGCGTTCACCCTGGCTTTTGCGCAACTCGGGCGGCTGTTGCGCTGGGGCCGAATGGTTCGGCCGCCGTCCTAGCTGGGTCAATCCTGAGGAAAACACCATGAGTTACAAACACGACGAACCGCAGTTGAACCAACAAGTGCTTGAGTCCTTCGAGAAGGCCAGCCAGTGGGTCAAACACTCCTTGTCCAAAATCCTTCCCCTCGCGGCCGGGGCCATCCTGCTTCTCTGGCTGGCCTCCGGCATGTACACCGTCAATCCCGGCCACAAAGGCGTGGTCCGCACCTTCGGCAAGGAAACCGCCCGCACTGATCCGGGTTTGAACTACCGCTACCCTTGGCCATTCCAGAGCGTGGACATTGTCAGCGTCGAACAAATCCGCCGCATCGAAGTAGGCTTCCGGGCCAGCCAGCGGGTTCCCGAGGAGGCGCTCATGCTCACCGGAGATGAAAACATCGTCGAAGCGCAAATCGTCGTGCAGTATCGCGTGGCCGACCCCTCCAAATACCTCTTCCGACTGCGCGGGCCGGAATCCGCGCTGCTCGCGGCGACGGAGGTGGCGCTGCGCAGCACCGTGGGCAGCATGACCATTGACCAGGTGATGATCGAGGAGCGCGCCAAGGTGCAGTCCGATGCTCGCCTTTTC
>CAYHFE010000063.1:0-21302 GCA_964355375.1 uncultured Verrucomicrobiota bacterium
GGGACGAGCCGCGTTCAGCGGTGCCAACAGGGACGCGCGAGCCGCGCGTCCCGACCATCAACGGTTCAGGGAAAGGGCGGCCGGATTACGGGCGGGCCGAGGCCGCCGGTGCGGGGCATTCCTCACGGAGGCGGGACGGTCATGCGAAACCGGGGAATTCGCGTGACCACGCCTCGGCCTTGGTCATCGATCCCGAGGTAACTGCCCTCGGCGGTGGCCGATCTCGTATCGAGCAAGTGGAAGCTGTTGTAAGTGAATTTGGCGCCGGGCGCGATCGTGGGAGTCTGGCCGACGACTCCGTCTCCTTCCAACACCATCATTTCGCCCCGCTCATTCGTCACGACCCATTTTCGGCCCTTGATCGTGATGTTCGCGTCGGTGTCGTTGTGGATGCTGATAAAATAGGCGAAGCAGTGAGGTCGGTCCGGCGGGGCCGCCGCTTGGGCTTGATAGAGCACGCGATCGACCGTGACCCGGAAACCTTCCGGCTCACGAAATTTGCGTTCCGCACTCACGACGGTTTTTTTCCTTTTCGGCTTGAGGCCGTCCCTTTCCTTGCGACGCTGACCAGACGGGGAGGGCATGTCGGGCTTCGTCGCCGGCTTCCCGGGGTCAGCCGGGTCCTGTGCTGTCGATGCATGATTCCGTAGTGTTTATGCGGCGGCTAAGTTTTCCGCCTCCCGAGGGTGGCGCCGGCGATCAGACCCGCGCCGATCAGACAGGTCGCCAATAAATCGAGGCCAGGCACGAAGCGTTTCTCGATCACCGGATACTCAATTTGCGTGACCGGGTCAACCTGCCATTTCTCGATGGAGGTGCGGGTCCACCCCAGATTCGGGCCGCCGAAGAACCAAAAGGCCACGCTGATAAAAGCGAAGGCGGATGCGGCCAGTCGGACTTTTTGCTTCATGGGTCTCCAGGGTAACGGATCGGGAAGGGAAAGTCTCCGGCAATGTCGCCCATCTGTCCCGCGTCCAAGGAGGTCGCGGCGCCGGGTTGCCAAGAGGCGGGCAAAGCGACACAGTAGAGCCATGCGAATCCAATTTCTTGGTGCGACGCGGACCACCACCGGTTCCATGTACTTGGTCGAAGTCAACCGGCAGCGGCTCCTCCTGGAATGCGGGCTGTTTCAGGGAAAGCGGGCCGAGTCCATCGAACGCAACCGGAATCTGCCCTTTTGTGCGAAGTCCATCGATGCCGTGGTGCTGAGCCATGCGCATATTGATCATTGTGGCAACCTTCCGACGCTTTGCCGGCAGGGGTTTACCGGCAGCATTTACGGCACGTTTGCGACGAGGGACCTCGCCAGCATCATGCTCGAGGATTCGGCGGAGATCCAGCGCGCCGACGCGGAGTTTATTTCCAAGAAGAGGGCCAAACAAAACCTGCCGCCAGTCGAACCGCTCTATTCGGCCAACGACGCGGAAAAGGCGGTCCAACAGTTCGTGGCCCTCAATTACGATCGCCCGATTCTCGTGGCGGACGGGGTGACGGCGACCTTTCGGGATGCCGGGCATATTCTTGGCTCGGCCCAAGTGGTGTTGGACGTTCGCGAGGAGGGGCGTCGCTTCCGATATTTGTTCAGCGGAGATATTGGCCGGGGCGAAGATGACATTCTGCGGGATCCGCAGCCCGTGGATGGCGTGGATTTTCTTCAGATCGAGAGCACCTATGGAGATCGTGAACACAGCGCCAAGTCCTCGGCCGGCGCGGAAATCGAACGGCTCGTTCAGGAAACGCTCGCGAAAAAAGGGCGAGTGATCATTCCGGCGTTTTCGGTCGGGAGAACCCAGCAAATCGTTTATACGCTGCATCAGTTGACCCTGGCGGGAAGATTGCCGGCTGTTCCGATTTACGTGGACAGTCCCTTGAGTGTGAATGCCACCGAGGTCTTTCGGCTGCATTCCGAGTGTTTCAATGACGAGATTCATCGGTTTCTCCGGGAAAAGGCCAATCCGTTCGGCATGGAAAATCTGACCTACATCCGCGAAGTGGCGGGCTCGATGAAGCTCAATGAGCTGAAGGAGTCCGCGATCATCATCAGCGCTTCCGGAATGGCCGAGGCGGGAAGAATCCGCCATCACCTCAAAAATCATCTAGGTTCGGCCAACAACCTCATCCTCTTCATCGGCTATTGCGCCGAGCACACGTTGGGCGCGCAGATTCTGTCGGGAAGGGACGTCGTCAACATTTTTGGCGAACCCCAACCAGTCCGGGCGCGGATCGCCTCGATTGATTCCTTTTCGGGTCACGCGGACAAACATGAGCTGCGCCGCTATGTGGCGAACTTGTCTGGGGAAATAAAGAAAATCTCGGTGGTGCATGGGGAAGAATCTCAGGCGTTGGCCTTCGCCCGGACGCTCCGGGAGATGAAACCGGGCGCGGAGGTTTACGTTCCCGAATACCGGGACGCGGTGGATTTCTAGGAGTTTCGGCCGGCGGCGATCTCGAGGGCGCTTCGTCCGAGCCGCAGGCGGGCCGCGGGCTGGACGCGTCTCGCGGCGCGTTCCGAAGCAAGTTCCGATTGCCCCGGTGGGGAAGATGCGGCATTCTTGGAGCGATGGTTCGGGCCGAAATCTATGGACGTCTGGAAAGCGCAGCCGGAAACTCTGTGTTCCGGGCTTTCGCCATTTCGCTGATTTTTCACTTCCTGTTGTTTGGCTCGATCGAGGTGGCTTACCGTTTGGGCTGGGTGAGGCAAAGTCCTCTGACTTCACTCTTATTGACAAGTCGGATGAGATCCGATCCCCGGTCCGTGAGTGAAGCGAACCGGGAGCAGCCGCCGGAAGTTCCGCAGGTGCCGGTGGTCTTTGTCGAGGTCGATCCGGCCCAGGCGGTCGAGGAAGCGCCCAAGGAGACAAAGTATTATTCGACTCATAATTCGGTGGCGGCCAATCGGGAGTCGGAGATCGATTCCAAAACACCCAAGATCAGCGGCGTCCAGGACAAAGTGGCGAAAATCACGGAAGCCCCTCGCGCCGTGGCCGTGCCCGTCGAACCGGCGCCGCTGGTCGAGAAGATAATTTCTCCACAGCGGGCCAAGATTGAACCCGAGGTTCTGCAGGCGAAACCTTTATTGACCCCATCTCCGAGCCTGGCCAAACCGGGGGATACGGCGATGTTGAAACCGAGCGATCTGCCGACGGCGAGCCCTCCGGTGAAGCGAAATCCGGCGGCGGAGAATCCCAATCCGCCGCGCCTTCGGCCGCGGACGATTGCGGCGGCGCTGCAACAGCAAGGGGTCTTGGCGGGAGACAAGATGAAACAGGAAGGCGGGGTCCGGCGATTTTCGTTTGATGGCCTGGATGTCAAAGCGACCCCGTTTGCCTCCTATGATCAGATGATCATCGCGGCCATTCAGAAGCGTTGGTATGATTTGCTCGAGGACCGGGATTTTGCCCGAAGCCAAGTGGGGCGAGTCGTGCTGACGTTTCGTCTGAATGTGGATGGGCGAGTGACCGAGATGCGGGTCGAGGAGAATGAAGTCTCCGAAATACTGGCTTTGGTCTGCCAGCGGGCGGTGCAGGATCCAGCTCCTTATCCCCCATGGCCGAGCGATTTGCGGCGCATGGTGGGAGCGGATTACCGGGAGGTCAAGTTCACCTTCCACCACAATTGAACTTGGCTAAACTCCGAAAATCCGCCCGAAAATAATAGTTGCACGACGGAGGTTTTGCTTTTATCTATTGGGTGTCGCAGGTCTAACCGACTGTGCCCAACATTGGGATTTGAAACTATTTCGGGTCAGCGGTTCTCCCTAATTCAAGTTCAGTTAGGTATTACGCAGTCAGGCTTTGGGATAGACCGTTCGGACACACTACAACACAGATAATTTATGAGCACATCATCCAGCGCCGCGCCGGAATTCGGTTCCGGGTATCTGGAAATCTCGGAAAAAGGATTCGGATTCCTGCGCTCCGCGGAAAACCATTTCCAGCCCAAACCGACCGACATCTTTGTCACGCCGGACACCATCAAAAAGAACTTCCTCCGGGAAGGTTGCCTGGTGGGAGGTCCGACCCAAGCGCCGCACCGCGGCACCAGTCCCCAGTTACGCGAGGTGGAGATGGTGAACAAGATGCCGTTTAGCGACTACACCAAGTCGATGCGGTTCGAGAATTTGACGACGATTGACCCGCTCGAGAAGTTCATCCTGGAGACAACTCCGGATGTCATCGAGACGCGGATCATCGATCTCGTCACCCCGATCGGCAAGGGCACGCGCGGACTGATCGTGGCTCCGCCCCGCACCGGCAAAACCACGATCCTGAAACAGATCGCCAACGCCGTGACGGCCAATCACCCGGAAGTTCACGTTCTGGTTCTGCTCATCGATGAACGCCCGGAGGAAGTCACCGATTTCCAGCGCTCCGTCAAAGCGGAGGTGGTCGCATCGTCGAATGACATGGACCTCGAAACCCATGTCCGGCTTTCCCGTTTCATGATTGAACGGTGCCGGCGGATGGTGGAATCAGGTCGCGACATCTTTGTCCTTTTGGATTCCATCACCCGCGTGGCTCGGGCCTACAACAGCGTCCACGGCGGCAGCGGTCGCACCATGACCGGCGGTGTGGATGCCCGCGCGCTCGAGATTCCGCGCAAGATGTTTGCCGCGGCCCGCAAGATTGAAGAAGGGGGTTCGCTGACCATTCTGGCGACGGCGCTGGTCGATACGGGTTCCCGGATGGACGAACTGATCTTCCAGGAGTTCAAAGGCACCGGAAATATGGAGCTGATCCTTGACCGGAAACTCTCGGATCGACGCTTGTTTCCAGCGATCGACATTCCGAAGAGCGGCACTCGCAAGGAAGAGAAGCTGTTCGCCGGAAAGAACCTGGAGGCGATCCGCAAGCTGCGCCGGACGATGGTCGATCTCAATCCGGTCGAGGCCATGGAAACCTTGATCGCCGCGTTGAAGAAGCACAAGACCAACGACGAATTGCTGGCCAAGTTGGCCTAACGAGCCGCCCGACGCGGCCAGGGAGCGAGATCGGGCGCTCGGGTCCAGCTCCTCACGAAACCGGGCGGCGGTTCGCCCCCGGCCAACCGCCGGACATGAAATCCAAGTCCGCATCCGTCTCCTCGCCCTTGTCCCGGCCCCCGCTGGAGCGGATGGTTCGGATCCATCAGTTTCTGCAGGAGGGACATTTTCCCAACGCTTCCGCGCTCGCCCTCGAATTGGAGGTGAGCACCAAATCGATTTACCGCGATTTGGAATTCATGCGCGATCGGCTGGGGCTTCCCATCGCCTATGACGATGCCCGTTTTGGCTACTCCTATACCCAGGAGGTGAGCGCTTTTCCGACCCTTCAGATCACCGAGGGCGAACTTTTCGCGCTGGTCGTGGCCGAGAAGGCCCTGCAGCAGTACCGCGGCACCAGTTTCGAGAAGCCGTTGCTCAGCGCCTTCAAGAAGATGGCGGCGTCGCTCCCGGAAACGGTCTCCCTGAACTGGGCCGATTGGGAACAGACCATCTCGTTCCGGACGAGCGCCGAGCCGATGGTGAACCTCGAGATCTTCGATGCCCTGGCCAAAGCCACCGCCGGGCGCCAGCAAGTCGTCCTCACCTACCGCAAACCGGGACGCCGGGACGTCGAAGATCGGATCGTCGATCCGTATCATCTCGCCAACATCAATGGCGAGTGGTTTCTCTTCGGCTACGATCACTTGCGCCAGGATCTGCGCACGTTCGTTCCGGCGCGAATACTCGAGGTCAAGAAAACCGGAAAAGCCTTCGCCGTGACGAGGAAGTTTTCGTTGGAGCGCCGCCTTCGCGACTCCTTTGGCGTCCACTCCGGACAGGATGAATTTGCGATTCGGCTTCAGTTCGACGAATCGGTGGCGGACTACATTCGGGAGAAGAAATGGCACCCGTCACAGGAGCTGCGCGAGCGCAAGGACGGGGGAGTGGAATTGCGGCTCCGGCTGTCGAGCCTGGGGGAGATCCAACGCTGGATTCTGGGCTGGGGCGGCCATGTGGTCGTCCTTCAGCCTCCGGAATTGGCCCAGGCCATTCGACAGGCGGCGGAGAGCATCTTGCGGAACTTCGAGACGGCTCAGGCCGAGCCGTGAACCCGCGACCGGCTTGCCGCTCACGAAGGGCTTGGGTCTTGGGAAAAAATCCGAGCCGAATCGGGGCCTCTGGGGCGATTCTTGGGCGGATCGTTCTGTCGCAGCGGCCAGTCCCTTTGCTGGTAGATGCGCAGGACGGGCTGGAGGTCAGTGGATGACAAAAATCGCACGAAACATGGATCCTAAAGCCTCAAATCCGAGATGACATGATGAACTTCCTTGGAAAGGAAGAGGTAGTTTTGGCGTCACCAGAATCCCCAGATCCGCCTTAGCTCGTTCAAAGAGACTCCCACTCCTCCCGAGCGATGGGTCGGCTGATTCGAGGTTCGACCTGTCGAATGAGCATACGAACTTGAGGCGTCGAGTATTCCTCGTTGTTGGGGATTGTCTGCCGCCCCCCGCCAAAGGTCATGAACTCGTGCCGCCTGCCAGGGAACGGCCCTGCGAAGCCAAGCCTGCGGAGTCTGGCGATGAAGTCACGGCGTTTGCAGGGGCTCCACGTTGGCATGGGATGGCTTGTTGAGGTCTAGGCCGGCGATGACGGGAAGCCGATGGCCCAAATGAAATCCGACGAGAATCCAGTCCTCCAGCGTTGAACGCAGTTCCGTCTGGCACTCTTTGAGAGTTTTGCCGAAGGCAATGACGCCTTCCAGCTCGGGGATCTCACCGGCAAACGAACCATCCTCCAGCTTGTCATACATGGCCAACTCCATGCCGGCTTCAATGTAAGCTGTGAGCGGGAATACCATGCAATCAGGCTAGCGCAAACCTTGGTTTTGTCGAGCCAAGTTCGAGGAGCCACAGCAGTTCTCATTTTGACTCAGGACACTGTCCGTTCCCCGCATGGAGTCCCGGCTTCAGCCGGTTTTCGCGTGGCGACCGGTTGAAGCCGGGACTACATACTCGTCAAAATGAGAATCGCTGGAGGAGCCAAGTTCGTGGAAAAAATTGGATTCTGGTGTCGCCGCGACCAATGCTTCGATTTCAAACACACTTTGTCCGCAGCGAGTGAGGGTGCCAGTCGGTTCGCGGGCAAAATGGGTGATCGGCCAGGGGCTCATGACTGGCGCGCGCAGGACGCGCGCGGTCGAGCGGGTCAGGCAATGGGAAAATTGGAGTTGAAACCCGGTTTCCTTGAGTTAGCTTAAGCTCAAAATTGGCCTCAAGTGATGCAAAATAGGGAAAGAATTCTATGAAACTAAGAACTTGGTTCACGTTTTCGGCTCTGGCGGTGGCGGCGGTTTCGGCTCTCATCGCCAAACCACCCGCTCCGTCCATTTCCGGAGATTACCTGGAAGTTCGGTCGTGTGATATTTACACCGGCTACTGCGTGGCCAATTCGGAGATGGGGCTCAGCGGCAAGGAAGGCATGATGGTTTGGTCGATTCGTGACGGGGCTTGGAAGGGCATTCCCCTCAAAGGATTGGGGGTCATCGCCGTGGTTCACACGGACGGTACCCTGGGTGACCTGCGGTATCAGCCGCAGGTCGGAAAGGCCGTGCTCCTGGTGGACGGGAAGGCCAATGCCCGACAAAGGGAGGCGTTGGTGGATTTTGCCCGTGCCATGGCCGGTTCGCTGATCGGGAGCGTCGCCGACGTTAGAGCTTTGGGCATGGAAATGGCGATTCGGACCTGCACTCGGGAGGGATGCGCCTCGGTCAAAGCCGGCGATCTGGTGGAGATTTCCACGCGCTGCATCGGGGGCAAGGATCATCTGTGTGGAAATGAAGAGACCTACTATCCGCCGTTGACCCAAGTTCAAGGCGCGGTCCCGGCTTATACGGAAATGGCCGCCTACCGAGGCGGAGGCTTGAACGTGACTTGGGAATCGACCGCCAAGCGGAGTGCGTTTTTGGCGACCTTCACGCGGTAGTTGGACCTGCACTCTGGGCCGGGTCGGAAGCGTTTGCGTTTCCGACCTTTTTATTTTATTTTCGCCGCAGTCCAGTCGATCTCTATGGCAAAAATAATTCGATCACACTCTGCCGGATGGCTTTTCGGATTTGGTTTTCTTCTGATATCCGTCTGGTGTTCGCCGGGAGCGGATCTCGCGATCAAGTTCATGGAAAAGGCTCCGCCCGCGGAGGTGGATGAGTCGATCAAGAACGTCCTTCAGTCCAAGGCGGTGCAATTGTCGGAGAACGGGAAGCCGATGTTCGAATTCTGGTTTCGCCAGGAGATACCCTTAAAATCGAACGCCGATTCGCCGCTCAAAGCGGTCCAGTCCATCGGGGAGACGACGTTTTGTGGAGTTATCTCGGTGGAGAAGACCGAGCGCGACTACAAGGACAGCGAGATCTCGGAGGGGCTTTACACGGCCCGTTTCGGAATTCAACCACAGGACGGCGATCACCTGGGAACATCGGAGTTTCCCTACTTCCTGGTGCTCATCCCCCTCAAGAACGACCCGAAGTTGAATGGTCTGACCGCTTACAAACCGATGGTGCGAGCGAGCGGCAAGGCCACCCCGAGCGGGCATCCGGTGGTGTGGAGTCTGCGGATTCCGGCCTCGTTCGAGGGCGATGATCCCAAGCTGAATGAGCCAGTGCCAGGGCACAAAAGCTTCCTGGTCAGAGTGCCGGCGCGAGAGTCGGGCTCGGACAAGGCGACCAGCGTGGTTTTCGAGTTGGTTTATCGCGGCAAAGGCAAGACGTAATCGAGGTCAGCCTTTCTTCGAGCGTTTGACATTCATCGAGAGAATGCTCGCGCCGTGCGAGACGATCCCGCTCCCTCCGACGATGACCCGGCGGACCGGGAGTCCCGTTTTCGGATCCACTTTCAACGGTGGATCGCTCATCTTTTGTTCGATCTCGAAGCGCCGGGGGCGCATCTTGGGATTGCTTGGGACGGTTTCGTAGATGTAGGTGGCCATAGATGTTCTTCAACGCGGAGGTAGAGATAGCCGGAATCACAAGGAGCGCCAGATCTTTCCGGTCATGACGTCGGAAAGAACTCAGGGGGCAGGCTTCGATGGCTCCGCCTCGGCTGGCGTTTTTTTCGTTGCCGGTCGCTCGATCAACTCCACCGGTTGCTGGCAGCAGAGGCAGATCCCTGGCTCAACCATGTCGATCGCACAAATGTCGCAGTAATAGAGCACGTCGAAGACCTGGCCATGGCGGAGGGAGCGAAGTCGGATCACTTCCATGATCTGACTGTTGGGAAAAACGTGTCCGGTGATCATCAGGTCCTTAAGCTGAAGGCGTCGATCCACGAACAGAGCTTCGGAGAACTTGGTGCGCAAAAGGGTGTAGTACTTTCCCTCCGCGGTTTTGAACCCATAGAGATGTTCATGATTGGAGGGCAGAACCGTCTGATGCAGATGGTTCATCTCCTCCGCGAGGCAGACCACGCGTCCCTGGAGCTCGATGGCGGATCCCAGCGGCGAGGCGGATGACGAATCGTGCCAATCACGGGGCTTGACCTCCGCCGCGTGGGACTTGGCGGCGAGCGCGATGACGCAAAAGACCGCGGTTACCGTTGCCCTGATCCCTCGGCGTAATCGCCCCCCGAGTCGGTGGGAGCGACTCGCGGAAGGCGTCTGGGAAGGTCTCTGTTCAAACAAGAACTGCGCACAGACCATGAACCCGTCCGCCGGTGGGGCGAGACTCTGTCGAGCCCTGGAATCGTGGCTGGCAGGAAAGTCAGAGCTCGACAGAGTCTCGCCCCACCCAGGTTCAGGGATATCAGAAATAACTCCGGTCGAATCGCGCCCCCACTCGAGAGAGGCGCGTTCATTCGACCCGGAGCAGATGGCAGGGAGGAGGTTCGTTCTCACTGGTCAGTGCGTCCTTCAGCGATCGATTTCTCACTTGAGCGCGTCTCGGCGGCGCCGATTTGGAGCGCTTTCTCGTAGTCTTCCGGACGGTCGATGTCCAAATCGAGCCCGGGATCGTTCATTTCGCAAGCGGCCAGATCCTGGGGCCGATCTTGGAGAAAGGACTTCAAGTTGTCGTCCGTGGAGTTCGTCAAATTTTGGAAGATGGCGCGCGGGAGAATGACGGGATGCCGTCGCCGTCCCTGGCGACTCGGTTGACAAACCGACGACGGTCTCGCCGCGGCGAATCGAATCAAGGCCCGCAACGTCTCGGTGCGCAAATGCGGCTGATCTCCCAGGACGATCACCCAATGGCTCAAGTTCGGTTTCCATCGAGACCACCGGGCCGCGGAGCAGATGGAACTGAACATGCCGCGTTGGGGATTGAGGTTCGTGATGCGATTCTCGGCCGAGAACGCGATGCGATCGAGTTCGCAAGGAATCGTGGGATCGTGCGCCGCGCAGACGACGGCGATTTGCCGAGCTCGCAGTGTCTGCCATTGGCTGATCAGGTGTCCAACAATCGAAGTGCGCCCCCAGGGCAACAAGAGCTTCGGTCGCCCCATCCGAGTCGAGGCGCCGGCTCCGAGAATGATGACCCCGAGTTCAATCTCGAGCGGGGAAGCTGGAGTGGGCATACAGGCGAAGGCGTCCTTTGAATCGAGCGAATGGTGAGCGGGAGATGTCCTGGACCAGTGATTGACGGGCGCGAGCCCGAGAGCGGTTGGGTTAGGTTGCCACCAGGGAGAGCTCGGCGACAGGCTGTCCTCGTCCGCGGTCCGTGCTGCCATAGACGCGTTCGGCGCGTTTCTGAATGAACTGAGCCAGGATGCTCACGGCAATTTCCGGGACGGTTTGAGCTTGGATATCGACGCCCACGGGACAAGCGACTTGGGCCCATTCCTCGGCCGTGGCCAAGCCGTCTTCGACAAACTGCGCCGAGATCAACCGCGCTTTCCTTCGGCTGCCGATCATGCCCAAGAAGACGAAGGGACGGCGAATCCATTCCCGCAACACCAAGGCGTCATGTTGATGGCCTCGAGTCACGATCAGTCCGAGCGTGGGACGTTTGGGCATGGGCTCCTGGAGGAGTCTCTCCCAGTAATCGACGCGGAATTGGGTCGGAGGAGGGAAATGATCGGCGTTGGCCAGCGTCGGCCGATCATCGAAGACGGTGACCGCGAAATCCAATTGGATGGCCAGGGGCACCACCGCTTGGGCGACGTGGCCAGAGCCGGCGATCCACAAGGCGCAGGGCGGGGCGACCGTTTCCTGGTAAAGCCATTCATCGGCGGGCTCGTTCCCGGTCCAGGCAATGCTGAAATCCTTCTTCACGCCCCAGGATAGAGTCTCGTCGCCCTGCGCTAACTGGCGCCAGATGTCGCCAGCGCGAGCGGCCAGCGGGAGAATCAGGCCGGAGACTTTTCCTCCGCAAATCAGTCCATCGTCCCATCCGAAATCATGATCCAAGATCAACTCAAACGTGGCGGGAGTTCCGGTCAGGAGCGCGCGCCGCGCCCGATCCTGAATCTCGGCCTCCAGACAACCGCCCCCTAAAGTGCCGTGAATGCGGCCGTCGGAAAAAAACAAGGCCTTGGCTCCTTTCTTTTGCGGACTGGACCCCTTGATCTCGGAAATGATCCCGAGGACAAAGGGTTGGCCTTCCGCCAGAGCGCTGGGCAAATAATCAAAAAACCGGGGCATAACGACAGACAATCTATCGGATACTGTAAAGACGCCACCTCGATCCTCCGCTCGATCGCCCTTGTCGTTCAAAGTAGATTCTCATCTCGAGCTCTTCGGTGGTTTTGACGCGAAACCAGTGCTTCCGGACATAGCGCTCGCCAGACCCGTGACGACAGTGACCCGATTCCTTCCACTCCTCGAGCACTTCAATGACGGAGAATTTCTTGCCTTTCCACGAAAACTTCCGGGGAAGGCCAGGTTTCCCCACCGCCATCGACAACACCGAGAACGACATGTCCTCCGGAGTAATCGCTTCACCAACAAAAGTCTCGTTCATCAAGTCGGATTCAGTTCCCGTCATTACGTCGGAAGCAGGCTTCGCACAGATATGTCCTCGTCCACATCTTCCCAATGAATGCCAATCCCGTTCCCAATGAGTCGCCAATTCTGTCGCTGCCTCGCGGTCGCTCGCAGCAAGCGCGGAAACCACGCCAATGGCGCCGAGATGCAGCGGCCATCGGCTAGAGTGACAAGGAGCGAGTCTTTGGTGACGCTGACATCTACCGCATCGGCAACCGGCTTAACGGTTAAGGTTCTCATCCCAGGCAACGACCAATTCATGAATCTGAAACCCCGTGTCCGCAGCACTTCCGGCATGTCGCGACTCTAATGAACCCAGGACGCTCTGGCAAGTCCAGGAGCGGACGCCGGCCTCGTCTTCTGGGGAGCGCACGCGCCCTCGCCTGCTGATTGCGGCGCCTCGCCGCAATCCTTCATGATCATGCAGCACACTCTGTTTTAGGTTCAGCCGTTGAGGCCGTCGGCGGGGCGCCGACGGGGACACGCGGGGGCGCGTGTGCTCCCCGGGGAGTGTGAGACAGGCAGCCTGCGCTGTCCTGCCGAGGGGACGTTTTTGCCAGCGCTTGGCCCGAGTTCACCCGGCCCCGCGGTTGTGCTGTTGGAAATGACGCGGGGTGACACCGAAGGCGCGCTTAAAACGGCGATCGAAATGACTTTGGTCGGCAAAGCCGGTCACATCGGCGATCTCCGCGATGGTTTTGTCGGTTGTTCGGAGAAGGCGGGCGGCTTCGGAAAGTCGAACGTGGGTGACGTAGCCCACGTAGGACATGCCGGCGACCTTTTTGAAAGAGCGGGTGAATTGAGCCGGGCTCATGCCGCACATGCGAGCCGCTTCGGCCAGTGGGAGTTTGTCCGCGCCCGGTCGCTGAATGTGGTCGAGAAGCTTGCTGAAACGCAGCGCGAGCTGCCGGCGCCGCTCGAATTCCCAGCGCAAGACGCCCGAATCTTGAAATCGCCGGAGGAGGACCAGGAGCAGATCGAGCAGGCGAGTCTTGCAGGCAGCCTCACGGTAGGGGTCGATCGAGGTCAGGAAGAATTCCTGCAAAAGAGCCGCGAGCGCCCGACCGGTTTCCTGGGCGGCGGGTTCGGAGGCGCGGAGGACGTGCGGGCGATCCTCGAGCTGGGCGTAGAATGGGAGGAGGAAGGCGAAGTCGTGCGAGAGCGAGCCCAGACTATAGACCAGTTCCGGCAGAAAACTGACCACCACCACGCGGGCGTTGAGGTCGGGACGATCCAAAACCTGATGAAGAGTGAGGTTGTCCATGACCAGCAAATCGCCCGGAGATAACCGCACGAGCTGATGGCCCATTTGGATGTCCACCCGGCCGTCCAGCGGACAAAAGACCTCCAGTTGTTCGTGCCAGGTCACGCCTTGGGTGAACCGTCCGGCTCGATAATGGAAGAGCCGGACGGACAGTGGAAACTCTCGGTGAAAGGGCAGGGCGTAGCGCCCGGTCGGGTCGAGTTGACTGCCAATGTCGTGAGTCTCGAACCGGAGCTGGCGGGCGAGCTCGAGCAATTCAGTCAGGTGTTTGGCGGAGGGTTGGTTCACAAGATCATCGAAGGCGCTGCGGCCAGGCGGACCACCAGACGGGCAGAAGATACACGGACGTGACCAAGGTCAGCGCGATGCCGAGAGCGCAAACTTGGCCCAGGCTGGCCATGCCGGTGTTGGTGGAGAAGCCGAGTGAGCCGAAGCCAACCACCGTGGTGCTTCCCGCAAGCAGGAGCGCCCGGCCCACCGACCGTCGCACCGCGAGGAGGTCGCCGTCATCACGGCGGAGCGCGAGTTGAATATGAATGCTGAAATCGACGCCCATTCCGAGGAGGAGCGGAAGCGCCATGAGATTAAGGAGATTCCAGTCCCAGCCCAAGAGCCCCATCGCGGCCCAGAGGATCAGGCCGCTCATCCCCAGGGTCACCAGGCTCAAGAGGACTTCCCGGAGACGGCGAAAGGCGAACCAAAGCGAGATCAGGACGAGCAAACCGATCGGAATCAAAACCCGGGGAAACTCGCCCACGACGAGGTCGAAGATGGTGGTCCCAAGCAATTCCCAACCGCACAACAAGATCCCCTGTTTCTCCAGGTCGCCAGGCCAATGGGCGGCGAGTTCTTGGACCGCGGGATCGCTCTCGCTGGGTTGAATGTAACCCAATGCGAACATTCCCTCGGGGTTGCGAGAGACGATCTTGCTGAAGAGCCAATGGCTGGCGGGGTGATCCGGCCAAAACGTATTGGTGGTGGCGAGGGCGGCTCGCCAAGTGTCCAAGACGTTGTCGGCGAAAATCAAGGCGTTGGTGGAGAATCCGGCCTCCAGCGCGGCGGCGCGCAGGGTGGGCCGGGCGTCGAGCAAAGTCCGAGCGAGCGGCCGATTCAAGGGTTGGTTGAGAGAGTGAGGCCAGAGGGCGGTGGGCAGGGTGAAGCCGGCGATCCAATGATTCGAGAGAGATTGTGCCAGCGTATCGTTGACTTGAGCCAGACGCCGGGCCACTTGAGATTCGTCGATTCCTGGGATGAGCACGCAGACCGGGTCGCGCTGGCGGTTCAGTCGGGCGCTGATTTCCCGGAGCGCCATGGTGGCCGGGCTGTTTTTCGGTTGCAGGACATTCGGCGAGTGGTCGAAACGCGGCCCCGATTTCCACAATAACCACGGCGAAATGATCAGGAGCAACGCCGTCACCGACCAAACGAGAGCGCGCGGCTCAAGCGTCCGCGCCGGGAACAGGAGGAATGGCTCGGCGGGTCGGGCCGCGTTTGGCTGGGTGTCGCGGGGACGCCTCCACCGAAAAAGCGGCGGCAGAAATCCGAAGAGCATCACCACCGCGGCCAGGATAATCCCGAGGGCCACGAGCGAGCCGAGTTGTCCGAGACCGGGCAACACGCTCAGGTTCAAGATGAGAAAGGCGCCGGCGGTGGTCAGGGCCGACCAAAATATTCCGGGAGCCACCATCCGGCGCAACTGGACCGGGCTTAATTCGGGATGGGATCGGGATTCCTGGTAGATGACGACGCCAAAATCCTCGGCGAGGCCAAGCAGGATGGAGGCGAAACCGAGACTGACGACATTGATCGTGCCGAGGCAAAATCCGCCCAACGCCGTCGTTCCGGCCAGGATTGCCAGCAGCAGCGCCGACAGCCAGAGCAGGGGCCGCAAGCGGCGATGGGTCAGCCAGAACAGAACCGCAATGACAGCCAGGGTGCCCGCGGCGGAGCTGGACATATCACTTTCCATCCCGCCGGCAATCTCCGTGACGAACGCCGGCCTCCCGGTGAAGTTGAGCCGCGTGGAGGAAGGGATTTGCCCCGAGGATTGTCCCTGGGCGATGCTCGCCCGGACTTGAGCGAGCCAAGTCAGGCAGTCGCGGTAACCGGCGAGAGCCGGACGGGCTTCGACGAAGACCAGGCGAAACGTGCCGTCGGACGAGGCAAAAAGCTCGTCACCGGTTCCGAAGAGGGGCGTGTCGTGAGTGACCGAAGCTGGGAGTTGGGCGAAACCAAAAGGGTCGTAAGCACGCGTCGCGAGATCGGAAGGCGCCAGCGACGTCGCCAGCAGATCCCGAGTGTCGCGCAGCGTTTGGATGAGATTCGTTCCCGTGAGACGATGGATCAGGCTGCTGAACTGCGCCGGGGTCTGGTTCAGCCAAAGGTAGGCGGTGAGTTCCGCCGCTTGACTCGGGTCTTCCATCCAGCCCGGCTGCCACGTCACGTGGGCCACGAGATTGGATTGGGCCCGGAGCCATTGCCCAAGCGCGCGAGCGGTCGATTCCGCCGAGTCGGCGGTCGGAGCTTCCAGGGTGATGATCAACTCGCGGTTGTCGGAAAAATGGCGCTGATAAGCCTTGAGACCTCGGACGGAAGCCAAGGGGTCCGGCAGCAGATTCAAGATTTCGACATCGAACCGCAGCCGTGTCAGGCCCACCACCATCGGAATGAGCAGGAGAAGCCAGAGCCAGGGCGGGGTGCGACCGATGCGCTGGAATAGTCGGGGCAAGATCAAGCCAAACGGAAACGCGACTAGAGTTCGATATCCTCCGGGCGGACTTCGAGGCATTCATCTTGGTCTTCCCACACCAGGGTCGGATACTGGTCGAGCAATCGGGGCAATATTTCGCGGCCGGCGAAAGACAGCAGCCGCTCGGCTTCTTCGGCGGCATTCTCGAAGGCCTGTTCGTAATCGCCCACACTCTTGCGCTGGCGGTCATCCCAATGCGCCACGGCGTGGATCGGAGCGTATTCCTCAGCCCAACCTTTGATGAGACTTTGCGCGTCCGCGGGGAGTTCGTCCATCGGGATGGCCGTGCCCGCGCAATGCTGGCAGACGAGGCCGGATTCCAGGACGTCGCGGGAGAGCAGGGGCAGCAGCGGCGCGCGACAGCACGCGGCCTCCGGATAGGACGCGGGCGCGGTGGCCACGCGCTGCAGCCAGATTTGTCGGTCGTGGCCAATCTGCGCGGCCAGCCGGTAGGTGCCGAGCAGGGGATGGGACAACCGCCAGACGCGTCCCTGCAATTGTCCCAGGGTCTGCGCCATCCAACGGGCCAAGGTCAAATCATCGAACTCTTGAAAGATGGCGCTGTACTCTTTCCAGAGCCGGTCCAGTGGCGAATCAGGGGTCTCGGGCATTTCCCGGAGCATGAGGTTTCAGTTCTGATTTGTCGAGATGCGAGCCATCGAGGCCAGCAGTTCTCATTTTGACAAGTATGTAGTCCCGGCTTCAGCCGGTCGCCACGTGAAACCGGCTGAAGCCGGGACTACCTGCGTGGAACGGACCGTGTCCTGAGTCAAAATGAGAACTGCTGCATCGAGGCGCGAGAATGGGGCCAGAGCGGAATGTTCTCATCCCGTTCCAACTTTTGATTGCAAAGGGCCGGCGATCCTTGGAGGCTGCGCCGGTGAAAAAGCGCATCGAGAAGAGGCCCGCGGCGCCGCGCCGGAATCCATGCCGGGCGGTCGTGCCGATCGACGGGACTCCCATCCGCCGAAAGGTCCGCCGAGACTACGAGAAAGTGCGGCGCGACCTGGGGCGTTGCCGGAAGGACTTGACCCGATTCGAAACTCAGGACCGTCCCCGATTTGAGCAGTGGATGCACCGGAACTGGGGCGCGCTCCTGACTCAGATCCGAGAAGTTTCCCAGCAATTGTCGGCGAAGGAACAGCTCATCCGTGAGATCGAAATGGAAGTGTTCTTCACCGGCGCCTCCTCCGCCCGAGCCTACCAACGAGTGACGAGCCAGAAAGCGGCTCCAGCGGCCGACCGCGCGGAAACCTCCGGCGGTCCGGAAGGCGGGCCCAACGAATCGCCCTTCACCGAGGGTTCCGGCTCGGAACGGGCGTCCGGCCACGATCCGTGGAATGAAATGTTCGAGAATATGGGTGAGGCGTTCGCGGACATGTTCGGAGCGACGGGGCAGGCACGCTGGCGGCAAAGGCGGCCCGAAGACCAAGCCGCTGGGCCAAGCGCTGGCCGATTGAAGGAGTTGTATCGGGCGCTGGTTCGGCGTTTGCATCCGGACACGCAGAGCGAGATGACGAGCGAGAAATTGGAGCGCTGGCACCAGGCCCAGGAAGCCTATCAGAAGCGCGATGTGGAGCAGTTGGAGGTGCTGCTGACGCTCTGTGATATCGAGGACCGCGGCACCACGGCGCAGACGAGCCTGTCCTTGTTGACGCGCATCACCCGGCAGTTTGCCAGCACCGTGCGTTTGCTCAAGAAACAGCTCAGGGCCTACCGGCGCGATCCGGCCTGGAATTTCGGAGCGCGCCAGGAATGGCCGATTTTGACGGCGTTGACCGAACGTCGCCTGCGCCAGGAATTGCGCTCGTATGAGGAGAGGTTGGAACGTGTGGAGAACCAGTTGCAGGAATGGGCGGCGCAAGCGAGCCGTTTGCCCCGCCGCCGCCCAGCGAGTCGTCCCGCCCGATCCGATCGGCAGGTCAAGTTCTTCTTCTGAACAGGATTTCGAGCGGGAATTCCGGACTAAAGCGCGCAGATCTCATCGAGAAGCGGGGCGAGATCGGCGTCATCCAGGGCCATCAGTTTGACCTCGGCGCGTCCGCCAATCTCGATCGTTTTCGCGAGCCAACCCGAGGCGTCCTTGAATCGGCCCAATTTGCAGGCGGTGCATGCGAGATTGTAGGCGATGGGAGGAACCTTGGGGAATTGGGCGAACGCGGCCGAAAGAAGGTCGTAAGCCTCGGATAAGCGTCCCCGTTCCGTCAGGCTGCACGCGTGATACAGCCAGGCGAGATGGTTGTCGGGCGCCACCCGGCGGAAGGCCTCCGCCACCGTCAGGGCGGGCTCCCATTGGGCCGACTGCGCCAGGACCTCCCAGCGGGTCTCCAGCACCTCCGGATGCTCGTCCCGTTCGGCTGAGAGATGCTCCATCTCTCGCCCCGCCTCGCCCGGCCGCCCCTGTTTGAGGAATTCCTGGGCCGCCTGCAAATGCCCGGCGTCGGAGGCGGTGAGTTTCACGACGACGTCCATTTCAGTGGTTCGAAGTGAGCAAGAGGACTTGTTCCAGGGTGGAAATTCCTTCCCGAGCTTTGTCGAGCGCGACGACGCGCAGCGTCTTCATGCCTTGCGCAATGGCCACCTTGGCGACTTCCATGGTGCTGGCGCGATTGATGACCAGTTTGCGGATTTCGTCCGATACGGTCATGACTTCGATGATGGCGGCGCGTCCCGTGTATCCGGAGTTTTTGCAGCGATCGCAACCTCGTCCCCGGTAAAGGGCGGCCCCTTCAAAGAGCTTCGGATCGATGCCCAAATCCTGAAACATCTTGGCTGGATACGTGACCGGCTCCTTGCAGACCGGACAGATGCGGCGCATGAGGCGTTGGGCGCACGCCAGGATGACGGAGGACGAAATGAGGAACGGCGCGATGCCCATGTCGTCGAGACGAGCGATGGCGCCGGCGGCGTCGTTGCAATGCATGGTGCTGAGAACCTGATGGCCGGTCAGGGCCGCTTCCACCGCGATCTCGGCGGTTTCTTCATCGCGGATTTCGCCGATCATGAGGATATCCGGGTCCTGGCGCAGAATGGAACGGAGAGCCCGGGCGAAAGTCAGGCCGATATCCTTGTTCACCGGAACCTGGTTGATTCCGGGGATTTGGAACTCCACCGGGTCCTCGACGGTCACGATGTTATAGTCCGGGTTGTTGAGTTCGTTGAGCGCCGAGTAAAGCGTGGTCGTCTTGCCCGATCCGGTCGGGCCGGTGACGAGAAGCAGGCCATGCGGGGCATCGACGGCGTTTTTGAAACGCCGAAACGTATCCGCATCCATGCCGAGCTTTTCGATGCTGGCGGACAGGTTCGATTTGTCCAGGACGCGCAGGACGCACTTCTCGCCATGAACGGTGGGGAGAAAGGAAACCCGCAAATCGATGTCTTTCCCGCCGACTTTCATGCGCATGCGACCGTCCTGGGGCAGGCGCCGTTCCGCGATGTCCAGATTGCTCATGATCTTCAAGCGCGACGCGAGCGCGACCTGGAGATTCTTGGGCGGCGGCGTGGCATCGACGAGGGCGCCATCGACCCGGTAGCGGAGCCGGACCATTTTCTCAAACGGTTCGATATGGATGTCGCTGGCGCGTTCCTTGATCGCATGAATCAGGATGAGATTGGCGAGTTTGATGACCGGACCTTCCTCGGTCGAGGCGGTCAACTGATCGAGCGTGATGTTCTCGGTGGTTTCCTTGGTCACCACCAGATTCTCCGCCTCGGCTTCCATTTCGGCCTGCCGATTGGCGTCCTTGATGATGTCCTCCATGCTGCCCGTCTTGGTGTCCAGGTTATTCAGCTTGTCGAGGATGGCCTTCTCCGCCGCGATCAAGGGAAAGACCTCCAATTTGGTGATGCGGCGGACGTCGTCGAGGGCGAGGACGTTGAGCGGATCAGCCATGGCCAGGAAGATGCGGTTCTCCAATCGGGAAATCGGCACCACCTTGTGGTTATGGGCCAGCTCGCGCGGCACCAGCATGGCGACGTCGGTCGGGATGCTCATTCGAGCCAGGTTGACGGGGGGCGTGTTGAGCACCCGGCCCATGGAAACCACCATGTCCATTTCGCTGATGTAGGATTTCTCGATGATCAACTTGAGGAGGCGAGTGCCTTCTTTCTTTTGCTGATCGAGAAGTTCCTCGACCTGTTTGGCCGAGAGCAGGCCGTCTTCCACCAAGGCGTCGGCAATCCGTTCTCCAAATGTTTTGATCGGGGGCATGGGACGGGGATTTCAGCGAAAGACCTTGCGCAGGATTTTCATGAGTTCAACGGGCGACGCGACATACCAGAGCAGGCGATGTTTGGTGCCGGCGTCCGAAACCGAGTCCGACAATTCCTGGATCGCTTGCTTGTTGAACGGATTGGCGGTGGCGACGAGGACCGACTTGCTCATGCGGTCGAAGGGAAGGATGCACCAGCGTTGGCAGATGGCGCGGGGAAAGCTCCGGGCCAGTTCCATGTCCACGTCGCACTTCTCCAAAGGCAGGTAGGCGAGCCGCGACTTTTCGCTGAGCAATTTCAATGACCTTTCCAAAGGGAGAAGCTGTTTCTCGGCCAGCGTCTGAATGAAGGGTTCGACGACTTCTTGGGCCGATGGGCCGGACTTGGCGCTCGGCCAGTAAAGGTCAAAATCACTGGGCGAGATCTGCTTGCCGTCCACCAGGACGCGATACATGGCGGCCCGGCCGTCATCGCCCGCGGCCGCCGGAACCGCCGCGCCGCCTCCTTTGCTCTTGGCGAGGTCGGGCGAAGGTTTGACGGCGAGATCGGCCTCGGCGGGCATGGGCGGGGCGGCGATCTGGTTGGCCTTGTTCTCAATGTCCGCGAGCGCGGCCGTGACTTCAGGATCGTTCGGCTGGCTCTGCTGGATGCTCTCGAACTCGAGCATGGCCGAAGAGAGCTGCCCCGAGCGGACGTAGGCCTGAGCGATTCTCTTGGAGGTTCTGAGAACGTCCGCCGGCCGGTGCAATTTGAAGTAAGACTCGCGCAGGATCTCCAGGGCCAGATGATCCGAAGGATCCGATTGGGCGATCACTTCAAACATCTCAATCGTTTGCAGCGTTTGCGCTTCTTCGTTGGCCGTTAATGGAACGGGCATGAATTGGTTTAGGGTTCGTCACTCGCCACCACTGGATCTCAAACGCACGGACCCGAATGCGGATGTCAGCAGGCTTCAGGCGCCAGGTTCGTCTTCACGGGGAAGGAGCGTAGCGCTCGGATCACTTGAAAGCAATTCAGTTTCCGGGCGGCTGGCCATGAAGGGTGCATCCCGAAGTTGGCGGTGAACTGGCGGGGGCAGAAGTGCCTCGCCAGGTCGCGCCGATTCTGCCTCCGGGTCGGATCGAGAGCGCAGCGGTTCGGCCAAG
>CAYHFE010000064.1:0-21256 GCA_964355375.1 uncultured Verrucomicrobiota bacterium
GCCCGGCGCCATTGAAGTTGGTCAGCCAGCGCAGCTCGCGCAAGGCGCTCAAGGGGATCTCCTGGGCTTCGTCCAAAAGGATCACGAGATGCCGGCCTTCCGCGTGCAGTTTGTGGAGGCAGCGTTCGAGGCATTCGCAGCGCGCGAACTTGGTTCGGCCCGCCTCGGCGGCCGGCGTCTCGAGGCGGCGCAGAATCGCGCCCAGCAAATCCTTGAAGGCAAAGCCTGAATTCTCCAGCGTCACCACCCGGAATCGCTCCGGCGGGAGGCGCTCGGCGAAGACCGCCCGCGTCAACGTTTTGCCGCAGCCAATCTCGCCGCTCAACAAGCCCAGGCCCATCGAGTTTTCATCCACCAGATACAACAGGCGCTCCACCGCCTCTCCATGATCGGCGCTGGCAAAATAGAAGCGGGTTTGCCAAGTGGCCTCAAAAGGCCGCTCCCGCAATTGCCAGTGCCTCAAAAAATCCATGGCGCAAAGGGTAACACCCGGCCGAGTGCGGTTGAATTCATTTTTCCCGATCCCGGGCCCGGGTGTAGAGTCGCACCACCTCCCGAGCGTTGGTCTCCCAGCTGAATCGTCGGGCGTTGCGCAGGCCCGCCGCCCGCAACTGCCCGCGCCATGCCCCGTCCGTGGCCACGCGCCGGAGGGCTTCGGCCAGGGCCGCCACGTCCTCGGGATCGACCACCCCCGCCGCCTCGCCGACCACTTCCGCCAACGCCCCGCGGGTCGAGCTCACCACCGGGCAGGCGCAGGCCATGGCCTCGATCGGCGGAAAACCGAAGCCCTCGAAAAGCGAGGGATAGACCATCGCCCCAGCCGCCCGGTAAAGGTCGGGCAGCGCCGCGTCCGGGACGAACCCGAGAAATCGAATCGACTCCCGCGCGGACGAATGTTCGGCGGCCCCGTAGATCGCCTCCGCGCCATGCCAGTCGCTTCCCCCCAGCGCCAGCATCCAATCCACGCCCGCGCGCCGGCGAAATTGGCCGAAGGCTTCGATCAGGCGCACGTGGTTCTTCGAGGGATGCTCGAGGCGCGAGACGTAGAGAAAGAATGGGCGGTTCAAGCCCCAGCGGGCCGCGGCCTCCGCCTGAGCCGAGGCCGCATCGCCCGGGCAGAAACGCTCGTGATCAATGCCATTGTGGACCACGTTCAGCTGGGCAGCGGGAAGGCCGAAGAACCGCTCGATATCGCCGGCGGTGTTCCGGCTGATCGCGATGATTTCGTCCTGGCGACGCGCCAGGGCCCGCACGACCACTCGCCCGTAAAACATCCGGGCCGGATCATACTTGCCGCGGACATGAAACGGCGCCAGATCATGGATGGTGGCGACGCGCGGGCACCGCCGGGTCCAAAGCATCCGCCGATAGCTGGGGACATGCAGGACCTCCAGGCCGAGCCTTTGGACCAGCCCCGGCAACGTGAACTGGTGCCACAGAATATTCCGAACCGCCGGACGATGCCGCTCCGAGACCCGGACGATCCGGGCGCGGTCCCCGACAAAATCGAACAAGCCGACATCGTCCTCCAGGACGAAGAGGGTCAGCTCGGGCCGATTCGGCAGTTCCAGCATGGCCCGGATCAGGGCGAAGACGTACTGGGCCACACCCGTCTTGCCCCGCTGAATCATGCCGGTGGACAAGCCGGCTTTCATGGGGAGCCCCAGAGAAGATAGAACTCGAGCCCGGCCAGGCGTATGATCCGGCGCACATTTTCGGGCGCTCGACGAAACTCCACCCGGTAGCCTCGCTGCCGGGCCGCGCGCCGGACTTTCAACATCAAGCCTAGGCCGGTCGTATCCATGAACCGCACCTCGCCCAGGTCGATTTGAATCGTCGTCTCCCTCGGCAGTCCCGAAGTCAGCAACGAGTCCGTGCTCTTCCACACTTCATTCACCGTTGACGCCGTGATCTCCCCCTGCCAGGCGAGCTCCTCGACGTCCTTCTCGACGTCCAGCCCGGGCGCCACCAGCTTCTGGCTCCGCCGCGCCGCGGCCAGCGCTTGCCCCGCCGCCACCGTGCCCGCGCGGGCAAAGAAAGTCTCGAGCCTCATGAGCTGGAGAGATCGACGCACCCGGTCCGATTCCGCCACCAGCACCAGCAGACCGCCCTCGGTGCGAGTTCGCCGATGCAGGCGCACCAACAGGCCCAAGCCCGTGCTGTCGACGAATTCGACCGCCGACAGATCGCAGATCACGTCGGTTCCCTTCTCAGCTGCCTGCAGCCATTTTGGTCCATCCGTCCTGACTTGGGCCGCGTCCAGGCGGGCGGGCAAGGCAATGATCTGAGTCATGACGTCCCCCGGGGAAACCGGCACAGCGGATCGGGGCTGGGCCGCGTTCGTCGGGCCGGGTCGAGAAAGCCACCGCTGCCGGAGCAAGGCCCAACCAAAAACTCGCAGATCTTTGGCATATCGCCGGTAGAGCCGCCGCGGTTCTTGCAGGAGCCGAAACACCCATTCGAGCCCGGCCCGCCGCAACCACATCGGCGCCCGCCGGATGGTGCCGGCCAGAAAGTCGATGGTCGCGCCGATGCCAATGCTCACCGGCACCCCCAAGGTCAGGTGATTCATCGCGATCCATTTCTCCTGCTTGGGACAGCCAAAGGAAACCAGGAGCAAATCCGGCCGGGCCGCCAGGATCCGGGCATTGATCCCCGCGTGGTCCATCTCGAGCAACGGGGCAAAAGGCGGAGAATCCCAGCCCGCCACCTGGATCCCGGGATAGGTTCGCTCCACGTTCTTCACCGCCAATGCGGTCGTGTCCGGGTGACCGCCCAAGAAGTAAACTCGGTAGCCCCGCGCCGCCGCGAGGCGAAGCAGATGCGGCACCAGGTCCGATCCAGCCACTCGTTCCGGAAGGGGGTTGGACAGCCACCGCGAGGCCCACACCAGCGGAGTGCCATCGCAAAGCACCAGGTCGGCCTCAAAAAGAATCCGGCGCAACTCCTCGTCTTCTTGCGCCTGCACGACAAAATCGACGTTCGCCGTCGCCAGATAATGCGGCCGCCGCGCGGCGATCATTGCCTCGATCAGCGTCAAGGTCTCCGTCATCGTGACGTCATCAAAGGGCACTCCCAGAATGACCAGGGGCGGCCGCGCCGGAGACACCGACGGAGCCGCGGGGCCGGATTCTGTCCCGACGTGGCGGGACGGTCGATCAGGTTCAGTCATAGCTTGCCGTGCGCTTTCGGGCTTATCGCCGACGCCCCCGTCAGTTTAGCCTTTCTCCCAGAACCGGGAAAAGCTTAAAGTATGGGCGGGTGTCCGGCATCGACTACATCAAGGCTGCGATCGTTCTGCCGCTTTTTTTCGTTTTGGGCCCGCTGGGCGGGGTTGCTCTTAAGAACAGGCCGGTCGCGCAACGGGTCGTGTTTGCGATCGTTTGTTTCATGACTCTGAACGGCCTAATGGGTCCGGGCAATTGGGGGCTCACGCTCGGTTCGATCGAGACCTACCGCGGCCACACCAAAGGTTACTACTTCTACTTCAACCAGGCCCTTGCGATCGCGTTGCTGGTGGCGAACCGGTTGGACGCCCCTGCCGGCTTCCGTTGGATTCCGCCGGGTCTCGGCCTCTATTTGACCTACTGCGGGCTTTCGATGCTCTCGCTCTTCAGCGCCTTCGACGTCAACCTTGTCCTCATGAGCGCGCACAAGATGCTCCTGGCGTCGGTCGTGATGATCGCGGCGTTCAACCTGCTCCGCACCGAGAAGGACCTTCGGTTCTTTCTCCAGGTCATGGCCGGGGCGATGGCCTGGGAATTATTCGTCTGTCTCAAGCTGAAGTACCTCGGCGGCATTTACCAGGTGCGTGGCACCTTTGAAAGCCAGAATGCGCTGGCCATGTACGCGGTTCTGATCGGCATGGTCTTCTTCGCGACCCATCTCGGTCCGGCCTACCGCGGGGCGGGCCGGCTGTTTGGCGGCTTCCTCGTTTGCGCCGCCATCGTGCAATGCACGCTCTCTCGGGCGGCCTTGGTCATCTTCGCGGCCGGCACAATCGGCGTCGTGGGAGTGAGTGTGGTCGAGAAGCCAACCGGGCGCCGGCTCATGACCGTGGCGATTCTCGGCGTGCTGGGCGCGGCCGGCCTGGCGTTGACGCTCGACACGATCGTGGCTCGGTTTAACGACCGTGGAAATGCCGCGAGCGCCGAACTGCGGGAGGTGATGAAGACCGCCTGCCGCGAGATGGTGCGTGATCATCCTCTGGGCGTGGGGTGGAATAATTACGCGTTGGTCGTCAACCCGCCTTATGCTTACGCCGACATCTATTCCGAGTGGATTCGAGGCCGTGGCATGAAGGTGGACGACACCCGCGCCAACTCCGTTGTCGAAAGTCACTATTACCTCCTCCTGTCTGAGAATGGCTACCCTGGCCTGATCAGCTGGATCGGGCTCATTGTCATCACGCTTTGGCGCAATCTCCGGGCGTACTGGTTCTTTGGCCATTCCTTCCTCCGCGGTCTGAGCTTGGGCATCGGGGCAGGATGCATTCTCAATTATGTCCAGAGCATCCTTGAACGCGTCCTCACTCAGCCGCGCAATTTGATGCTTTGGTTGATCCTCCTGGGCATCACCGGGCGAATCGAAATCCTGCGCCGCCAAGCGCTCCACACCGGCCCCGCCGTTTCCTCCCCTCGATGAAGATCCTTCCGCACTTCCGTAAGAAGCGCGTCCTCCTCCCGCTCGTTTCGCTGCTCCTCCTGGCGATCGCGGTCGGCGTCGCCATTCTCCGTTCCGACATTTCCCGAATCATCGTTTACAACCGGACGGGCGCCGCGCTGCCTCCGCTCCGGATCTCGGCCTGCGGCCAAGCGCGGGTCTTCCCGGCCATGGCCGAGGACGAGTCCTTCCACTGGAAACTCCGGCCGGCGGGCGACGATTCCATGATCGAAATCGAGCTCGCCACCGATCCGCCTTGGCGTTGGCAGGGCAGCATCATCGGGGCGAGGGGCGGCCACCGGGTCATGCTTTACCTCTGGCCGGGGGGACGGGTTGAGGAGCACCGCGTGACGTCCTGGTGGCGGCAAGTTGTTCACGCCGCCCCCGACGTAAACGAGTGAATGGCGACTTTACCGCGCGGCTTTCCCGAGCGCCGCCGCGATGATGTCAAAGGACAGCGCGGCGCGTCGTCGCACTTCGGGGAGCGGTTCGCGCAGATGACGAGCCATCGCCTCGCGGCGTTTCCAGGCCAGGGTCAATCGCGTCCGGGCCGTCTTGATTTCGAGAAAATCCTTGAGCGGAATGAGCGCCGCCTCCCGGACCGTCTTCGTGTCCAGAAGATCCGAAAGAATCCCTTCGCCCTTGACCGAATACCCAATCACCACCGTCGGCACGCCACTCGACAATCCCGCAATGGCCGCGTGCATCCGCTCGGCCACGACAAAATCGCACTGGCTGATGATGCCCTTGAAATCGGCGGCGCTGAAATCGCCGCCCGCGATCTGGAGCCGCGGATCGAAATCAAAGTGACGCACGAGCTGCGTGGCCAGAATCCGGTCGTCGTTCTTGGTCGAGATCTCCTGGACATGCGGAATGAAAATCAGATCCGCGTCCAAGTCGCGCCGGAACCACTCCACCACCTCACACCACACGCGGCGATGCTGCTCATAATCGGAGCCCATCCAATTGCAGATCGCCTGACTCATCGAGAGCGCCACCACCGGACGCTTCGCGGTAAAGCCAAAATACTCGCGCCACCGCGCCTGGGCCGGCGTCAGCAAGAAGGCCGGATCCGCAGTCAGGGTGACGCGTTCCCGCGGCAGTTGGAGGGTCTTCGTCACGTAGTCGTAGGACATCCGCTCCCGCACCGTGATGTGGGTGGCGTCCTTCGCCACGTCGGTGAAAGCCCGCGTGTCCGCGAGGTTCTGAAAAGGGCCGATCGATTGGGCGTGGAGAAAGAAAGGCACACGGGCGCGGCGCGCGATCTTCAACGGCTCCAGGTGCGAGAGGAGAGACCGATGGCCGTATTCCGAACCAAAGACATCGCCCCCCGACGCCACCACAGCCGTGGCGGTCTGCACGTCCCGGATCGTGGCCTGATATTCGCGACCCAACGCCTCGACGTGATCCGAGAGCTGCAGCAGCGCCCGTCGCGCGCGGCTCGCGTAGAGCGGTCGGACCGTCTCATCGAGTTTGAATTTCACGTCCGGCGACTGGATCCGCGAGGCGTCAAACTCCGGCATCCGATCGAGCACGAGAAAGTTCGCGCCCGGCAGACGCGACCGCAGTTGATCCAGAGTGGTCGTAACCAGCGCTTCCACGCCGTGATTCCGAAAACTCGTGATGCCGGTGATGACTATTTTCATAAGGTAAGGCCGCAAAGGCGGAGGTTCAGGCCGATTCACGGGCCCGCTGATTGTCTTCGTTGATGATTTTGGCCGGAATGCCCACGGCCGTGGCGTGGGGCGGGATGTCCCTGGTCACAACGCTGGAGACGCCGACGACCGCGTGGTCCCCGACCCGCACCGCCCCCACCACCTTGGCTCCGTCTCCGAGAAAGACATGGTCGCCCAGGATGGGGCCTTGCTTGGCCCCGTGCGCGAGGACAAGGCGGACATCGGCATAAAGATCGCAATTCTCGCCGACCGTCACGCCCGGAGCTATGATCAAACCCATCGGATGCGGCAGGCGCAACCCAGAGCCGATCCGCGCGTGCTTGCTGATCTCGATGCCGAAGCCCCAGAAGAGCAGCTTGGCCGCAAAGAGCGTGGGCAAGCGGTGCCGGGCGCACCAGAATTGAAACCGGATCAGGACCACCGCATGAATGCTGTTGAGCGTCAGGCAAAGGGCCAGGCGGTGCCAGAAACCGCGCGGACGATAATCCTGCAGATTCCGGCGGACATCGGCTTTCAGATGGTCAAACATGGCGCGGTCGAAATGTTGTGCTGGCCCGGCGGTTCAGTTGAAACGGCTCCAGAGCCGGGCATAGGCGGCCACCCAACCGGCGAAATCCGTCGCATCCGCCCGCAGCTCGCTCGCCAGCCGCCCCCGGATTTCCAAATCGTGGAGCGGGTCCGGCTCCCAGAGCAACAGCGAAAGCGCGTGCAGCAGTCGTGCGCGAGGATAGCGCGCGCCTCGGCCGCCCAGCGCCTCCGCCGCCCCGAAGGCCCGCCACGTCACCAGCCGGTTTCGCCACGGCGAAGTCTCGGGACATTTATCGGCGCTGCTCAGTCCGTAATCCCGGGCTGAGGCAAAGTCCCGCTGGAGACGCCGGGCCTCCAGCCAGAGCCAGAGCTGCCGCCCGAGCTCGCTCAGTTCCGCGTGGCGCGCGGCGAGTTCCTCGCGCGTTTCCGTCGAGCGCACCGGATGCAGCTTGAAGGCGACTCCGGCCGCGTGGTGCGCCCGCAGCCGTTCGGCCCACGAGAGGCCGTCAAGATCCGAACGCAGCAACCGTTCGTGCCGCTCGCGGCAGCTCCAGTGATACAGCCCGTTCAGGGTCAGCCAGACGTCGCCCAAGGCCAGCTGCGCCTTGGCTAGGTTGCGCCCCACGAAATCCGCCTCCTCCGCGCCAAAGCCCGGCCGGCGCAATCGTTCCGCGGAAAAGAGCAGTCCGCTGCACCGGTTCATGAGCAGGCGGGTGGCCTCGGCCAGCGGAATCCGCTTGGCGGCTCGATGGTGTTCGCAGCCCGCGAGCAGCGTCTCCGATCCGGCGATGTGGCGGTGGCCCATAACGAGATCGTAATAGAACATGGTCGGCGCGCTGCCCCGCAATTTCGAAAGCGTCAGGACCTTGAATTCGACTTCCAATCCGGCCCCTGGGGAGAGCCGTTCGCCGAGGTGATGCAGGGGTTCCCGCCATTGCCTCTCGCCCAGGACGGCCGAGCCGCGAACAAAGACATAGAACTCGAGGTCATTGTACGGTCGATCGCCCTCCGGGCCCCGCCAGACACCGCCTTCGCCGCGCCCGTAGCCGCCGCCGAGCAGCAGGCCGTCCAGCCGGGACGCCGGGATCAACGCGGCCACGCCGTCCCGGACCTCATCGCAGACCTGCGCCAGGTGCGACTCGAGCGCGGCGCTGCCATCCAGAGTAAAGCGGGCTGAGGAAACGGGGTTCATGGTCTTCCGCGGCTCCGTTGTTCGGCCCAGCCCTCGCGAAAGCCGGCCAGCTTGCCCCGCCGCTGGCGCCAGCGAATGCGGGCCGCGTGACCGAATTCGCGCAGCCGCCGGTGCCGCGCGCAATAACGCCAGTCATGGCGCAGATCGTTCAGCCAGCCGAGCAGCACGGTTTTCATCCAGTTGAATTCACCCGCCGCGCCCTTCCACGCCTGGCCGATGGCGCGAGCATCGCCAAAGGCGCGGCGATAGCTCTGTTCCGCGGTGTAGTTGTGCGAGTGCATCACGACCGATTCCGGGACAAACGCGACTCCGTAACCCTGGGCCCGACACCAGCGCGTGTATTCATCGTCCTCCGCGTATTGCAGATCCTCCCGGAAACCGCGCCGAGCCCAGATCTCCTTGCGCAGACCGCTGCTCACCATGCTGAAGAAATGATCCCAGCGAGCCGATTCCCGCTCGGGTCCGAAACACCGCTCGTAATCACAGGCGAACACAGCCCGGCAGTCCGGACGCGGAATCTGCCGCCCAAAGCAGGCGGCGATCCCGGGGTCCTGCAGCGCCGCGACCAGCGGGCGCAGCCACTGCGTCCCCTGCGGAGTGGCATCGGCATTGAGGAAGATGCCCACATCGGCCCGGGCCAATCGCAAGCCGTGGTTCATCACCCGGCTCGGGTTATACTCCTGCGGCGTGATCTGGACAAAATGCGCGGGCTGCGCGGCCCGGATCAAATCCTGCGATCCGTCGGTCGAGCCGGAGTCGATGACGATCAGCTCCCAGTTCCTGTAATCCTGGTCGCGGAGCGCAGGCAGTGTGTCCTGCAGCGCCCAGGCTTCGTTGAACGAGCGCAGGATAATGCTGACCCGGGAATCGCTCACGCGGCCCCCGCCTTTCCGCGCGCGCTCCAGTCCTCGACCGCGTGCGCGAGATCCGCGGCCACTTTTTCTTCCGAGTAGAGGGCCACCGCCCGTTCCCGCAAGCGATCTCCGAGCGCGTCCGCTTCCGCCGGATTCTCCAGTAAGCGCCGGGCGTGCGCCGCCAGCGCGCAGCCCGTGTCTCCGATCAAGATGGCATCGCCCAGATCCAGCCCTTCTGCGCCGAGCGGGGTCGTAACCACCGCCCGGCCCTGCGCGGCGGCTTCCAGGATGCGCGTCCGAGTGCCCGAGGCGATGCGCAACGGCAGAAGGACGAAGCGCGAGGTGGCGATGGCCCGCGCCATGGAATCCACGCCCCCGAGCACTTTCACTCCGGCCCCACCCGCCCGCGCCAGCCGCTCCCGAAACTGGGCGGGGGGATTCTTTCCAGCCACGTGGATCTCGACTCCATGCTTCTTGAGGTCGGGCGACAGGTGGGGCAGGACCTCGTCCACGAGAAAGGCAAACCCATTCGTGTTCGCTGCGGAATCCATGCTGCCGAAGAAAAGGATGACAGGCGAACGTTTGAGATCGGGCAGGTCGGTCGCGGGCGGCATCGTGTTCGGCAAGACCCGGAATTCGCCCGCCGCGGGCCGGGGCGCCACCCGGTCCCGTACTTCGGCCCGTTCGGTCGGGTTGGTGAACAGGAAGAGCCATGGCGCTTGAAACAATCGCCGCTCAAACCGCTCCAGCTTCCATTTCTCAAACAGGAACCAGCGCCGTCGCCAGGAGGGCTGCGCCGTCCACGAAAGCGCGACGAGCCGCGACGAGAGCATGTCCACATCCATGATGACGGCGGTCTGCGGCGAGTCACGCTGCGCCAGATCGGCCAGCTCCCAGCCGGTGCAGAAGCGCACGACCAGCGCGTCGTACCTTCCGTCGCGCAAGCGCCGGCGACATTTCTCCCGATCGTCGGCCGAAAAAGACGGCGTCGAGCTCGGCCGGGGAAAGGGCGGCGGCTGGGGCGCGAACATCGCAAGGGGCCGGTCCCGGGTCCACGCCGGCCGCGCCCCGTCACCCTCGCGGCCGATCAAGCCGAGGTCCGCGTCAAAGCGCTCGCGCAGCGCGCCCCACAGAAAGCGGCTGCGATTCTTGTCGCCGCCCGGTTCGTTTTCGAAGGGCTGGTCGAGATAAAAGACGCGGCGCCGGCTCATGCGGGAGATCCTTTGGCCACGCGGCCGAAGCGGCGCCCGAGCTTGGCCCGGACGGTTTCCCGCTCGTGCGCCTCGAGGCTGAAATGCCACAGGCCGACCAGGCCGACGAGGCTGACGAGGGCGCTTTCCAGAAGGAGGAGGAGGGTGTTGCTGCCGCTGGCCCACCACGGTTGCAGGCGCAGCCCCACCGCCAGCACGAGCATCGGCACGACGCCCCGCCAGGCGGTCCAAACGACCCGGAGAAACAAGGCCGCGCGGCTCAAGCCGGCTTCCCGCGCCGCCCAGCCCCAGAGCCAGCCCCACCCGATGACGACCGTCGGAATGACCGAGCCCCAGGCCACCCCCACGATGCTCTTCAGCCAGAGGGTCAGGCCGATGCTGCAGGTGAGATTGGCCGCGGCCTCGATCACGCCCTGCCACATCATGCGCTTCTCCTGGCCGGCCATCATGAACATGCGCTTGTAAACCCAGTGCGTCAGGACGAGCGAGTAATACCAGAAGAGCAGCAACTCGCCCGCCCAGAGCATCTCCGAGCTCGGGCTCTGCACCCCGGTGAGCAGCCGGATCACGCCATCCATGTAGGCTGCGGTCAGGACGTAGAGCGGAGTGGCGGCGAGCACGCTGAAGCGCATCCCGTTGACCAGCATCTCGCGCAGCGCGCCCGAGTCGCCCCGCGCGTGGAGGTGCGCGGCGGTGGGCGAGAGAACGTCGGCAATCTGGCGGGTCAACTGGCCGAACATCTCGCCGACCTTGCTTCCCGCCTGATAGGGCGCGACCGCGGCCACGCCGAGCAACGCGCTGATCACCGGCTGATCCGCCTTATTGCGGAGCACATTGCTCAGGGTGTTGGCGTAGGCGAAGAGGCTGAACCGTCCCGTCTCCAGCAGGGTGGCGCGCGAGAAAAGACCGAGGCGAAGCCGCACGCCGGGCATTTGATCGAAGGCCAGCTTGGCCGCCCAGGCGTAAGGAATGAGCACGCAAAGCACCGAGAGCACCACCAGCCAGGTGAAGCCCAGCCTGAACCACACCACCCCGGCGACCGCCGCAAAATTGGCCACCGTGGACAGGATGCTCAGGTTGTTCGCCGTGGCCATGCGCTGCTGGCCCTGCAGGACTTCGGGAAAGATGCCGAGCGGAAAGGCCAATCCGATGCCGACCAGGAACAGCATCAGCACCCGGCGGAATTCTTCGCGGTGCTCGGCGCTCACGCGGAACAGTTGAATCAAGGGTCCGGAGAAGATCAACCCGAGCCCGACCGCCACGAGGGCGCCCAGAAAATAAAAAAAGAAAATCGTGCTCAAGACCCGGCTGAGCTGGGGCCAGTCCTTTTTGACCATCAACTCCGCCACACGCTTTTGCGCCGCGTAACCAAAACCGAAGTCGAGCAGGATGCCATAGCCGAAGATCGCCCAGAGCAGCGACCAGAACCCGAATTGCTCCGTCGTCAAGCCCTGGTAAAGAAGGCGGAACGTGACCAGTCCGAGGCCCAGGCGCACGGCCAGCCGCACGTAGCCCGAGAGCGCGCTGCGGACCACATTCCGTTTGACCTGGTCGTTGTTCATCGGATTCGCCCGTACCGTTGCGCGGCGTGTTCCTCGGCGCGTTCGTACAGGGATTCGAGTTGCTGGCCGATCTGCGTCCAGTCGTAGTGTTCGCGCGCTTCGCGGCGGCCGGCTTCGCCAAGGCACCGTCTCAATTCGGGCTCGCCGGCGAGCCGGGTCAGTTTCGCCGCCAGATCCGCCGCGGCGTCGCCCGCGTTCGGATCCAGGAAGACTCCTGTTTCACCGTCCTTGACCAACGTCTTGAGACCGCCCACGCGGCTGGCGAGGACTGGGCGGCCGGAGCTCCACGCTTCCAGCACGACAATGCCAAACGGCTCGTGCATGGAGGGCAGGACAAAGACATCGCACGCGTGAAACGCCTGGACAAGTTCGGGATGATCGTTCGGCAGGCCGGGCAGAAGTTTCACGAAGCCCCCGAGCCCGTGAGCCGCGATGAACTCGCGCAGCTTCGCGGCGTAGGCCGGCTGCGTCTCCGGGCCGATCAGGACGAGGAACGCCTCCGGGCGCGCGGCCCGGAACCGCGCGAACCCCTCGAGGAGAAGCAGCTGGTTTTTCTGCGCGTCAATGCGGCTGAGATTGAGCGCGAGGAACGCGCCGGGGGGAATGCCGAGACGGGCGCGGAAGGCCGCGCCATCGCCGGTCGCGAACTTGGCGCAGTCCACGCCGTTCGGCAGATAGGCGAGGCGATCATGGGTGAGCTCGCGCCGGGCCTTCTCCATTTCGCTCTGGCCCACGCAAATCACGCAGTCGGCATCCTCCAGGACCCGCCGCGAGCCGAAGAGCGCGCCGAAGGGTTTGCCCCACTCGGTCTTGTTCTCGATCGGTTTCAACATCGTGCCGAGCTCGGCCGCCGGCACGTCGAACACGCCGCCATGCAGGGAGACAACGAACGGCTTCCGTCGCCAGCGCGCCGCAGTGCGGACTTCGCCGCCCAGGCGCTTGAGCGAGTGGGCGTGGTAGAGGCGAACGTCGGGCGCGCGCCACAGGGCGTGGAAAAGCGAGAACGAAAGGAGGTTGCCCCCCTTCTTGTCCAGGGCGGCCTTGTCCGCGTCGCTCAAACCGAAGAACGGGTAGCAGTAGGGAAAACGCCGGACGGGCACGCCGCCAATGGTCTCGACCCGTTGCCGGGCCAGGGCCATCGACGTGAAAATCTCCGGCATCCATCCGGCGCGCTGCTGCTGCCGCGAGATCTCGAGGAGGACCGTCTCCGTGCCGCCCCATTCCTCCGCCACAAAACGGCGCGGGACATGGATGATTTTTCTGCAGCCCTGGGCGATCATCGGGCGGTGGAGTTCTTTTCCTGCGCGAGCCGCGCGACGGTCTCCATGAGCCGGCCAATGTGCGGGATGTGGGTGATCTCGTCGGGAATGGCCGGCTGGTTGGTGCAAAGGGTGGCGTAGCTTTGCGGGTCGGTTGGATGATAGCCATGCATGGCCCGGATGGGGCGCTCGCCCATGTGGCTCGGCACGATCAGGACTCCTTCCCGCACGAGGAAGATCAGCTCGCCGAAATAGCGGTCTTCAAAGAGCGCGCGGTAGCGGCGCAGTTCGTCATCCGGCAGGATCCGGCCTTCGGGGACTTTCTTCAGCGCTTCGGTGACAAGCTGACGCGCCCGGTCGTTGAAAAACCAAAATCGCGCCAGGGTCGAGTCGTAGACCACCGCGTAATCCTGCTCCATCCGCACGGGAAGCGCGTCGATCTGCCCTTTGAGATCAAGCAGCTCATCGCAATTGGCCATGCCATGATCGCTGAAGATGTAGAGCTGAACCTCCGCGTAGTGTCGTTTCGCCGTCGCGAGCACCTGCTCAATCCATTGCTCGTAGCGGCGGAGCTTGGCTGAGACCTCGGGCGATTGGTTGCCCACGCTGTGGAGCAGCCCATCGAGCCCGGCCCAGTACTGAAACGCGAAATCGATCCGCTCCGATTCGAGGGCGGCGATGAGATCGTCGCGGTTCTGCTCCTCGGACTGGGTCGTGTCCGTGACGAAGTAGGGGATCTTCCGCTCGCTCAGGAAATCGAAGATGTTCGGGCCGCGATTCATGCCGCCGGGCTGGAGCGGGCTCTTCTTCTCGGTGAAATCGAAGAGATGAATGAATCGGAACGGGATGTTGTAGAGATCGAAGTAGCCGCGAAAATTGAGCTGAACCTTGACAAACTTCGTCAGCCAGCGGCGGAAGATGCGGCGACCCGTCACGGCGGTGGGGAGCCAGCGCAGCCAGCGCAGCCCGGCGAAGGGCGAGTTCTTCGGATCGTAAACGAAGTAACACCAGTTGCGGTGCTCATCCGGCCAGCGGCCCGATAAGATGGAGGGCACGCAGGTGGAGCTGTAGCCGAAGACCGACTCAAGCTTTTTGCGCACGGGGGCAAAACCCTTTCCGAACGGATCGGCGCGCAGGATTTCCCATCCCATCGCGTCGATCATGATGAAGAGCGGTAGAATCGGTTTCACAAATGCCCTTTCAGCGATTTCCGGGCCAGCCCCGTCCCGCTCCGTGGAGTGTTCCAGCCAGCCGGCGCCTGCCTCCCAGCTGCAATGCAGGTGCAACGGGTCCTGCCTTGGGAGACGGCATAAGATCAGGTCGCGGCCAGGATCCGCGCCGCCTCCTTCAGCAGCTGGGTGGGACTGAACGGTTTGGTCAGGAACAGGACGGCCCCGGCCTGTTCCGCTTCGACCCGGGTCAGCGCCTGTCCCTTGGCCGACAGAACGATCACCGGGATACCGCGAGTGGCTTCGTCCTGCTTGAGCTGGCGAACCACGCTCAAGCCGTCGAGGCCGGGCATCATGACGTCGATGACGATGAGCTGGGGTCGCGCCGAGCGCGCCGCGGCCAGGGCCTGTTCTCCATCCGGGACGAGGATCGGTTCGAACCCTCCCTTGCGAAAGGTCGCCTCCAGCAGGCGGCGCATGTAAATCTCGTCGTCGGCGACCAGGACTTTCGGGGCGGGTGAAGGCGTCATGGCAGGTGATGGATCAAAACCATGGTTTGGTCGTCGGTCAGCGGGGCCGTGGCGCGAAACTCCGCCAATTGGTCCAGCAAGCCCGACTTGATTTCCTCGGCGGCGCCCCGGGACGACGCGTTCCGCGCCAGCCATTCGGCTAGCGCCTGTTCCCCCAGCATTTCGCCGGCGGGATCCCGAGCCTCCGTGACGCCGTCCGTGTAGAGCAGCGCGCAGGCTCGGGGCGGCAGAGGCACCACGGTTTCGTCGTACTGGGCTGACAGTTCAATGCCCAGAGGGAGGCCCGATTGAATCACCGGTTGCGCCGTGCCATACCCCGGCGCCCAGACCAGCGCGGGGCAGTGGCCGGCGGAGGCGCAGATGAACTGATGGCGCGCCGGATCCAGGTAAACGAGCAGGGCCGTGGCAAACATATCAACCCGCGAGAGATCGTCGTAGAGCACCTGATTCAGGGCGGCCAGCAGGCGGGCGGGCTGACTGAACAAGTGCGGCATGGAACGCGCCGCGCTCCGCACCACCGAGCCGAAGAGGGCCGCGGGCACGCCCTTGCCCATGACGTCGGCCACCACCACCAGCGCGCCGGACGGCTCTCCTTTGACGACGTCGTAGACATCTCCCCCGACTTCCCGGGCGCTCAGGCAGGACGCGGCCAGCACAAACGGCTGGCAGGCGGGCAGGCGGGCGGGCAGGAGCGATCGCTGGATTTCGGCCGCGATCTCCAACTCGCGGCGGGTCACCCGCGCCTGCATGCGCTCGTCGAGCAGCCGCGCGTTCACGATCTGAATGCCGAGAAAATCGCTCAGGGTATGGAGCAGGTTGATCTGGGCGGAGGTGAAAGGCTGGTCGGCCGACGCGCGTCCCAGCGTGAGCGTGCCGATGAGCTGAGCTCCGCTGAGAAACGGGTGGCAGACGCCACAATTCATCCCGCAGAGAGCCACGGGATCCGATTCGTTCCAGGCCGTGTCCGGATCGAACCACACGTCCTGCCGGGCCCGGGCCGCCTCCAGTTCGATGGAAGATCCCGGGGCCGCCAATTCCAGGATCGGCCGCGGCACCTCCAGAGTCTCGGGCTCGACGAGGAAGGTCCGGAGAGTGCGGCCGTCCGCCTCGGCCAGCCGCAGGACGGCGAAGTCCGCCGGGGCGATCAGGACCAGGTCCGAGAGGAGCCGGCGGGCAAACTGGGGCAAATCCCCGGCCCCGCCCAGCTCCGCGCTGTAGCGGAAGACCGCCACCAGGCTTTCGTAGCTCGAGGACAACTCCTCGGTCATTTCCGCCAACGCCACCTCGGCTTCGGCGAGACGGCTCGGCAGGGTTCCCAGGTCCGGAGACCGCGGAGGGCCGGAGTTGGGGCGCCGCTTGCGCAAGACCAGGCAGTTCTCCCCGCGGCCGCGGAAATAGCCCGGCTGATCGGTCAGCGCCTGAATCAGGAAGAGCCCGCGTCCGCCCTCGCTCTCGGGGTCGGGCAAAGCAATGTCCTGCGGCCAGTCGAACCCCGGGGTATGGTCCGTCACCCGCGCCTCGATGTCGTCTTCACCACAGGCCACCTCCAGGACGACGGGGAAGAGGCGCCCCTCGGGCGTCGCATGTTCCACGGCGTTATTCCCCGCTTCGACCAGGGCGAGCTCCCAATCGGCCAGCTCTTTTTCGTCGAGTCCCCGTTCGGAGAGGAAGGAACAGATCTGCTGCACCGCCGCACGAATTCCGGAGAAATCACAGCCCGTCTCCAGCCGCAGCGCCGTGCGTAACGAGGCCGGGGCCGCGCTGCGGGGCGGTCCGTTCATGGAGCTATTTCAAAAATTCGTTCGAGCTGCACGAGCTCCAGGAATTGACGGACCATGGGGCGGAGATGAACCAGGCGCAACCGCCCCTGGCGGAGGCTCAGAACCTTGTGAATGGAGACGAGGGCGCCCAGGCCTTCGCTGTCGATGAAACTCACGTTGCTGCAATCGACCTCCACCACCCGGTGTTCTTCGGTCAGCCGAACCTTGACCGTCTCTTTGAAATAGAGGCCGTTGCCGCCGCTCAAACGTCCCAGACCCAGGACACGGAGAGTATCGCCCACGGATTCAGTATTCATAGGAGGCAGCTCAATTCTTGACGATTTCAAAGACGCGATGCAGGCGGGTCAACTCCAGGATCTGCGAGACCGCCTGGGTGGGCTTGATCAAGCGCACGCCGCCCTGTCGCGCCCGCATCGTCTTGTGCAAGGAAAGCAGGGTGCCGAGGCCGCTGCTGTCCAGGAAGGTCAACTGCGAGAGATCGAGGTCGAGCTGAATGCAGGTGGCCGGGAGGGCGGCGCGGATATCGTCGCGGACCTGGGTGGCGTTGGCCGCGGCTAACTCAACGAGCCCGCCCACTTCAACGGTTTTGGAATCACGGGGCTGGATCTTCATATAGTCGATGCCGAATTTAGCGAGCGCCGGCGGGGTTGGAAAGCCCGGAAAACAACCCGGCGCAACACCTCGAGATCCAAACGCCGACTGGCCCGCGCGGCGTAGAAGCTGGCGTGGGCCCGCGTCTCATCGTCAAACACGTCGCCGCAACCGTGGGCGTCCGCCAGCGAGAGCAACCCGATCGGCGCACTCAGCCAGAGCTGCTCAAACTCCGCCTGCAGCTGCTCCGCCTGCTCCCGATGGAGCGGACGGTTTCCCACCCACGTGAAGTCCCCGCGCACAATGCTCCAGAGCTGCGGCCAGCGCCGGGCCCAACCCCGAACTCCGTTCAGTTCCGCGTAGGCCAGCTCGCGCCACGGAGGGCCGAGGCCGGGTCCGGCCGGAACCATCGCCGCCTGCCGGAGAAACAGCGGCTGCCCCGAACGCCCCCGGCCGAGCCAAGCGCCCAACACCACCGGACTGGTCACGGCCGCGGCCAGCATCGCCAATCCCCGGGCATACCAAGGACTGCCTCCGGCCCCCATCCGGCGGCTCGCCAGATCGCCGAGCAGAAAGGCGTCCACGATTTCCGCCACGGATCCCGTCCGCCAATTGGCCAGGCTGTTCCCGCAGGCCAGCGATGTCCGGACCTCGGTCATGGCCCCCACATAAGTCCGCGGCCCAATCCAGCTCTCGGCCACTTCCGCGTCCTCGTCGACCACCGCCCCGTCCTCCACCACGGCGTGCGGACCGACCGTGGCCCGAGCCCGCACCCACGCGCCCTCCCCGATCCAGCACGGCGCGAGGAGGCGGGCGGTCGGGTGGACCCGCGACCGCAGCCCCATCCAAATGCCCGGCTGGATCTCTTTGGCACCCACTCGGCCCGCGTGATCACAGAGCAGCCGCCGCCGCGCCGCCGCCCAGAATCCCTCGTAGCTCTCGAAGAGTGGATGGTCCGGCTCGTCGGGCAGCCGGTCCGCCCGCACGACGTCACGGCCCTCCGGCAGCCAGCCCGGATCCGACTCTGGCCGGTGCCGGCGTCGCGCTTCCTCCACGCTGATTTCGGACGCCTCCGCTCGAACTTCGATCCGCAGCCCCCAGCGTTCCCCGCCGCCCACCGCCCCGCGGATCTCGTCGGGCCGGTCGGAAGCGAGCACGACGATTTCCCGCGCGCCCCGGCGGGCGAGGTCGGTCAAGGTCTGCGAGAGCACGGACGGGCCGAGCACCGGCACCAGGGCCAAGGAAGTTCGGCGCGCCAGCGCCGCGACCCCCCCGCGCCGATCGGGGCAGATGACGACAGCTTTCGAGGTTGAAGGAGAGCGGTCCATCGTTCAGGCCCCTTTCCCAAACAGAATCGCCGGCACGGTCTTGGCCAGGAGCCAGAGGTCCTTCCACAGGGATTGGCTCTCGATATAACGAACATCCAGGCTGACCTGCTCTTCGAAGTCGATGATGTTGCGGTCGCCGATCTCGAAGACGCCGCCCTGGCGCTCGCCCACCTGCCACAGGCACGTGATGCCGGGCTTGACCTCGAACCGGCGCCGGTGCGGGGGCTCATAGAGCTCCACCTCCCGCCGGACGGGCGGGCGCGGGCCGACCAGCGACATCTCGCCCTTGAGCACGTTCCAGAATTGCGGGAGCTCGTCGAGCGAGGACTTGCGCAGGATGCGGCCGATGCGGGTGATGCGGGGATCGTCCTTCATTTTGAAAGTCACGCCCGAGGCTTTTTCGTTGAATTGGAGGAGTTCCTTCAGCCGGGCTTCGGCATCCGGAATCATGGATCGAAATTTGAGCATCTTGAACTCGCGTCCGTGCAAGCCGAAACGAGACTGGCGGAAGAACACCGGGCCCCCGTCCAATTTGACCAGCACCGCGATGCCGATGAATACGGGAGCCAGCAGGAGAATCGCGATCAGGCTCACCACGACGTCAAGGGTGCGTTTGACCGCGAGGGTCAGGCCGGTGACCCAATTCCAGGCCAGCCGCTTCCAGCGCACATAGAGGTTCAACCGCGCCCGCCCCCACGGCGATTGCGCCGCGAGCAGCCGCTCGGCCATGCGATCCCGAATTTCGGTCTCGGTCATAAAACGAAAATCGCTCCGGGTTCCATGAGTGGCGCCGCCGCCCCGATCTCACTGACCAATCGAGCCCAGTCCGCGTCGTTCAACGGGGAAACGATCCGCCGCCGTGCCTGGCCCTGTTGCGGCTCGACGAATCGCTCGTGCATCGGCTGGACCTGATCCTGAAACTGCCGGCGCACGGACTCGGGGGTGCGGCCCCGTTCCCGGCCATCGCGGTCGAGTCGCCGCGCCAGGCGCTCTTCCATCGGACATTCCACGAACACACTCCATTGAAACCGCTCGCGCAGCCACTCCGGATGCAGAAGCCAGAGGCCATCCCAGATGACCACGGGCCGGGGCGGGCACTCGCGTCCCTGCGGCTCGCGGGTGTGGCTGGCAAAATCATACCGCGGCAGTTCGGCGGCCTCGCCCCGCGCGAGCGCGTCCGCGACCCGCCCCACCGCCGCCCAGTCAATGGCCGCCGGATCGTCAAAATTCACCGCGCCCCGCTCGTCAGCCTCCAGGTGGGAGAGGTCGCGATAGAAATCATCGAGGCAGATCCGCGCGGCGGCCGGAGCCAAGGCCGCCCCGAGGCGCTCAGCCAGCCAGGTCTTGCCCGATCCGCTTCCGCCAACAATGGCGATCTGGAACACGTTCTTCATGCGCTCAACGGCCAGCTCCGGCTTTCTCCGTGATCACTCGTTCGAACATCGCCTCCAGATCGCGGATGTAGGTGTTGAAATCGTAGTGCTCGCTCACCCATTTCAGCCCGGCTTCGCCGAGGCGCCGGGCCAGGGCCTTGTCGCGAAGGAGATCATCCAGGCGGGCTGCGAAGGCGCGCCGGTCCATCCACGGGACGAGGTAGCCGTTGAGGCCGTCCCGCAGCCAGTCCTTGATCCCGCCGGCGTCGAATGCGACCACCGGCAAGGCGTAGCGGAAGACTTCGAGCCCGATGGTGGCGATCGGTTCCGGCCAGAGCGAGCTGATCGCCACCGCGCTGCATTCGCGGTAGTAGCTCTTGAGTTCCTCCTGGGGCACGAAGCCTTTGAATTGCACGCGATCGGCCAGGCCCAGCTTGTGCGCGAGGCGCTGGCAATGCGCCTTGTGATTGCCGTCCCCCAGGATGACGCACTCGAATTTCGACCTCACCTGGGTCAGCGCCTCGAGCAGCACATCCACGCCTTTGCCGCGGATGATCTGCCCGGCGTAAATGATGAGATTGCGATCGCTGAAATTGCTGCGCAGGTCCGGATCGCCCATGCGGGGCACGGGGGCGTGAATCTCAATGCGCCGCGCCTCAAACCCGTTTCGCAGCAGCTCGTCGCGCATGTAGGTGGTCACGACCACCATCCGGTCGAAGCGCCGGTTCAGGTCGATCTCGCGCCGCTTGTCCGCATAGCGAACCCATTTCAACGGCCAGCCGCCGCCGGAATTCTTCACGATCGAAGCCAGGCAGGGAAAGACGCAGTAGGGCGTGGCCGGGCGCGTGCAGATGCGGCGCGTGAAGTAATTGTACTTGTAGCTCCTCATGCAGTAGATGTCGTGGTCATGAACCATGCGCAGGAGCGGGCGACCGCTTTCGACCAGGGCCTGGATGACGGCGAGATCGGCCATCTTGTGCACGTAGATGGCGTCCGGCTGAAAGGCCCGCAGCGCCCGGGCGGCGATCTCCGAGTTGTCCGCGGAGCCGAGCGCAGCCCGGAAGGGAAAGGTCGTTTCCCAGGCCGCTTCATTCCTGGGCAGCTTGTCTTCCCTCTCCAGGGTCCGGGTGAGCGCGCGTAATCGAGCGCCGCTCCAGCCCTCGGTGATCCTGGCAAGGTGCAGCAGGTGGGCCACATTGCCAAGGCGCTCGCCAAGGAACAGCTTGAGGATTGCCGCGCGGCCGGCCGCATCGGGAAGCGCGAGCTCAATATGCGTCCCGAGACGGCCCGGCTGGAGCAGCGATTCGTCAACCAGGTCGATGCGATTGGTTGCAGCGATGACGGCGATCGGAGTATCGTGGCCCAGGTCGTCAATTTCGGCGAGCAGCTGGTGCACCACGCGCTCGGTGGTCCAGGTGCCGGTGCTGCGCCCGCGCACCGGCGCGACGGCATCGAGCTGATCGAAGAACATCACGCAGGGCGCCAGCTCCCGGGCAAGCTTGAACACGTGACGCACGGCTTCCTCGGATTCTCCCAGCCA
>CAYHFE010000065.1:0-20985 GCA_964355375.1 uncultured Verrucomicrobiota bacterium
AGCCCTCTGCCGCTCTTTCTCCGTCGGTCTAAAGCGCCAGAGGACTGGCGCACTCCAAGACGCTGGCGCGACACATCGGGCCCCGTTGGTTTATGGTCCCAAAACGAACCGTTCGTCAATGGGGCAGGGCAATACTCGAGAAGGGGCATTAAACCTCCGCCAGGTTTTGGAGTGCGGCAGCCCTCTGCCGCTTTTGATACGTTCGACCCGGTCGCGGTGCTCAAACCTCTTCTCCACCTTCTGGGGTGGATCGGACTTCTCATCCAGACCGACTTGATGGCCCAATCCTGGCAATCCCTCAACGGCGGTCGATTTCACACCGTGCCCCTCGCCTCCGGCCCTCCCACGGGCTTCACGCTCCTGCCGCCGCAACGGACTGGCATCTGGTTCACGAACGTCTTGCCCGAATCCCGCTATCTCACCAACCAGATCCTCCCCAACGGCTCCGGCGTGGCCGCGGGCGACGTGGACGGAGATTCCCTTTGCGATCTCTACTTCTGCGGACTCAATTCGCCCAATCGGCTCTATCGCAATCTGGGCGATTGGAAATTCGAGGACATCACCGACAAGGCCGGCGTCGCGTGCGCCGATCTCGACGCCACCGGCGCCGTCCTGGCCGACGTGGATGGCGACGGCGACCTCGACTTGGTGGTTAATTCCATTGCCGGCGGAACCCATATCTTTTTCAACGACGGGAAGGGCCGCTTCAAGCCCAGCCCGCAAGTCCTGAACGTCGGGCGCGGCGGAACATCCCTCGCCCTGGCCGACGCGGATGGCGATGGCGATCTCGATCTTTACATCGCCAACTACCGCGCCTCGACCCTCATGGATTCCCCGGGAACGCGTTTCAGCGTCCAGATGGTGAACAGCCAGCCCGTCATCAGCTCGATCAACGGACGGCCTCTGACCGATCCGGAATGGACCAACCGCTTCCGTTTCAAAATCGCGCTCGGCCCCGGTGGACGCGGCACGTTTTCCCACGAGGAACTGGGCGAGCCCGATCTCTATTGCCTGAACGATGGGCATGGACATTTCGAACCGGTTTCATGGACCGGCGGCACGTTCCTCGATGAGGACGGACGGCCGCTTGCGACGCCCCCTTTTGACTGGGGCCTCTCCGTCGCCTTCCGCGATTTCAACGGCGATGGCCGCCCTGACATTTACGTCTGCAATGATTTCGGCACGCCCGATCGCCTCTGGCTGAACCAGGGCCGGGGCCAATTTCGCGCCGCGCCGCCGCTCGCTCTCCGCCAAAGCAGCCTGGCCGCCATGGCCCTCGACGTGGCCGACCTGAACCGCGATGGCCGCGACGACTTCATCGTGGTCGAGATGCTCAGCCGCGAGCATCGACGGCGGCTGACTCAGCGCAACGTGGTCTCGGGCGAACTCACTCCCGCCAGCGTCATCGCCGGGCGTCCTCAATATCCCCGCAACATGCTTTACTTCAATCGTGGCGATGGCACTTACGCCGAGATCGCGCAGTTGGCCGGACTCGAAGCCTCCGAATGGTCCTGGTCGCCGCTCTTCCTCGACGTTGATCTTGACGGATACGAGGACCTCCTCGTGGCCAACGGATTTGAGCGCGACAACATGAATGTCGATGTCCAACAGCGGATCAATCAGGCCAAAGCTGCGACGCGAGTGCGCTCGCGCGAGGAGCTCCTGTTGCGCAAGATGTTTCCCCGCCTCGACACCGCCAACCTCGCCTTTCGCAACGGCGGCGATTTTCACTTCGAACTGGTCCCCGGCGGATGGGGCTTCAACGCGACGACCATTTCGCAAGGCGCTTGCCTCGCGGATTTGGACAACGACGGAGACCTTGATGTCATCGTCAACAACATGAACGACGCGGCCGGGATCTATCGCAATGACGCGATGGGAGCGCGCGTCGCGATTCGCTTGCGCGGCACGCCCCCGAACACCCACGGCATCGGCGCGAGGATTCGGGTGCTGGGTGGAGCCGTGCCGAGGCAAAGCCAGGAAATCGTCAGCGGCGGGCGCTATCTCTCCAGCGACGACGCGGTGCGCGCATTCGCGGCCGGCAGCGCCACCCAACGATTGCGCATTGAAGTGCAGTGGCGCAGCGGCCAACGCACCACCCTCGACGATGCGCCCGCTAATGCCGTCTGCGAAATCGATGAACCGGCCGCTCGCGATCTCTCTCAGCAGGGGCCGACAGCCTCGCCTCCGGCCGAACCGCCTCCGCTTTTCGAGGACGTTTCGGCCCTGCTCAAGCACACTCACGTGGACGAACCCTTTGACGATTGGGGTCGGCAACCGTTGCTTCCGAAACGCCTCAGCCAACTCGGTCCAGGAGTTTCGTGGTTCGACCTGAATGCCGACGGCTGGGACGACCTCATTATCGCAAGCGGCAAAGGCGGCCATTGGAACGTCTTTCTCAACAATTCAGGACGCGGCTTCTCTCCGCTCTCCGAACTCAGGTGGGGCGAGACTCCGTCGAGCCCTGGCCTTCCTGCCGGCGACGATTCCAAGGCTCGACAGAGTCTCGCTCCACCAGGGGGGCGATCCACAGGACCAAGCCCCGACCAGACTGGCGTCGGCGCACTCCGCGAATCGCCAGGATCCCAAATCGTGGCCCGCGACCAAACCTCCGTTCTCGGCTGGATCAACGGCGCGGGCCAGCCCACGCTCCTGGCTGGTTCCGCCAATTATGAGGATGGGCTCGCCGCCGGCGGGGGCGTGCGTCAATGCAACCTGGCCACTGGCCAAATCACCGATTTCCTGACCGGCCCAAGCGCCAGCACCGGACCGCTGGCCATGGCTGACGTCGATGGCGACGGTGATCTCGATCTGTTTGTGGGCGGTCGGGTGGCGGCGGGTCGATATCCCGAACCCACCGCCTCGATTCTTCTTCGCAATCAGAACGGAAACCTGCAACCGGACGCGGACGCGAATCGCGTTTGGGCTCACCTGGGATTGGTCAGCGGAGCGGTTTTTGGCGATCTCAATGGCGATGGATTTCCGGAGCTGATCCTGGCCTGCGAATGGGGGCCCATTCGCATTTTTCGCAATGACCACGGTGTCTTCACTCTCTGGAATCCTCTGATTCAGCAAACCGAAAGATCCGTTCTCGACGAAACTTTCTCCGGGCAAAACGCTCAACGCTCAACGCTTGACTCTCAATCCTTGACGCTTGATGACCTCACCGGCTGGTGGAACGGAGTCACGGTGGGTGACTTTGACGGCGATGGTCGCCTCGACCTGGTGGCGAGCAACTGGGGCCGAAACAGCAAACACGAAAGTTTTCGCGCACAACCACTGCGCGTTTATTACGGAGATTTGGATGGAGACTCCATCGTCGAAATCTTCGAGAGCCATTTCGATTCGGGAATGAAACGATATGTCCCGGATCGGATGCTCGATCGACTGGCCAAGGCGCTGCCGTTTCTCGCCGAGCGTTTCCCCACCCACGAGGCCTACGCCAGTTCGGCTATTGAAGAGGTGCTCGGCGATCAGTTCAAACGAACCCAAAGCAGGAACGCCCAATGGCTCGAATCGACCGTGCTGCTCAATCGCTCCGACCGCTTTGAAGTTCGGCCGCTTCCACTCGAGGCGCAATTGGCGCCGGCCTTCGCCGTTTGTGTCGGCGATGCCGATGGCGATGGCCGGGAAGACATATTCTTGAGTCAGAATTTTTTCGGCGTGGATTCCGACACCTCGCGCTCCGACGCCGGTCGCGGCCTTTGGCTGCGGGGGAACGGGCGCGGCGCTTTCCAACCGATCCCGGGCAACGAGAGCGGCGTGAAGGTCTATGGCGAACAACGGGGCGCGGCACTCTGCGATTACGACGCGGATGGACGGATTGATCTCGTCGTGACTCAGAACTCGTCCGAGACGCGTCTCTTCCACAACGTGAGCGCCCCACCTGGCTTGCGAGTCAGACTTCATGGCCCCGCTGGAAACCCTCAAGCCGTCGGGGCGGTCCTGCGGATGCAGTCCGGAGACCAATCCGGACCGGCCCGGGAAATTCACGCTGGATCAGGCTATTGGTCGCAGGACAGCGCGGTGCAAGTCCTGGCGGCGGCGAAGGCCTCGAGCCAATTGTCGATTCGTTGGCCGGGCGGCCGGACCACGATGTCGGAGGTGCCAGCCAACGCCCGGGAGATCACGGTGGAAATCGACGGCGCGGTCAAGATCGTCCGATAGCTGGCTCAGGTTCCGAAACGCCAAAACCGTTGCGTCACCCCCTAAAACATTTCACGATGATCGGCCGATGATCGATCCCCTAAACCATGACGATTCAGTTGCGATGGGGAGCGCACGCGCCCTCGCGTGCGGTGGCCGGCGCCCTCGCCGACCACAAGGGCGCCTCCGAACGAGTCACCGTTTGGTGATTGGATGGGGCCTTCGTTCCGACCGGCGAGGCGCCGGTCGGCACACGCGAGGGCGCGTATGCTCCCCGATTCCGACGGACGAGCCGCCGGCTCGTCCGCGCCGCGTTCAGCGGCGCAAAGAGCGACGCGCGAGCCGCCCGTCCCTATCATCAACAGTTCAGGGAGAGCCTCGATGCGCTTGGCGCACGCTTTGGGACCATGAACCGAATGGAGCGGGCGGCGTCGCGCCAGCGTCTTGGAGTGCGCCGGCCCTCCGGCGCTTTGGCCTCGTGCGGGGAAAGCGGCAGAGGGCTGCCGCACTCCAAAACCTGGCGGTTCATAGGAAGTCTCCATTTCATTCTGACACGCCTTGGGGCCATGAACTCGTTCGCGTGGCGGGGCGAGACTCCGTCGAGCCCTGGAATTCTGGGAGGCAGGAAAGTCAGGGCCCGACGGAGTCTCGCCCCACCCAGGTTCATGGAAAGGCAGCCGGCGCTTACCGCCAGGCCTGGGTCCACTGGTTCGTTTGCCTCTGCTTCATTCTCGCCCGCCCCGTCCGAGGTGAACTCGCCTGGCAATCTGGCGATGGCTACCGCAGCGCGCCGCTCGATGTTCCAGCCACGGGGCGGCCTGGTTTCACGGAGCTCTCGCCGCAAACCACGGACCTCACTTTCACCAATCGCCTGGCCAAAGAAACGGCGGGAGCCAACCAGATTCTTCTCAACGGCTCCGGCGTGGCGGCGGGCGACGTGGATGGCGACGGTCGCTGCGATCTCTATTTCTGCGGTCTCGAAACGCCGAACGCCCTCTACCGTAATCTCGGGAACTGGAAGTTTGAAGATATCACCGCCGCCGCGGGCGTGGCCTGCCCAGGACAACATTCCACCGGAGCTGTCCTCGGCGATGTGGATGGCGATGGGGATCTCGATCTTCTCGTCAACTCGGTCGGCGGCGGCACCCGTCTCTTTCTCAATGACGGCCAGGGCCGTTTTCAGGAAGCGACCAGCGCCGGGTTGATCCGGAGATTCGGCAGCACATCCCTGGCCTTGGCCGACCTCGATGGCGATGGCGACCTCGATTTGTACGTGGCCAACTACCGCACGACCACGGTCCGCAGCACGGGCTTCGACCTCCTCAATCTCAATGGCCGGCGCATGATCAAACCGGAAGACCGAGACCGCCTCTACATTACGGAGGACGGTTTCATTCGCGAGCATGGCGAAGTCGATGTGGTTTATCTCAATGACGGGAAAGGACATTTCCAGCCGTTGTCCTGGACCGATGGACGATTTCGGGAGGAGGACGGCACCGCGCTGGCGAATCCCCCTCGAGACTGGGCTCTCTCCGTGATGATGCGCGACCTGAATGGCGATGGAGCGCCCGACATCTATGTTTGCAACGATTTCTGGAGCCCGGACCGAATCTGGATCAACGATGGCCAGGGCCACTTTCGCGCCTTGGGCCGGACCGCTCTGGCCAATACGAGCACGTTCTCCATGGCCATGGATTTCGCCGATCTCAATCGCGATGGCTTTGACGATTTCATGGTTCTCGACATGTTCAGCCCCGATCATGTCCGCCGGATGACGCAGACGATGATGTTCGGGCTCCTGCCTTGGCCGATCGGCTATCCCGCCGAGCGCCCGCAAGTGACGAGAAACACGCTCTTCCTGAACCGCGGCGATCTGACGTTCGCGGAGATTGCCCAAATGAGCGGGGTGGACGCCACGGATTGGTCCTGGTGCCCCATCTTCCTCGATGTCGATCTCGATGGTTACGAGGATTTGCTGGTCGCAACGGGCAATCTTTTCGACACGCAAGATCAGGATGCCGAAGCTCGCATCAATGCCATGGGGCCGTGGCCGCGGCAAAAGCTTCCCCAGAAACTGCTCCAGTACCCGCCTCTCCTTCTCCCCAAGGCCGCCTTTCGTAATCGCGGCGACTTGACTTTCGAGGACGTCAGCTCGGCCTGGGGTTTTGACCGAATCGGCGTCTCCCACGGAATGTGTCTCGCGGACCTGGATCAAGACGGCGACTTGGACGTCGTGGCCAACCAGCTCAATGCCGCCGCCGGACTGTATCGCAACAACTCGGCCGCGCCGCGTCTGGCCATTCGTTTGAAAGGGGCGCCTCCCAACTTCCAAGGAATCGGCGCCAGACTTCGCGTTTTCGATGGTCCGGTTCCGCTGCAAAGCCAGCAGATCATCGCGGGGGGACGATACCTTTCGTCGGACGAACCGATGCGCGTGTTCGCCGTCGGCCGTCCGCCGGCTCGCCTGAAGATCGAGGTGAACTGGCGGAGTGGACGACGCACGGTCATCACCAACGTCGAACCGAACCGCATTTTTGAAATTACGGAACCAACCTCCACTGCGGCTCCGCCGACCCAGCTCACGGCCTTGTCTGCGGATCAATCCGGAGTTGAATCGAACTCTCCGCCGATCTTCGAGGACGTCAGCCGCTTGCTCCAACACTCCCATCATCAGGAGGCCTTCGACGATTTCGCCCGGCAACCGCTCCTTCCGAACAAGCTCAGCCAGCCGGGTCCGGGAGTGAGTTGGTTCGATTTGGATGGCGACGGTTGGGACGATTTGATCATCGGCGCCGCGCGGGGTGGGAGTATGGCCGTTTATCGAAATGATCACCAGGGTGGCTTCGCCCTTCGCCACGAACCCGTTCTCGGACGCCCGATCACTCGCGACCAAACCACCGTGCTGGGCTGGCGCGCTCCGGATGGGCGAGCTCGGCTCCTCGTCGGCTCGTCGAATTACGAAGACGGACTGCCCATCGGCGCATCGGTCCGCCAGTTTGACCTGCAGAAAAACAGCATCGATGACGGCATCCCGGGCTTACCATCGACCACCGGCCCGTTGGCCATGGCCGACGTGGATGGCGATGGCGATCTCGATCTTTTCGTCGGGGGCCGCGTCCTGCCCGGGCGATACCCGGAACCCGCTTCCTCGCGTTTGTTTCGGAATGACCAGGGCGTCTTCCGGCTCGACGTTGAAAACAGCAAGAAACTGGAGAACGCGGGCCTGGTGAACGGCGCCGTCTTCAGCGATCTCCATGGAGACGGACTGCCCGAGCTCATCCTGGCTGGCGATTGGGGATCGCTGCAAATCTTCCGCAATGATCGGGGCGCGCTCACGCCATGGAATCCGTCGATTCAACAGATCGATCGGCCGCTTCTTAATCCACAATCTTCGACGCGTGACGCTCAATCCTTAACCTCGAACGTTCAACGTTCAACGTTCAACGTTCAACGCTCAACTCTTAGTGAACTGACGGGCTGGTGGAATGGCGTCGCCACGGGCGATTTCGACGGGGACGGGCGCATGGACATCGTGGCCTCCAACTGGGGTCGCAACACCAAATACGAGCGTCACCGGAGAGAGCCCCTGCGCCTTTACTCTGGAGATCTGAACGGCGCCGGCGGCGTCGATTTGGTGGAAGCCCACTTCGACCAGAAGTTGGGCAAGACTGTGCCGGAGCGTGCTTTTGTCAGCATGGCCAATGCGCTCCCCTTCATCCGCGAAAGATTCAGCACCCACCAAGCCTACGCGCAGGCCAGCTTGGCGGAAATTCTGGGTGATCGACTGAAAGCGGCTCGCGAACGGACCGTGAACACGCTCGAGTCCATCCTCCTCTTGAATCGCGGCGATCACTTTGAAATCCGTACCCTGCCCGCGGAAGCCCAGTTCGCCCCCGCTTTCGGCCTGGCCGTCGGCGACCTCGATGGCGACGGGAACGAAGATGTTTTCTTGAGCCAGAATTTCTTCGCCACCCAACCGGCCACGTCCCCCTACGACGGAGGGCGCGGCTTGTGGCTGCGGGGCGATGGACGGGGCGGATTGACGCCGGTGCCGGGTCAGATGAGCGGGATCAAGATCTACGGCGAGCAGCGCGGCTGTGCCCTTTCGGATTATGATCGGGACGGACGAATTGATTTGGTCGTCGGGCAGAACGGAGGAGAAACCAAACTGTTCCATAACGTCACCGCCAAGGCCGGCTGGCGGATTCGGTTGCAAGGGCCCTCTGGCAACCCGAATGGGGTCGGCGCGGTCGTGCGGTTTCAATTCGGAGACACGCTCGGACCCGCTCGAGAGATTCAGGCTGGTTCCGGCTATGGGTCGCAAGCGAGCGCGGTCCCTGTGCTCGGCGCGGCCAAGACACCCACCCACCTGCAGGTCGGATGGCCCGGAGGCAAAGTGACGGTGTCACCGGTCCCGGCTCAAGCCCGCGAACTCACCGTCGCTCCTCAGCCGTGACGAATGAGAACCGCCCCTTTGTGATCCGCTAGGCAAACAGCTCGGACAAGCGGACCCGCACTGCAGGAACACTGGCGCACTCGATCGTGTCGTCGGCCGCGAGAATGTGTGTGTCCTGGTAGCGCCCATTCGCCGGTCGCCGATAGACTTCCACTCGACGTTCGTGGCCGAGGACAATCCAGTATTCCTTGACTCCGGCTTCGGCATAGAGCGAAGCGTTTTCGCGGTCGAGCGCGGGACTGGACACAGCCACTTCCACGACCAACTCGGCGGTCGTGGGGTGGGAAACGGAGAAATCCCTATCGGAGCCAAGCGTCACTGCGATGTCCGGTTCCGGTTCCGAATCAAGAAGCGTGAGGGGTTCTTCTTTGCAGACGGAAAAACCCTCGGGCAGCCGGCTGAGGAGAAGCCGATACAGGCGAGAGGAAATGGTTCGATGCAAAGGAGATTTTGACATTTTCGCGATGACAACGCCCCGGATGAGCTCGGTCCGTCGGCCCTGTTCGTTGAACTCGCCAAGCCGATGGTACTCTTCGACCGACAGCGGCGAAACCCGCTGGCGCACTTCCGGGATCTCAAGAATCGCCGACATCATGATCGTAGTCTATTTCCAAAGACTCGGTGCGTCGAGAAGAGAAAGACTGAGACCCTACTTGATCTGCCGGCGCAGTTCCTCGAGCGTCTGCCTCGACCAATATATCTTGCCCCGGTGATAAGCGCGCCGACCCGGAGGACAGTCCGGCCACGACGGAGCAAATCGGATTCGAGCCGACGCCTCGCTCCCCATCTTCAGGCGCATGGCCGGCCAGGCAAAGGCGAGTCGCCGCCCGGCTCCGGAGTCAATCAGCCAGGCCTCCACCTTGAGCTCGCCCTTGGAATCGGGAAGCACCGAGCGCCATCGCCGCCACTCGCCGCCGACCAATACCCACGAACGCTCTCGCCGCGGATCATCGTAGGGACTGCCCTCGAGAACGGCCTCAAACCACGTCGTCGCCTGGAGGGTCTGATCGAGCGAATTGCGCACCCAGAATTCAAGATCGACGTCCTTCTCGTTGGGCGTCACCCGGCCGCCTATAATGCCTTCCGGCCGGCGCGCTTCGTAGCAGAAGGAATTGCCGACATTGGTGGACCACATGATGACATCGCGGCCCGCCGAAACTTCCGACGCCCCGCTCTCCGCGCCACGACTGGCTTGACCAGCGACCCGCAACGAAAACCCTGCCGGATAGGCCAATGAAAAAGATTCACCATCCTCGGGCGCGCTCAACTGCAAGACCGGGCGCGAGTCCGCCGCCGGGACCGCGCCGGCCCTCAGGACAATCCGCCGGGGCGCGGGGCGCAGGGGCCGGTTCTCGAAGCGCAACGTTTGCGGCTCGAGCGATCCCTCCAACAACATGACCGCGCCAAACCGGCCCTCTGGCTCACAAAAAACCTGCACGCCATCCCGGTCATCCGCGCGCGCCAGCGGAAGCGGTTGCCAGCCCTCCCGGTCCTTTCGGTAGAGCACGGGCCAGCGATAATCTTCAAGACCGGTCACGATCACCGGAACCAGATCGCGGCCGCCTTGAAGAACAAACTCCGCCCGGTCCTTGCGCGCCGCAATCACCGTCGGAAAATCCGCCCGGCCTTGGCCCCGCGAGACCTTGGCCAAGCGCGGCGCTTCCGATCCGTAGGCCACGATTTCCCGCCGACAGGTCTCGAGGCCATCCACTTCACCATAGGGCATGAAGACCGCGTCAAACTCGATCACGTCGCCCGCCTTCAGGTTCAGAGTTTCCATGGCGGGGACGAGCGATAGGCGGGTGTTGAGATTCGTTTCGCAATGCACCGTCACCGCCGGATCGAAGCCGGCTGACCACGAGCGCAGCAGAATCGCGTTGGAACCTTTCTTCTCCCCGAAAAGGGCGGCAAACCCGTCGCGCCGCGGCAAGGGCTGTCCCCGGACGGCCGTGTGGTTGCGTGCGAACTCCAACTCTCGCACCGGCCCGCCGCTCGCCGCGAAATGGGTGTAGCGCAGGCGCTGGACCTGAGAACTGGCGGAGACGAGGCGAAACTGCTCCGGCGCGTTCCGGATGGTCAGCGGCGCGAGGACTTCATAGCGGACGCGGATGAAATTGCGCAGTTCGTCTTTTTGAGGCAATTCGAAGGTGCGCACCGCGGCCCGCACCTTGCCGTCGGTGGAAAGGTAATTGAAGGTGATGTCCATCCAATTCGGCCCCGTGCTGGTGTAAGTCGTGCCCCGGTATTCCAAGTACTGCCAGCGCGCGCCGTCGTGGTAGGAGAGAAAACTGTGCCCGCCCACATTATCATGCTGCGGCTGGCTGGCCCAAAAGGTCGTCTGGCTCATGGCCCGAAAGTCCGCAATATCGATCCCCGGCAAACCGCCGAACTTGAAGGGCACATAGCAGGTGGTTTCCGTAACGCCCGACGAGCTGTGGAAATAATCCATCCAGGCGCCGAGCGACGAAAATTGCTTGACCATGTGGCGTCCCCAATTCTGGTAGAGGTGAAGCGACGTCACCTCACAGCGTTCGCCCGCTCCGAGGAACAATGGAAACCAGGTTTCGCTAAACGGTTCATCGCTCGGATTGTAGAATTTCTCCTCCCGTTCCCCGGCGAAATTCTTGGAGATCTGCACCGTGATGGGCAGAGGATGTTGATCCGCGTCCAAGAGCACTCCGCCTTCGACTTGGCCGCGATCGCCCTCCGTCGTGCGATGACAGATATAGATCGTCCGCGCCGCCGCCTCGTTGATCACCCGCATCGAGACCTTCTCGTAATCGTTCGGATGATCGTAAAACTGCGCCTCGAATCCTCCGAGGCTGCGCGAGCCGATCGTGTAACACCCGCGCAAGGCATCGTACTGGAGCGGCGCCACGGCCGAGAGCGTCTCGAGCGCGCGGTCCGGCAATGGCTCGCGCACGCCGTGAAGGGAAAAGGCGAAGCGATGGGTCTGGCCCGAGGCAAATCGGGTCGGGCCAAATTCCCGCGGCTGCCGGCCGCGGACACGAACCGCGGTGGCCTCGAGATCACCGGTGGCATGCCAGGTGATGGACCCGAGCACTTGATCCGGATAACAGTACAAGGCCAAGTCACCCTTCAACGGCAAGGTCGCGCCTCCCGCATCGGCGACCGTGAGGTCCAGCCAATGAATCTCACAGTAATAAGGGCCGCGCCGGTACAGGTTAATCCGCGACGCCGCCCGAGCCTGTCCCGCTTCAAACGTCGCCCCCTGGGCGTCCGTTACGGCCAGGCCCAGCCACAGCTCCCCCGTGCTCGCGTCCCGCAAACCGTGGGGAGCCCGCAGATCCCCACGCAGATGGTAATTCGCGCCCAAGATTTCGAAAGCCGTCCGCGTGCTGTCGGTGTAGCGCACCTCCAAGCGCGGACGCTGCGCCGTCGGCTGGAACTGGAAGTCGTTTCGCCACGGCAGCGGGACTTCACTTCCCCAGGCCGCGACCGAAGCCGCCCCAAAGAGGAGAACGGAGATGATAAACTGATTCATAACTCCTCGAAAGGTTCAGGGTGAAGGGCGTCTGCCATGGGATCGTTCCGGGTCCGGGGGATTGCCGATTAAGGAAGCACGAGAATGCGGCACGCCAGGGCTGGCCGCCCGAGCGCTCCACATTCCGCGCGAAAGACGATCCACCCGTCGCGAATCTCGGGATCGACCGGGAGGCGGAGCGATCCGTTCAACTCGGCCCGGCCCATCGGGTCGAGACGAAAATCCGCGGCCGACCAGGTCACCTCCCAGTTCGCCGGATGGCGGATCGTTTGCAGCCGCCCGGCTGCTGCGTTGGTGGCGAAGTTGTAGATGTGGACCTTCAATGGGCGCGACGTTCCGGCCGCGGCCTGATACGCGTAACCCTCGGACCACGGAAGATCCTCGACCTTGCGCACCGCCGAACGCGGTTCGCTCATCTGTAGAACCACGGGGGAGGCTGTGCCCTCGCGCCAGGCCGCCCGGGCCGGCGGTGGTTCAAGCGGCAACCGCTCCGCCTGTCCCGCGGGCAGAAAGACAAACACCGGCGCGCTCGTCAGCGGGGCCGGCCACTTCGAGCCGCGCGACCGCCCCAGATAATCGACCACTTCAAGGATCTTGAACTCTGAAGGAAGACTCCAATCGGCTGTCGTCGTCCCTCGTCCGTCCCAGTCCACCTCCTTCTCCGTCCAAGCGACCAAGACATCGCATTCCCGGCCGTCCGGCCGGGCGCGAAACGCATAAACCTGCACGTTCGAACCAGGCTGCCATCGGCCCAAGATGCGCGCGCCTGCCAGGCATCGGCCCACGGCCGCGAGCGCGACGTAAGCCGGCCGGGGGGTCAAATCGAGGCGGAGCAAACCGAACTGCACTCCGTTGGGTTCCTGGTACTGGCCGAGAATGAAATGGAAGTGCCGCTGCGCGCCGGCGAACAGGCTGCTGGCGTAGGCCTGGGCCATCCACTCGGCCTTGAGGCGCTCCAAACGCGGGTCCTGGTCAAACCAGGGAGCCTTCTTCAAGTGGGGTGTGCCGCGATCCGCCTCGGTGATCCAGAGCGGCCGACCGGAGGCCGCTTCCCGCGCCGGCCCCCACAACGCCGCGTAAGCATGCGACCAGTCGTAGGTGTGAATGTTGTAGGTGTCAAAATAGGGCCACGTCTCGTTGGCCAGCACGCCCTCGGTCTGGGCCGGAGTTGGAACCGCCGCGCTGGCATTCCACCCCACGGTCACGCCCGGATCGCCGGCCTTGAAGCCGAGCCACGCCGCCTTCTGCCAGGAGCACATCTGGTCCACGGTGTGCCCGCCAAAGGTGGCCACGTTCGCCTCATTCCAAGGTTCCCAGGCGGCGACCCGTCCCTTGAATCGACCGGCCAACGCTCGCCCCAGTTCGAAGACATGCCGCAAATCCGGCGCGAATCGGCCGCCGGCGTTGGCCGTTTCCCTCGCCCAAGGCGGCGTATCGTGAAAAACCTGCAACACGTTCAGACCCGCCTCGCGATGCGCCTCGGCCGAGGTGTCGTAGGTGGTGGCCGCTTCGGTCAACGGACCCGGCTGCGGTTGAGCATCCCGCCAGCGCAACCGGTCGCGCACCCAGTTCACCCCCGCCAGTGCGGCCAGGTTCGCCAATCGCTTCTGTTGGGCCGCGTCGTCGCGGGCCAACCACGAGGCCGCCGAATCCACCGCCACCGGCGAGTCCGCCGGGACCGGGGCGCGCAGTCTCCCGAGCACGGCCAACGTGGTCCAAGCCAAATCCGGCGCGTTGGTCGATCCGAATTCCAGCCGGTACCAGCCAATGTCGATCAGACCCAACTCCAACCGCGCCCGACGATCCGCCATCCCGGACGGCAGAACAGCCGCGCGCAGCACCTGGCTTCGATCGTTCAGGAGACGCCATTGGGTTGCGGCTGGCGGCAGCGTCTCCGGCAGAAAAACGAGAACGCTTTCACCCTCGACAAACACGTTGCCAGGATGATCGGCCAAAGGCGTGGGAACGGCGTGGGAGATGACGGGAATGGTGGCAACCGCCCAGAACAGGACGATTCCACAAACGGCCACCGCCGCCGACCGATTCCTCCGCCGCCGGTTGAGAGCCACCGTTCGCTTCATCGGTTCTGCTTTCGTTGGTTTCGTGTGTTTCGTGGGTTGAACTCTTTGCCATCGTTCACTGCGGCCGCAGTTCAACCGTGAGCGGCCTCGCGCTACGGACGGCGCTGTCAAAAACGACGCGACCGAGCGGGTCGCTGCGAAGTGTCTTCCCGGCGGCCTCGTTGAGATGAAGCGTGTAGCTCGCCTTCGGCTGAAGGTCTGAAACGATGCGCCGGGTGCCGCTGACGCCGGACTCGATCCACTTGCGCGAGCCCTCACCGCCGCCCGGCCACGCCTCGACGCGAATATCCAACCCCGGCCCGGCCTTCCGCGCAATTGTCAGCGAAGGCGTCTTCCGGCCTCCGCTGAAATACTCCACTGCCTCGCGCGTCACGTTCACGGCAAAAGGCTTGATGTCCTGGACCGTGACGCCATCCACCGTGACGCGGCAGCCGTTGGTCTGCGGGGTGATGACGTAAGTTTGTCCGCGCACCTGATATTTGAGCTTCGTGCCGGCGAGCTCCGGCGGCAAATGCGGCTCCAGGTAAAGGCGGTTGTGCTTCGGTTGCACGCCGCAGAGGTTGCGGTAGAGGCCAACGATGATGCTGCAGTTGTTGGCGAGGATGTCGGCACCCGCGCCGGCCTGCGACTGGCGGAGGTACCGTTGGAAAGCAAGGCCGTCTTGGGCGTATTGCGCGAGCACGCTGCGCACATACTTGAGCGCGACGGCCGGCTGGTGCGCCGCGTAGGCGCGCGTGCCGAGTTCGCCCCAGGCGAGGAACAAATCGCCGTTCTCGTAGGTGGGGAAAGGATATTGCGAGGCGTTGGCTTCGCCGGGCGCGTAGGGAAAGACGCAGAGCGGCCAAAAGAACAGCCGCTCCTGTTGCATGAGCGTTTCAAGGCGGTCGAGGATGGCGGCGCGGCGCGCGGGGTCGCCGCACACCCCGTAGCCGAGGGCAGAGAATTGCACGGGCACGACGAGGTTGTTGCCGTGAATGGAGCCGTCCTGGTCGCGCCAATAGACAAACCATTTGTTTTGCGGATCCCAGAAGCCGCCCTCGCTGATCGGCAGGTTGAAGGACGCTTGGAGCCGGCTCGCGGCGGCGCGGTAACGGGCGGCGTTCGCGGTGTCGCCGAGCAGTTCTTCGCAGTCGGCCCACTGGGTCAACGCCCAGAACATCTGCGCGTTGACCAGGGCGTTTTCGTGCGCCGCCCAAACGACATCAATCCAATCGCTGCCGCGGGCCTGCTGATGCGAATCGGTGAGCATCTCGACCAGGCCATTGCCGTTGGCGTCGCGGCGGAGCAGGTACTCCAGCGCGCGTTCGCAGGCGGTTTTCTGGCGGGTGAGCCAGGCGCGGTCGCCGGTGGCGTCGAACAACTCGGCGACATTGATGACCCAGCTCGGCTGCGAGTCCATGAGGTAGCCCCATTGCGCCTCGTAAAACCCGTGCGCGTCGTAGCTGCCGGGGATGGCGTCGCCCGGCGTCCCAGCCCAGCGCGACTTGACCCGGCCATCCGGCGCCAGGGCGTGCTCGCGCTGAAAATCCAGCGTCTCGGCGTAGGCGCGGAAATAGGCCGCGTCGTCAATCGCCAGCCCCAGTTGGGCAATCCACGGCTCGTGCAGCACGGCGACGTCGCTGTAATGGCCGTTGCTGCCATGCACCCGCTCGTCCACGGCGCCGATGCGGGCAATGGTGTGGCACAACTCGCCGATGGCCGCGCTGTCGAGAGACGCAAACGTGCCGCGGTCGAAGGCTTGGTCGGAGTCGAAGGCGCGCAACGTGAATTCAATGCTGACGCGGCCCCGGGTGACGGCGAACGGCGCCCAAACGTCCTGACGGTCATGGAGGAATCGCGAGTGGCCATGCCGGGTCGCGAGTTCGGGGTCGGTGACGGAGTAGTTCAACGAAAAAATGCCACTCGGCTGACGGCTGAAGCGGACGGCGACGTGTTCGCCGCCGGGCACCCGGGGAACAATGCTCAAGCCGGCACGACGGGTTTTGCTCCAGAAGGTGACTTCCCCGTTATGAATGCCGTAGCTCGCGTTGGGCTGGTCAAAGAGCTTGCTCCAGGCGACGCCGCCGTGGCCCAGCAAACCGCCGGTCCAGGTCTGCATGTCGCGGAAGTCCCAGCCGGGAAACCCCGTGTCCTCCAACGTTCCGCCCGCAAGATAGTCGCGGTCGATTCGCCATACAATGCTCGCGCGCTGAACCGCGAAGTGCCACGTCTCCAGGACTGGGACGCCGCCTCCGCCGTAGCGGATGTCGCTCACCGTGACGTTGTCGCCCGCGACGGCCAGGCGCGGGGATGGAATGCCCGAACGCGTGGTGTGCCATTGCCCGGCGACTTTGATGGCACTGCCCACACCGGTGTCCGGCGAGACCACCTCGCCGCCGCGCACGGTCACTTGGTCGAGCAGACACCGGCCATCGCCATTCAACCGCAGCACCAGACTCCCGGTAGCGTCGGACATGAGGACGACTTTACGGTTGGGCTCATGCGTGATCGCGGCGCGGGCGGCGGGTGCCGTCCCGAACAGGAGGGCGGCGCCGAGCCAGATCAGTCTGGCCGTGCCGATGGTCGTCACAAGGCGGTCCGCAATCCGGGGCCTGCGAGAGTCTTCAGGGGTCCTTGAGGTAAGTCTCATAAAGCTCGGTGATGCGTTCGTTCGGCAGCCCGGTGGCGATCACCAGTCGCGTGCCTGCGCGAACCGTTTCTCCTGCTTTGACCTCGCGTCCGAACAGCGACAAATAGAGCGAGTAATGCTCGTCGGTTTCGTGGGGTGTCGCCACCGCGAAGCAGTCCGCGGGCGGCGCCATCACGACCGCCGTGAGGCCGCTGCGCGTGTCCCGCCGCACGCCCAGTGCTTTTCCGAACCGTGGCCGGATGCGCCAATCGACGGGATGCGGTTCAATGCTCCATCGACCGTCGGTGATGAGAGACACCACGGCTTCGTCGCGCGGAAACATCTGCCAGTCGCCAAAAGCGCGGGCGGCCGAAACGAAGCCGGCCTTTCCGCCAAGGGCGGGATCGCCGCGGCTGAACACGAGTGAGTTCGTGAAACTTCCATTCAAATAGGAGGCGAGGAACACTTCGAAGTTCGGCAAGGCCCGCGCCGCAGTCACGATCGTCTCGAGGTCGAGCGTGCCCGCGTCTTTCCAGCGGTAAACCGCGCGCATTGACCAGGGCCGGTCCTCCCCGGCCCGCCACTGCACTTCCACGGCTCCATCGCCGCGCACCTTCGCTGTGCTCGGCCAGTCCCATGCGCCGACGCCGTAGCGCGTCTTGGTGGTGAACACACGGTAGTGGCTGAGCAATCCCATGCTCCGGTCCAGAATCATGCCGGATGGAATATGCGCGACCGAGGACAGCCCCATTGACTTCCCGCCGGCGCGCAGCTTTCCCCGAAGCAGACCGGTGTCGAAATGAAACTCTCCATTCGTCGCGGGTCTGAAGGCCAGTGGCAGCGAACGGAGTTGGTCAGATGGCTGAAGGGGCGCGTCCCCGGCCGAGAGACTTGGCCGCGCCTCGAGCAGAAGCAGCGACCCGATGAGAACGGCGCAGCAGCGCCGCCTGACTGCAGTTGCGATTAAGTAGTTCATTTTTCGTTTGTGATGATTTCCGGTTTGACCAGGCTCGCTGGCCGGTTCACTTGGGAATCCTCAGCGATTGCAGCCAGGCCACGAGGTCGGTCACCTCGGCTTCGCTCATCGCGGCCTCCAATCCCTCCGGCATGGGCGAGATCGGGCTGATGCTGCGGCTCTTCACCTGACCGAGCGGCACGGTCACTTGTTCGTCGGGCGAGATTCGGACCAGCAGTTGGCCGCCGCTGGCTTCGACCAGGCCGCTCAGGACCCGGCCGTCGCTCGTCTCGATGATTTCATTTTGGAAACCGGTCTTGATGACCTTGCTCGGCTCGAGGATGGACTCGATAAGGTATTGCGGCTGGGACGCCGCGCCGATGTCGGCGAGGCTGGGACCGAACGGAGACTCCCCAGGTTTGATGGAATGACACTTGGTGCAACCGGCGCGGGCGGAGTGGAAGCTCGAGCGCCCAAGCAGGGCCGAGGCTTTCGGCAACCGGGCCAGCAGCGAGGCCGCCAGTTCCGCTCTGCTTCTCGACACTGGGGGGGCGATGGGCAAGCTCGCGCAGGGGCCGGCCGGAACTCCGAGCGCCCCGAGCGTCAACAGAAGGTCCTGGCCCAGATCCGGCTCGCGCATGGCGAGGGCGGGCGCCGCCCCCAAAAGAGCCTGGCCTAACTCCGGCTCCTGCTGCACCTGTCGCATGGATCGGAGCGTTGCCGCGACCACGTCTGGCGCGGGACTCCGCACGCAGCCTAGCCACTCATTGACGCTCACGGCGTTGCCCAACCAACCGAGCGCAAAGATGGCTTCCAGCCGGGTGGCCGGTGATTGGGTCGAGTGCAGGATCTTCAACGTGGGCGCGAGGAGAGTCTTTTCTCCGGCGGCGGACTCGCGCATGACGCGCAACGCGGCTTGCTGCACGCGCGGGTCAGCGTTGTCCAAACTGGCGACAAGGAATGTGGCCGGGAGTTTCTTCTGAGGGCTTGATTCGAGGCAGGCGAGCGCCGCGAGCATTTCCGCCGAGGTGGTCAGGCGCAGCGCACCCCGTTCCAGTCGCGCCAATTCGGCCGTCAACAACTCCGGCGTGTGCCGCTGCAACCACGCGAGCTTCTGGCCGAAATTTGCTGGGGGCACTTCCTCGAGCGCTTCCGGAGCCAACTCCTTCACCCTCTGCAAGAGGGGAGTGTCTTCGGAACGCGCTGTATCGAGGGCAATCAGTCCCGCGCGTTGCCAGGTGGAGTTGGCTGAGCGCATGAGCGCCAGCACGGACGCGGCGTCAGCGTGCCGGCCCAGTTGCATCCCGATTTGGTAAAGCAATCGGCTGTTGGGTGCGGCGGCCAGGGCGGCCCGCAGACCTTGAGTCACGCCGGTGGACGAATCCTGCGCCAGCGCGGCCTCGAGGCGCACTTCGGCATCGGGGTCTTGCAACAGCGGCGCGGCGAGTTTCGCCAAATCGGGAGCCATGACGGAACGATGCTCCGGGCGGATGTCGGCCGACAAGGTCTGGCCGGAAGCCTGGCGGAATTGCCGCAAGGCGTGGGCGCGGACGCGAGGGTCGCGATGCTTCAGGGCATTCGTCATGGTGTGCGCGGCGGCGGCGGAGTGGATTCGGCTGAGCGTCCAGACCGCGCAGGCCGCGGCGAGCGCCTCGCCCGTTTCGGCCACGCGCCCCAATGGCTCCAGCGCTCGCGCGCCCGCGCGAACCAAGGCGCGCTGCGCCAGTTCGCGCACGACCTGGCTGGGATGACCGAGCAACTTCACTTGTGCTTCCGGCGTCAGTCCGGAAATTTCGGTTGCTGTAGGCGTCGGCGGCAGCGCGGGTCTGTCTGGCGCGGTGTACGTGATTTTGAAGATGCGCCCGGTTGTGTCGTTCTCGTCATCGCGGCCGTGCCAGTCGAGCAGATAAAGACCGCCGTCCGGCGCGAGGACGAGCCCGGTGGGACGAAACATCGGGTCGGTCGTGGTGAGAAACGTTTCACCGTCGATGAGTTCGGCGTCGCTCGTGCCGGCGCGGTTGTGGCCATCTTGCGCCCGGCGGAAGCGGCGGAGGTCGCGGTTGGCGGGGTTCGCGCCGTGACTGCCCCAGTTGGCGATGAAGATGTCGCCCCAGTACTCGCGCGGAAATTGCGAGGAATAATAGTGCAGCGCGGCCGTGTTCGCGCCGGCACCCATGTCGCGGACGGGCGGCGAGAGCGGTTCCTGGCCGGCCAGCCAGGCGTAGGAGGCGGACCGCGAGGCGTAGCCGTAATCCAGGCCGGGAATGACGTGGACGTAAAGATTCGGACTGCCTTCGCCGTTGCTGATGTGCCAGACATGGCCCCACGGATCGATGTCGAAGGCGTAGGGCGCGCGAAAACCGTGCGCGATGATTTCGAGACCCGAGCCGTCTTGCTCGCAGCGCACGAGTCCGCCGCTCTGGCCGGCCAGGCGAATCGTGCGCCCATCGGAGCCGGTGAGCGTGACCGGTGCGCTGCCGGGATGGTCGGCGATGCAGAGCCAGAGCTTGTCATCGGGGCCCACCTGCACGCGATACATGCCGAACGGGTTCCACGGCACGGCGGAGTCCTTCACGAGAAGCCGGCGGTGGGTGAGTTTGCCGTCGGAACGGATGTCCATCACGAACAGTTCGTTGAGACAGGTGGCGTAGAGTTGGCCATCTCGGGTGCAGACGCCGATCACCGGCTCCGGAAAGCCTTCGGCGGCAACAATCGTTTTCGCGGCACGGCCATCGGGGCCGAGTTCAATGCGCTTAATGGGATTGGTCGGCGGTTGGAAAGGCGAGCCGTTCGTGCCCCAACGGTAGGTGTGCGCTTCAGTGACCCAGAGGGCGCCCTGCTCGTCCACGCACATCGTCATCGGATTCGCGACATCTGGCTCGGCGGCGACGAGGTGAAAGGCGAAGCCTTGAGGAAGTTTGAATTTATGTTCGATTCCCTGCGCGGCCTCCTCTCGCTCAAGGCGTGGGCTCGTCTGCAACGCGACGGGCTCGCGTCGCGGCCCCGACGGGGGCGCCAGGGCCGCCGCAACGTCACCGATCAAGGCCGCGCCCACGAGGGCTGAAAATAGGCCGGAGGACTTCATGTCCGCATTCTGCCAGACGAGGAATGCCTTGAACAACCAACGACACCGTCTTCATTGACCCGCGTCAAAACCCAGGCTCGCGCGGCGGACCCGTCATGGCGAGCGTCCCCGTCTGCCGTGTTCGGCGTCCCGCCGGACCCTCGTGAAAG
>CAYHFE010000066.1:0-20981 GCA_964355375.1 uncultured Verrucomicrobiota bacterium
CATAGAGCCCCAATGGACCCAGATATCCAAAGAGAAGCGTCTGGATGAAGGTTGTCCGCCCGGTAACCCTCGCATGTCGCACCGTGGCGAACGGCAGAACAATGAGACCCGCGGATGCCCAGGTAAGCCATCGCGGAGACGTTGAATCGAGGCAATGAGAAAGGATGGCGGATGAAAGAACTCCCAAATATGGGGGCAAAAGCCACAGCCATGATTTGCGAGTCGCGGTTGGGGAATCTTCCCACATTGGAGCAGAACTCGATTGTTGGAAACGATTCAAGCAGAACGATGCTAACGCCTACCCGCCTCGCTTCTTGCCCTTCCGCTCCGCCCATCGGCGGGTTTGCGCTGCCGAAATCTTCGCCCGTGCTTCGTCAGACATTGTTCGAGTTTTCTTTCCTCGCCGACCTCGAGAACGGCGAGCCGGCTTTGGTGCGGCAACTGCGATCGCTTTGGGAGTAAACGACGGCGTTGACTCACCCAACGCGGTGGTGATGTCCTTGAGCCGCTTTTCCAGGCGTGCCTTTTCGGCGATCAGGTTATTGCGAAATGTGACAAACTGTTTCAATGAGTCGAGTTTCATGTGCCGCGAAGAATATCGCCGGGCGTCGCCGTTGGAAAGTCGATACCTCTTCGTCATTGGCGCAGTGTGTCCGGTTTCCGAAACGGAGCTTTGGCTCTCCCGATTCATTTGACAGGAGCTTCCTTCCGCACCCGGCGAGGCTGTTGCATTCCCCGTCAGCCGACCAGACCGGCTTTCGAATACCTCGACTCTCTCGTGGCCAGTTTCCTTGGCTGGCTTGGCAGAGACGACTTTTTGTCCAGCGGCTGCGACCCCTGCGGTCCACCGCCGCTTGCAGGCAGTGCATCGACGCAATTTGACCGTCCCTGCTCGGTTGTATCGAAATCCTTTCGACGCGGTTTTTGTCGAACCGCAATAGGGGCACTTATGCGGCCTTCCTCTTCCCATTAAGATCACCTCGGGTCATCCCGCATGTTCCGTATTTATATTCATTTCGGTGCCAGGGCTTCGCACTGGACCCGTGACACCGTAATCTTTTTAAGCGTCGCGTCTTTTCGACCCACTGACAATGCCAGCTACAGCCATTTCACGGAAAGCAATGATCCGAGCCGGAGAACTCATCCAGGAGCGGGTCGGACAGCTCCGGGAAAAGGTGCGCGCGTTGTTCTATGAGATCATGCTTTTCCAAAGAGATTGTCCCTCGTGCGGAGGCACCTCCCTGTTCATGCTCGGGGACGGTCGCTGCCAATGCCACGAATGCGGCGCGGAGTTCGATCCGACCGTAGCCTATCAGACCTGCCCCAACTGTAATCATGCCCTGATCCTGAGAATCCAGCACTACTGGTGTCCGCCCTGCCGACACACGGTTCGCTCGCTCTTCTGCTTCGACGAGCGGGTGTTCGACTCCGCTTACTTCCGGGAAATGATGCGGGAATCGCGCGAGCTTCGTTTCATCCAGGCCGACTTCCGCAACGATGGCCTGGGGTCAGTCAGGATTGGGCCAAGACAGTTCAGCGTCCTTTCTCGGCAAAGCAGCGCCAAATGAAACCGGGAGCACCTGGCTCAACAGCACAAAAATCAGCGCGGCTGAGGAGCCAAACGAGGGGAGCGTTCTCATGTGGAACTGCGAGTGGGAGGCGATCACGGTTTCTCCGTCCCGTTGATGAACACAAACGCGCCCAGCTTGGACACCGTCAGGATGTCTGGGCGTCCGTCGCCGGTCACATCGGCCGCTACCACCTGACAGCCGACACCCGACTGGTCGTCAATCAGGCGCGGCGAGTAGCGGACCTGGCCGTCGGCACCGCGCGTGAGTTGAAACCAATACAGCACCGGCGTGGCCTCGGGTTCGATGTCGCCCTTCGGGCCGTGCGCCCAGACGCGTTTGCCCACGAGGATGTCCTTCAGTCCGTCGCCGTCGAGGTCTGCGAGGTCCAGCGCGTGTGGCTGGGAGAAGGCGACGCCGTATTTCAATTCTTCGGTGCGGTCGCCCATGATTATGAGTTCGCGGAAGGTGATCTTGCCGCCGTCTTTCACCTGCTCGAACCAAGCCAGACCCCACCCGTGCGCGTCGAGGCTGGTGATGATGTCGTTCAAGCCGTCGCCGTTCACATCGTAAGCGAACATCTGCGCCCCGCCTTTGCTGGCAAACTTGAAACGGTGCGGAATCCAGTCCTTCTGTCCTGCGTCCGCCGCGGGCCGCTCCCACCAACCGTCGTTCAGCAGCAGGTCGGGTTGGCCATCGCCGTTCACGTCGCCGACGCCGGTCCCGTGATAAAAGTGGTTCCAATCGCCTTCGCGGATGATGGGTTGAAACGTCCACGGTTGGGTTGGCGCGTTCCAATCGGGCTTCACCAAGCCCCATTGCTTTTGGAAGATGCAGATGATTTCGGGCCGGCCATCGCGGTCTAGGTCGGTGAAGGCGGGCGATTCCGCCTGCACGCGCTCTTGGACGAAGTGCTTCTTCCAATGGCCGGGCTTGCCCTGCGGGTTCTCATACCAGAATGCCTGGTGAAGATGCACCCGGCCCACCACCAGCACGTCAGGCCAGCCGTCGCCGTTGAAGTCGTGGACGAACGAATAGAGGCTGTCGGTGGGCGATGGCGGCTTGGGAAATTCCTTGGGCGGATAGATTTCATGCTTGGTGTTGAACTCCGGGCCTTGATACCAGAACGGCCCAGCCACAATGTCCGTCTGGCCGTCGCGATTGAAGTCGCCGCAGTTGATGCCATCGCAGTAATACCTGTCTGTGAGAACCCGTTTCTCCCAACGGATTGGGCCGGCAGCGTGGGCGAGTGTCACAGCGATACCTATCAGCAAGGCAATGGGAACTCGTATCAACACACCGTTAGCCAAGATCGCTTTCATCGTCATTCGAAAAGTCTAGGTTGGACGTGGGCGCCGCTCGAAGCTTCATTGCGTGTTCAGCCGACTGCAACGAAGCCGCCGTCTGGCGCGCGCTGGTGGCTCCCGCTCCGCCTCATTCTGTTCGTTGCAGCAGGAGCACCCAATCCCCCTCGCCGGGCGGAGTGAAGCGATGGCGGCCAGCTTCTGCAACACGACCGTCTATTGAGGTGTAGTGGCCATGCACCGGGTCAAACCAGCGCGCCAGCAGCCGAGTCGGAAACGCCGACATGTTGATCTCGATGGCATCATTGTTTGGCAGATAGGCTACCGCCAAATCGCCGGCGGTGGTCTTGGCCAGAACCATGCGCCGAGTGACATCTTTCGGTTGGTTGAGGATGAGATCGTGCGCCGGTTCCAGACGCCACCATGCGAGGGCGGCGAGGAAGTCGTGCAGGTATTGCATTTGGAAGGCGCTTTCCCATTGGAGGGCCTTTTTCCAATGGTCGTACTTCGCCGGGTCCGTGACCCATTTCCAGAGTGCGCCGCTGCCCTGCGGCACCTTGGGCGGCAGATCGCCCGCGCCGTAGGTGTAGCCGCAGGCCCCCGACAGCCAAGTGCGCCAGCCCAGCGAGCGAGCATCCACCGCCCGCCAGCCGTTGGTGCCTTGGGCGTCATACATGGCTTCCAGATTGACGACCGGCTTGTGCGGCTTGTGTCGGTAGAGTTGCAAGTTCCACTCGATGGCATGATGCGCGCACCAATCAAGGTGGCCGCCGTTGTGTCCACTCTGGACGCCGACAAAGTCCAAGTAAGGCTCGTCATAGTATTTCATCGAAAAGCTGGGCGTGGGCTGGTTCCAAGGCGTGCCGGGGTGCTGAGTAATCAAGTGAACTCCGGTGGCCTCGCGAGCGGCGCGGCCCACCTCGTTCGCCAGAGGCATGAAGTTGCTGTCGAAACTGGGTGAGAAAATGACGAAGTTGCCAAACAGCCGCGCGACGATGTTCCGGGCGAACAGGCAAGCCTGGTTGGTAGGCGGGTAGCGATGGACGGGTTCCATCAAACCGACGAGCAGCACCACCAAGCCCGCCTCATTGGCACGTTGAACTTTCTGATCGAAGGACTGCCAGTAAACCGGATTCCACTGCGAGCAGATTCTGTCAGTGAACGGCTTTAGTCCCTGGCGGTCGGTCGGTCCTGCCCATTCGGAAGCAGGCCCCACTTGGATGACGCTGAAATGTTTCGCCGCGCGATCCGCGAGGTAGGCATCCCATTCCTCGTCGCTGGCCCGTTGTGGCGCGCTCCAAGCGGTGTCGCCGATCCACAGAAACGGCGCGCCATCGCCATACGCCAGATAACGCCGGTCATCGCTCACTTTCAGAAAGCCGTGCCGGTGGAGAGTGTTGGTGCCTTCATACGGCGCGACATTCACGGTGCCGCGCTGATGGTGCAGGCCTGAATTGGCCGTGTCGGAGCACTCTGTCTCCCATTGCCAAATCCCCGCAACCGGGAAGGCGCAGCGAATTCGGAAGGCATCGCCGCCATCCCAAAAACCGTAAGTGCGGACTGTGCGTCCGTCCGGTCCTGCGTAGCTCACACGCACGGTTGCATCCGCATAAGGATTGGCGTAGCTCCGGGTGCTGGTCAGGGTGTGTTCCCATCGCTGCCAGGTTCGTGAAGTCTGTTGCCTTGCGGCGAGCTCGGTCCCCGCCTTGGCTGCGAAGGAGATGGCCAGCAAACCGAAACCAAGCGCTATGATGGCAATCAATCGGAAAGGAAAATGATGCTTCATAATTGGAATCGCGGCATGGCCGCCGTTTACTGCGTGCCCGGAACGGTGGTGCGTTGGGCCGGTTGCGTCCGCTCAATGCGCACGGCCAGGTCGTCGGTGAAAGATGGCAGCACAAGCTTGCCTTCCTGGCCAAGGCCCTTCGAGACCCAGTCGCGGGTTTCGAGCACGGCGCCGTCCGCTGGCTTGAGCAGGGTGAGGCGATAAGTGCCGTCGGGCAGACGAAGCGTCAGGCCCGCCCCAACCTGGGATTGGCCGGACTCACGCGTGCAGCAATAGACGAACAGGCAGTCGCGGTCGGCGGTGGCCAGCGTGGCTTGAACCAGCGCCGGGTCGTTCACCACCGCCGCCGTGTGGTTGGGGTTCATCCGCCAGAACGGCAACGCACGAAACGTCTGAGCCATCGGGCGCAGATACGCTTCCCCCGGGGCGCGGTAGGCCCGGTCGTTGATGCCTTCGCAGCCGTCCCAACTGTGCCACGTCCAGAAGCAACCGGCGGCATACCACAGCCAGCCTTGCTTGCGCCGATGCACGCCGTCGTCGTTGCGGTGGCGCCGCTCGCGGCCGGATTCATTGCACCATGCCGGTTTACCGTGGGCACGGGTGTTGCGCGCGACGGCCAGATACCAGTCGCGCAAATCGTGGCGCGGGGTGGACGAGGTGCAGGTGTGGTTGATGGCGAGGTCCAGCCACGGCTTGCCCGGCCACACGGCGTCGTCGGTGGTGCCGTCAGAGCTGCAAACGGGCCGATGCTGCGGGTCATGTTCCTTGAAGAATCTGCCCGCCGCGTCCTGGAACGTCTCATTGCGCGTGTATTCGTTGGCAATCTCCCACGTCAGGATGTTGGCATACCTGCCGAGGCGGACAACGATTTCATTCCAGTAACGCTGCTGCGCAGGGATGTCTTTCGCGTCCGGATGGAGTTCGGTATAAAGCACCACGTCCAAGCCGATGCCCTTCTCGCCCGCCAGGCGCACCCGTTCTTCGACGCGCTGCCAGTAGGTTTCGTTGAACGTGCTCCAGTCGGGCTTCGCGCGGGTGCCGCCCCAGGGCCACAATTCGAGGCCCAACTCGTTCCAATACGGACGGCCCTCAAGAGCCACGCGAATGACGTTCACGCCCTGAGCGCGGGCACGGTCCAAATAACCGCCGGGATCCTGGCAGCCGAAAAAGGCCCAGGCGGTTTTGTTGAGAATCAGAAGATGCTCGCCCTCGCGGTTGACCAACTGGTGCGGCCACTCGGGGTCCACGCGGAACGGCGAGGTCCACGGCGCAGCGAATTGGACGAGCGGCATCCGGCGACCTTCGGGCTCGTTCGCATCGTAACGCCCGTGAAAGCGTTTCAGCAGTTGCTCGCGGGTTTGCGCTTCGCCGGCCTGGCTCAGGAAGATGCTCGTCCACGGAGGACGCGTGGCCGGTTCTACCAGTGCACCGTAAGCGGCCGGCTGGCGCACATTGAACTCCGGATCGCGCGATGGAGTGGCAGAATCGTCCCGGACCGGAGAGCCGGCCCCTGGTAGGTCCGGAGCCGCCGCCCGAGCGCAGTCCAGCCCCGGCATCACGATGAACAGGAACAACGAGAGGTGGGCTGATTTCATAAATCGGGAATTCGTGCCGATGCGGGTGGAGCGTAACCCTTGTCCGCGTCATCCAGCACCAGCACCCAATCGTTGTCCTCGCCGTTGGTCGGCGGGGTGAACTCACGCTCGCCCGTGTTGGCAAACTCGCCCAGCGCGGTCGTGCCGCCCGTGCTCGGATTGAACCACCACGCCTTGACTTTCAGGCCGGCCATCTTGTCCATGCGCACCTGGAACGGACGGCCCGAAGGCGAATAGACCATTGCGTAAGCCCCAGCCGCATCGCGCGTGGCTTGAAGGTGTTCGTCCGCCGTCAGCAGGTCGCCGGCAATGACGGACTGGTCGGGAATGCGCGTCAGGAATGGCCGCGACTCCATCAAGCGCCGCAGGTGGCCCATCTGAAAAGCCACCGGCGCGTCGAGCGATTCGTACCACGGGATGTGCGCGCCATAGCGGTAGGTTTCGTTTTTGCGAATCCACCCAATGAAGCTGCGGTGGCCATAAGTGTGACCCAAGCCTCCGGCAAAGACATTCCAATACGCGGCCCGTCGCGCGTCCCACGGGCGGATGCGCCGGTCCTGCGGCTCGGTCTGACGCAACGTGAGCGAACCTTCATAAGCCACCTCGGCATCGAAGGTCGGCTTCGGCGGCTGTCGCGCGTAGTCTTTTGCCACCGTCCGCCAGTTCTCGAAACTGAAGCGCGTCGTGGTCTGGATCATGTTGAAGTCCAGCCACGGCTCGGCGTGCAGCCATTCCGACGAAGAATGGTTGCCACCGGGCGGATGAAAGGTCATGAGCGTCGTCCGCCAATCGGCCTGGCCATCGAAGCGGTCCACGCCATTGGCGCCGTCGGCGATGCCCTCGGCTTGCGCGCGGATCATGGCGAGCCGCGCCGGCACGTCCACGTTGCGGCCTTTCTGGTACGCGTCGCCGCCCAGCACCCAAATCAAATGCGGCTCCTTGCCGTAGCGCGCGCCGAGGAAATGACCGTAGCGATAGGACACGCGCGGGTCCCGCACCATGGGGTTGTCGTCCTCGATGGCGCTCAACCACAGAGGGAGGCCGGCCACGTAGAGCCGATGTCGCCTCGCCTCGGCGATACACCAATCCACGTGATCCCAGTAATCGTCATTCGGCCCGGGCCTCAGCCGCGGCCGTGCCCAATCACCATCCTCGAACGGCTCGAAACCATACGCATTCGCGCTCGAGCCACCCTCCGGCCAGCGCACGATAACCGACTGGATCACCGTGAAACCTTTCGCGGCGCGATTGGAGAAATACAGGCTCACCGCGGGCTGGTTGGTGGTCTTCTCGCGCGCCGACTTCCCGAACATGTGCCACGAAGTGTCGCCCAGCCAGAAGAACGGCTGGCCGCTCCCAGTGACCAGAAAGCGCTGGTTGTCGCTTGCCCGCAGCCGGGGGAGTGAGGGCGCCACCAACCGGTTCTCCAGTAGGTCCACATGGTTACGGCCCTCGTTGGCGTTGTCTCTACGCGGACGCCAGAGCTTGCCTACGAGATCCAGGTCACCGTCGCCATCCACGTCGCCGGCCACCACCAGGTGTCCGCCCAGGTTGGCGTCGAGGATGACGTGTTCAGTGAACTGGCCGCCTTTGCCATCGCTGTTTTCCCAGATGAACCAGCGCGGCGGTTTGTCGCCGGGAATTCCCTCCATCTCGCAGGAGAAAATGTCCGGGTCACCATCATTATCGAAGTCGTCCACGACCAGTGAATGGTAGGCGCCGCGCGCGGCCGTGTCGCCTTTAGGCAGTTCGTGCAACTTCCAGCCGCCACCCCGACCGTCGAGATTCTCCAGCCAGCCAATGCGGCCGGCCTTGATTTCGTTCTCCGTCATCAAGAGGTCGGTGTCGCCGTCGCGGTCAACGTCGAGCGCTACGCAGTGGGTGCCCAGTGGATAAGGCTGCTTCGGATTCCCAAACGGGATGTTCTCGTGCGTGATCCAGCGCGTGCCTCTGCCATCGGCGTTCTCAAACCACAGGTTGGATCGCGCCACGTCGAGGTCGCCGTCTCCATCCAAGTCGCCCACGCCGATGCCGGCATGAACGCCCGGCCCGATGTCGTGCCGCTCCCACGCTTGGCGCGGGTCGCGGGGGATGCGATACCAGCGGAGATTGTTCTTGTCGGACATGGTGAGGATGTCGGACCGGCCATCCCGGTCCACGTCCGCCACCACGAGGTCATGCACCGCAGCGAGATCCTGGTCGAACACGATGCGCTCGAACGGTTCGGTGCGTGGCCGGCCGGTGTTGCGATACCAGACGCCACCGGCAATGAAGTCCACCCAACCATCTCCATCCACATCGAGCGCGGCGCCGCCCACGTCGGAAGGAGAATTGGTGCCCAGGGTGTGGCGGACCCAGCGGTCAGGCGCTTCCTGGCGATACCAGAAGATCGGGCCGCGGGTCTGGCCGGTGATGTAGTCGAGACGCCCGTCCTTGTCCACGTCGGCCAGCGCCGTTTGCGCCCACGAATTGCCCGGCAATTGGCGATCCATGAAATGGTGCTGGAATTGGAATCCGGCGGCGGACGGGAGCGGGAAGCAACCCAAGACCAACGCGACGGTAATGACAAGAAATGCCTTTTGTTTCATAACTTCCATGGAATTCGGATTTAAGGTTTGCGGGGATTCACCCTCATCACACACAAACGGCGGGCCGGCAATTGCAGCGAGACTCGCACGCGCGGGCCTTCCACGCGAACCGCCTGCCGCTGGAGCGGGGTTTCCTTTTCCGCGCCGGCCACCGTCAAGGTCAGTTCGTATTCGCCCGGCGACAGCAGGAATAACTCGGCGTCCAAGTCGCGCGGCCGGGTGCCGAAGTGAAACAACTCCGCCGTGAATGACGTGCGGCTGGATTCGGTGATCAGCGCGGCGATCTCGCGCGGCAATGTTCGCCAGCGCACCGCGTTCAAAGGAAACACCAGCGGATGGCCCGGATCACCGGTCGCGCTGCTGTAGAGGATTTCCGGCGACGGCGCGGGCGGGGCAGGCTCGGGCAGGTGGTTCAGAAAATTGCGCGTGAACGACATCACCCGGTCCGTCCAGCGCATTTCGCTGGTGTAGGCTTCCCAGTTCGAACGGAAGGCCTCCGCGTTGCGGCGCAGTGCCGATTCAAGCGGAGCAGCATCACCGGTCAACCGGTAGCGGACATAGCCGGAGGCGTCGGCGCGGAGCAGCGCGTCATACTGCCTGTCATCCGTGAGCAGACGGTACTTGGCGAGAGCATCGGGCAGGAAACCCGACATCTTTCGCGCGCACCAGGACTCCGATCCGGGCTCGCCCTCGGATGATTGCAGGTGCTTCTGACGGAGGGCGGCCATTGAACGGATGGGTTCGAGGTATTTCTCCTCGCGGGTTATATGATGAGCCAGCAGCAGCGTGGAGGTCATCAGCCGCGTGGCGCCGGGCCAATTGTAGAGCGCGTCGTTGTGGCCGATCGAGAAAGGCTCCCACCAAGGCAGGCCGGCTTTGGCGATGCCGCCATCGGGCCACCGGATGGCCGAGGGCAACACGCCGGGGGGCTTGCCGTTCTCCGCCCGCGCGGCGGCGTCCACCCAGACCTTGAGCCATTCACCGAACAGTGCGGTCAAGGCCGGGTCGCCGGTGCGCTGCCAGTAGAGCAGCGCCGGTTGGATGATTGACGGATGATAGACGGTGTCGAACGCGCGCGCGGCGTTGGTATCCACTTTGGCCACGCTGAAGTAAATGGACTTGAACTGGAGCAAACCCCGCTCGTTCCGGCCCGTCCAACGCTTGCGCATGAGTTCGGCCAGACGCAGCGCGCGCTCTTTCCACACGGGATCGTCGGGCCGCAGATGCATCATGGGCAGAATGGTGTCCGTGGTGTCTTCGTTGGAATGCTCGACGTCGGTAACTCGCGCAGTGAATCCCTCGCGCAAGTGCGGTTGCCGGAAAATGCCGCTGGAGATGCGTTCCTGCGCGGCGCTCACAACCGGATCATCGAACGCGATCATCACGGGAATCCACCAGCGCCACATCTCCACGTCATCGCCCCATCCGCCGCCGAACTGGCCGTCGGGAAGCTGGCGTTCGGCGATCCACCAGTGGATCACATCGGCGAGTTTCTCCAGACCCTCGCGCTGAAGGTTCGCCCAGGCGGGCGCTGCGGGGTCGGCGGGGAAAGGCTTCGGCCAAGGAATGGGTTCGCCCAGATACATCCGCACCACGCGGTTTTCAGGAAAGGCCTGGCGGGTTTCCTGCAGCAGCCGCCGGGCTTCACCGTAGTACTTTTCACGACGCTCCTTCACCGACAGCAGCGGGCTGCTTTGAATGACCTGCCAGATCAACATGCGTCCGCGGTAGAAACACCAGATGGGCCGGAGGGGCGAACCCTCGGAAAGCTCCGGCGGATGCACCGGTCCGTCTGTCGCCGGGCGCGTCCGGCTGGTGATGAAGCGGCAGAGGTAGCCATTCTCGGCCGCGCGGCTGCTGTCCACGACCATGCGCGACTTGCCGTTGGCCCAGTCGTCCACGACCGGCAGCAGCTTGGCCAGATCGGCGCGAAGCGTGGCGTTGAGGTCTGGACGCGCGTCCAACTGTCGGAGCAGGCGCAACCGCTCCAGTTCGTCGTGGGTGGTGCCCGCCGTCTGAATGAGGCGGGCGATGGCCGTCGGAGCCGGAAAAGGTCCGTCCGCAGTGGCGGCGAGAGCGTGAGTGGCGCCCAGATTTGTGCCAAGTGCGATGGCCAGAACCACGGCACAGGCAGGAATTGACGGAGCGAGAAGATTCGGTCGCCAAGAGAGGTTTCGTCCTGGAATCATGTTGGGGTTGAGTTATGGCATTATGGATATGATGGCTCGCCGATAACTGCAAAGGGGCGGCTGGCCATCGTCGCAAATTCTCAGGATGACGTGGATCGTTTCAGTTTGTTTCACCTCTGGGGCCACGAAGCGGGTCGCCAAGCCGTTGGTCGCGCTCAGCGAGATTTCACCGCGAAACGTTCCCGCCTCGCGATACACGAACCACTCGCAGGTCAGCGCGTTAGCGTCGGGATCGCTGGAGCCTTGCCCGTCCAAATCAACCACGCTGCCGGGCCGTGCGTCCACGCGCAGGATTTTCAAGCCGCGCCGACCGTTCAGCATCGCGATGGGCCGGTGGTTCGCATCGGCGCGAAGCTTGACGCACCAGTCCAGCCGGGCGCGAAAGTCGTTCTGAAAATCAGCGGCCCATCGGGCCAGAGTGTTGTCGCGGTTGGTTGTGCCGCGCCACGCGTCCAATTGGTTGGCCCAGAAGTAGGGCTTGCCGGGACACTCCGGGTTCGAACCGTAGCGCCCGGCCCAACTGCCCCAGGTCGGCTCATTCGGGTCGTTCATCCCCGTCGGGACGAGATAGAGGAACATCATCGTGTCCCCCTCCTTTTGCGGCAGCCCGGTGTTGGCCGGGTAAAGCGCTCCGAGCGGGCCATGGCCCGTGCGCACATCGCGTTCAAGATCGAAGCTGCCGGCCCGCGCGGTCAGGGCGGAAAAGCGGTGATACCATCGCTTCGTGCCCAGCGTCGGGCGCAACGTATCCACCCAAAACGGAAACGGTGGCGCCAGGGACACGGTGTGCTCGCCGAATTTGTCGGCAGAACTGAGCCTCAGCCGGCTCTTGAATCTCGCGTAGCCGCCCTGGCCACGCTCGCGCAGCACGCGGTCGAGCGCGCGATTGAGGCAGCTTTCGGCGCTGCCGTGGTCCGTGCCCCAGTTGCAGAACCACACTGGGCGAGGGTCGGTGGCGTCCACGGCTCGCAGAATTAAGTTTACTCCCTCTTCGGTGTCGTCGTAACCCGCGACCGTGCGCGCGAGCAGTTGCTCCGGTTTCGGGAAGCGCGCATCGTGGTGCATCAGGTTCGAATGGCATTGGCCGTAGGCGTTGACGAGAGCGCGGACAATGCCGAGGCCGTCGCGGACAGGATTCTGGTTTTCACCGTCGCGGGCCACGGGTCGGTTGGCGATGATGCCCTCGATGTCGAACTCATTCGCGTAAACAAGAAACCGCACCAGCGATTGCTCGTCATCCGGGTCACCGCCAGCGTCGGTTTCGACGATGAGGCGCAGTCTTGTCTCCTGCGCGGGGCAGGCGAGGGCAACAAAGCAAAGCAGGGCGATCCAACGGTTCATAAGTATCAGCTTCCGTGTGCGATTACTCTTGCTGGCTCTTAAGGTGGAGGACTGCGCTCCCATCAAACGGAGCTTTGAATCTCCGCACCGCACCGCCGTTTGCGGAGCCGCCGGGAACAGTCTTGCCTTCGACCGGATGAGTCCATTCGACCTGGAACTCTCCCGCTGCCCCGGCGAGGTCCACGCTCACTTCCCCGCCGGCTGGCAGATAGACCAGATATTCCTTCGCAGGATTGGCCAGGCAGTAGCCCGAAGTCGCCAGTTCGCCGCGCGGCGTCATCGCGGCCAGATTCACGCGATCCGCCAGCCGGCGCGTCACGCCCATCGCGCGGCGCACGGGTTCCCATTTCGCATCGGCTCCCTGCTGCAAGACCCCTTGCTTGTAGGGATCCATGAAGAGAGGATTCAGTCCGCGGAGGAAACTCTTCCACACCCACGCCACGTCGCCGCCGATGCCCCAGAGATGATCGGTGTCGGTGAGGATGACCTTGCGGTCATCGGCGGGCGGCGGGTTGGTGCGGTAGTTGAACTTGCCCGCGTCGGGATTCGGTGAGATCCAGTCGGCTGAACTGCTGAAAAGGTTCGTATTCGAGCCGCGCTGCTTCCCGTCTCTCGAATACTGGAACGTCATGCCCACCGGATGCTGCTTCGGTTTGCCTTTCTCGTAGTCGTGGATGAAACGGATGAAGTGCTCCTGCCACGCGGTCGAGTAGGCGCCGGCCTCGTTGCTGATTTCGTAAAGCACATTGTCGAGGTCGTTGACGGTTTCGATGACCTTGCGCACGTAGGCTTCCTGGCACTTGGTCACGGCCGGGACACGCAACGCATGCACCTCCATGCCCAGCCCGTCACCATTGGCGTCGCCGTTGAGGCCGTTGACGTTGTTGCCGGGATGGAAGGGATGGGCTTTCCACGCGCCATCCACGTGTTGCAGGCCCCAGCCTTCAAACAGCATCACCGAAACGTAAATGCCGCGCTCTCGCGCCGCCGCCACGCGCGAGCGCAACCGCTGGAAATAGTCATCGTTGAACTGGTCGAGGTTGAACTTGGGCTTGCCGTCCAGCGCTTGGCCAGGTCCGGTGCGTGGCCACGGATGCGGCGCGGCCACGAGGCGCTTGGCGGTCTTCTTGTCATTAGCGGCGGTATCCCAGCTCACCAGTTCCCAGCGCCACAGGCGGATGAAGTTGTGGTGGTGCTTGCTGAGGAAATCCAGGTAGGCGTTGAAGTCGAACGCCGCGGGCGGGTCTGCCTCGCCCATGTCCGGCAAGGTATCCCAAGTGTGCGCGCCAGTGAGATAGATGGCACGCTGGCCGTCGTCGGTGAAGTAGCGCGGATTCGTCGGATGCACGCGCAACGGCCCCCTTGCGGGAGGCGGCTTGGATTCCTCCTTGGCCGCCGCGAGTGCTGAGCTGAGTGCCAGCGCGTTGGACAGAAGGACGAGGACTAAGGTTTTCGTGGCGGTTCTTCCGCCTCGATGCGCAGTGGCGCTTGGGTTTCGCATAACTCTTTCAGGTCGTTGGCTTGTTGGACGCATCCGGGTGCAAGTTCCTTCGGTCTTCCCGTGGCACTGTTACTCTGTCCGCACTGTCAGAGGTGGCGCCCAGTCGAGTGCGTCAGGCGCTTGGAACTGTTCGGGTTCGATACGCCAGATGTCAGCCCAGGTGCCACGGCTGGCTTCTGTAGAGAGGTTGTTCACGACGCCTGTTCCTCGCTCCGGCATCCAGTTCGTGGACAGGCCAATGGCTGGATCGTGCAACAGGGTGTGTCGTCCTGCAGGTGCTGCTGCCCTCACCGCTCCAACGGCGGGGAGCACGAGGCCTCCCAGCGCGATAATCGGCAGGCACAGGGATTTCGAGAGGTGCTTCATTGGAGTGTTCCCTTCTATTGGTCACCAGCCGAACGGATCGGGGGCGACAATGACCTGCCGCCGCGCTGTTTGCAGCGCTTGTTTGGCCGCGAGGCTGGTTCTTGCCTCCAGGGTGTAGAGGCCGGGCTTGAGCCTCCCGGTTTCAAAGATGCCGCGCCGCGAACGGGTCGTGGCCAGGAGCGTTTGTTCTCCCAGGCGTCGTTCGCCGCTCAGCAGCATGACGGCAAGGGTACCGTTCGTGGTGGCGGCGTTGGCGGTCCACGGAATGGTTTCGCCAACATAGTACTCATCCAGCGGTGTCGAGATCACCAACGGCGGTTCTTCGATCACCTCCAGGGAAACATCGTCCATGTAGAAGTAGCTGTTCCGGGCCAACTCTGGCTCCGGTATGGCGCACCAAGTGTGAATGTCCATGCTCTCCAGAGCAGGGTGGAGACGCCCTTCCGCCTCGAAATGGTTCCAGACGGATGGATCCGCGACACCGCCACTAGAGGAGAAGCCGTCGCCCGGTTTCTCTTTGAGGTTTTGTCGCAGTTGCAGGCCAGGGATGGTTGTCCCCGCACCGAGCCTCATCCAATACCCGATCCTGACGCGCTGGCCGCGCAATCGTTTCACGGTATCGCCGGGCAAGGTCACGTTGACCGTGAGCCAACGCGGTTCCCGACGTGTGGATTCAACTTCCGCAACTTTGCTCAAGTCCCACTTCAGCGAGGATCGGCCCGAGTGAGCAACCTCGTCGGTGACTCTCAAAGCGGCGACTGGCTTGTTCGTGGTCCTCGGATAGCCCAACGAGTAACGGCCGCGCGGCGAACCGTCGGCTTGGGGAGGGTCTTCAAACGAGGGGTTCTCAACCAGGTTTGGTCCGAGCTGAACTGGCCGAGGCGGATTGTCTGGCGTTGCCGCGAATGTCAGGGCTGATTCGCGATCGCCCTGCAGGGCCAGGATTTCCCTCGCCAGGCGCCACCGATAGCGGCCAAAGGCGGTCGGATGGCCAATCTCAGGCGCGTCGGCCGCCAAGAGAGGCGTCAGCACGCTTTCGGCCCGCTGCGCGGCGGCGACCTGGCCTCGCTCCCTGGCTTCAAGTACCTGCTGCTGCAAGGTCGCCACATACCGGCAGTCGTCCACCCCTTCGCGGCAAAGTTCCCAGTAGATGGTTGGCGTCGGACGGTCCACGCCCGGGAAGATCACGTTCCAGTCTTTGTGTCCCCCATCGAAGTCGTTGTAAGGATTGTCCTTGGTGGCATCGAAGCCCCAAGCGCTGGCGACTTCAGCCCCCGAGCGCAGGAACTCGAATCCCGCCAGGTTGCGGGACGCGTGCGCGCTGTGGCCGTAGAACATTCCATTCTCGTAGAACCAGAACGGGTGACCCTGCCGCGTGTCCTGCAGCACCTTGTTGCGGTTGTAGTGTCCGTAGGCGTAGATGCGCACATCCACACGATCCGCCAACCGCTGAATATCGCTGGCTCCGACCGTCGTGGCGGTCTGGCAGCCCGGCACTTCGTGAACCAAATCGAGCACGTTCTGGGCGAAAAGCATCCGGTTCTCCGTCTTGTTGTTGCCGGGCTCGTCGATGGGATAGAAATACAGCTTGGGCCAACCGCGGCGCTGCGCCTCGTCACGGATGTGCCGCACCAAGCCGATGATTGCCTGGCGTGCCTTGGGACTGAAGGTGCCGGGAACGTGCTTCGTTCCAGGCTCCGCGAACCCATACTCCAGGTTCCGGAACGTGTACTCGCAGCCGATCGCCACTGGCGTGCTGGAACCGAGCGTCTTCCAGTAATCCAGGTCGCGCGCCAGCTTCGAGATATCGTAGGCAAAACTGCCGTCGGGATTCTCCTTCACGCCAAAGTAGTAGTTGAACAGGGCGAGATCGAATCCGTGATCGCGGTAGTCCGCCAAATCGGCACGGACCAACCGAGCCTCCTCGGACGGAGTATTCCGTCCGCGCCTCTCCGGACCTCTCAGCCCTCCCACGGGAGGGAAGCTTTCCAGCCAGGTGCCCCAATGTCTGTCGGCGGGCCGGTTCAGTTGAAATGGCAGCACTAGCAACCGCCACTCCAGAACCGTCGGCGACGCCTTTTCCGGTCGCAGCGTCAGCGACATGCGGTACCGTCCGGCGGGTGTGTCAGGTGGCACATAAACCGTCAGCCACCACTGCTTGACCTGCCGAGCCTGGACGCGATCGGCTCGACTGACGGGCGGCTCGATCATTTCCGGTACGACTCGGTAATTACCTTTGGTGCCCCAACTGCTTTCGCGTTGCGGCCAGCAACGGACGACACCCGCGGTCACGTTGGTGCGCGCGATCACCCCCTCACCCGCAGGGCGAGTAAGGGGGCGGTCGGCCTTCGTCCTGTTGATATCCTCCGCCACGAAGTCTGAAACCTCGACGGACACCGCGCCCAAATCCTTGCAAGCGGAAATGCAGAACGTCGCCGGTTCAAACTCGCCCGGCGTGGCGAACGCCGTGAGCGGCTTGCCGATGGCCGCTCGTGAGGGCGTAAACGTTGGCACGATCTGATGGGTGTAATCGACCGGGAACACGACATATCCCTGTTGCTGCTCGGCTGCGCTCCATTCCAGCGGGGGGTTCGCCGGTTCCGGCCTTGTCTCCGTCCAGTTCGCCATTTCGGGTTCGGTCAGAAAGAAGATGTCGCGGTCGAGTCGAGTGATGGTCTCGACCAACGCGGGCTCTTCCGTGCCGATCACCAAGCCGCTCAGAATCCAGCCGTGCGGTCCCTTGAGTTCGAGGCGCAGGCAGCCGTCGGTCGCCCGCGCTTGGAAAGGTTCCATAAAGACAAACCTCGCCCGCGGGATTCGCACATCGAGCTTCTTCACATCGTTGGCCCACACCTCGAAAAGGGGTGGGTCCCACTCGGCATCGCTCGCGACCAGCCAGACGGTGTAATCGCCGTTTGGCAAGGCCACGATGAAGGCATTGTTGGTCGTGCCTTCGATCAGCGCGCAACTCAGGTCCGATGTCGTGCGATAGGCGCCATAAGTCCGGGCAGTGTATTCGTCTTTCGGCCGCACGATTTCGGAACCGCCGCGGTCATAGGCCAACAGCCCTTGCGTAGATTGGAAGCCGTGACCTTTTTCGGGCGTGAACGCGTCTTTGGCTGTCACTTTGGTGAAGCCGGCGCGGGTGACGGAGGTCGGCGTGCCAAAGGTGAACTTGCACATCGCTGCGCCTGTCGGGTGAATGCCTTTGTCCCGTTGGTTGGTCTTCGTTGGCGTGGTTTGCCCATTGGCTGCGAGCGCGGTGCTGGTCACCACAGCGATGCTCAATACGATTACTCTCATGTGATCCGTTCTGGTCAGGATGGATTCCACGATCGGCTTCACCGGTGCTGGGGATGGTTGAGGCGCATGTCGGCTTCGCCCAGGCGGCGTAGATCATCGAGGGCGCGGCTGAGTTTGCCCAGCGTCGCGCCGGTCGCGGACTCCTCGAAGAACAGTCGCTCCGTGGCCGCCTCGCCATTCGGGACGGTGCCGTAGAACGCGTTGCCGGCGGCCGACAGCCGGGCCGTAGCGCTAAGTTGCGGGTCGGGTTTGGCGCCGTACCAACTGGAGGCCCACAGTAAAAGGTCCACCGGCTCTGCGCCTGTTTGCTTCAGGCGCATCAGCTTCGGCTCCTGATAGAACTGGTAGGGGCCGATCGAGATTTGTCCGTGATAGTTGCGGATATCCAGCACGCTATTCTTGGCAGGGTCATTCGAGATGAACGACTGAAATTTGGCTCCGGTGAGCGTGGCGCGACCGGGCGGATCATCCGCTGCGCCTTCGAAGAGGTAGCCGTTGTCCGCCTGTTCCACGTAGAAATCGCTCATGACAATGCTGTGGTTGTCGCGCAGATAAAGGCCATGCGTCACGATGGTGGCCAGCCGGGTCTGGAAGCCGAGCAAGCCGTCGCGTGCCTTGTCTTTGCCCTCGACGACCACGGAGCCTTCGTAGCTGCAATTGGCCAGCACGGTCGCTTGGCCGCAGTTGATGAAGCGGAGGTTCCCCTGCACATGGGGCATGACCACCACATCGTTTTCACCCAGGTTCGAAAAACGCAGGCCCTTGCGCAGCGGCGCCTTCTGATACATCCCGAAGACATAGACACCATCGTAGGTCATGTGGGAGCCATTGGCCGAACCCCGTTGCTGGATATCAATGCCGTTATTCATGGCTCCGGCGTCGTGAGCGCCAATCATCAGGTCTTCCAGGGTGACCCGCTGCGGGTCGCGTACTTCGACCATGACACCTCCTTCCGAGCCTTTCCAAACCAGCTTTGTGCTCCAACCGCTGCCGCCCACGAAGAAGTTCTTTCCCGTGATGCGCAGTGTGCTCGTGATGACGTACCGGCCGGTGGGCAGATAGGCGATGGCATCTCCAGACGCGGCGACGGCGGCATCAATGGTCTTCTGAATCGCGGTGGTGTCGTCGGCAAGTCCATTGCCTTTGGCGCCGAAATCGCGGCGCGCGTCGAACACTCGCTTGGGCAAATGAGCGGTCTCCCTGAGAAAACTCTGGCGGGCCGAGCGGATCGCCCCGTGGCGTTCACCTGGCGGAATGGTCATCAGCATAGGGCGGGCGCCCTGAGTGAGTCCGGGCGCCTCGTGAACCTGATTGCCGGACACAAGCAATCGCTGGCCCTCGCCCGGCACACGGACGGGCGGCAAACCGGCGTCCTGCCGATCCTGCGGCGGCTTGGTGAAAACGCAGTCGAAGATCAAAGCCGGCGGACGGGAAAGCAGGACCGCCCCCTCCAGATTCTTCCACCCCTCGACGTGGCAATCTTGAATGGTGAGCGGAGCGATGGATGATCTTCTCAAGACGAAGGCCCGTGAGCCGATTGAGGTCGAGCGGCGAATGGAACTGCAATGCTCGGATCCGTCGCGAATGTCCACCACCCGGCTCTCTTCAAAATGGCAGTTGCGGATGTAAAAATTGCCATGATCACAATCGACCGCGACGCCGCATTTGCGGAACTCACAGCCATCGAACGTGAAGTCGTAGTCGTTGAACTGCAGGAAGGCGACGCCCCGTTCGCAATTCTCGAACAAGCAGTTTTCGAACGTGGTCTCCGCCAGCGCCTGACCCTCGTTAGGATGGGCTTCCAGGACAGCGGCATTGGTGAAGCCCCGAAACGCCAGATGCCGGTGCGTGACCTCGGTCTGAAATCCGTGCGTGGCCTGGTAGTGGAATCCCACGCCGGCTTTGCCCCGGCCATCCAGTTCAAAGCCGATGAATCTTGTATAGGCCATGCCATTCAGGAGCAACATCGTCCCTCCTGCGGCGCCATCCCAGATCAGTTTCGTGTCGCGACCGCTCCCGACCAGCAACCCGCCGATCCACCTGGCTCCCGTCGCGTTCTTGAGCAAGAGTGGAGCGGTAATGCGGTAGGCGCCGGGGGGAAAGTAGAGGACGGCACCATCGCGCACCCCCGACAGGGCTTTTTGGATGGCGACCGTATCATCCGCCTTTCCATCCCCGATCGCAGCCGGAGCAATGTCGGCCTTTACATTGATCCAGTCCGAACGCTCTTCCCATGGAAGCGCCGGAATCTGCGGTGGAGCGGACACAGCACCCGCAGTGGAGACGCCGAATTCAGCGGCCTTCAGAGCTGCAGTGGCCATCACCAAGAGACCATGCCAGAAGCAACGCCTCATGGTTTTGTATTCGTTTTGGGAACGGCTTGCAGAGTCTTGAGGTAAAGCACCGCGTCGCCGTCAAACGGGGACTTGAATCCCCGCGCTGCGCCGCCGGCCACCTCCCCGCGCGAAACCGTTGCGCCTTGTTTGGGGTTGAACCACTCGAACGCCAGTTTTCCCGGCGAAGCTGACAGTTCCACGGTTGCCTCACCACCGTCCGGAAAGTAAACCAGATACTCCGCGTCGGTCGCTGCGGCGCGGGCGAGACAGTAGCCGGTGGATGCCAGTGGCGGCTGCGGTGTCATGGCAGCGAGGTTCATCCGCCGGGCGAAGGCCAAGGTGTACCCCATCTGTTGGCGGGCGGTCTCATGATTGTCGAGCCAGTCGCCGACGAACTTCAAAGTCTTGATCTCCTTATCGCCGATTCTGGTCGCGCCATAGAGGTCCATGAAGGCGGTGTTCAGACCACGCGTGAAGCTCTTCCACGGCCATTGCGGGAAGTTCCGCGGCCAGACATGGTCCACATCCGAGAGGATCACCTTGCGGCCATCGGCGGCGGGTGGGTCGCTGTTGTACCCGTCCTTCCCGGTGGGCGCGATCCAGTCCGCCGGACTGGCGAACAGCGCGGCATTGTCAATGGGCGCGCCGGTCATGCCGACCGGATGCTGCTTGGGTTTTCGCTTCTCGCAGGCGTGGATGAAGTCAATCATGCGATACTGCCACTGGACGGAGCCGGTGTGCATCTCGTTGCCAATCTCGAAAAGCACATTGTCCAGGTCGTTCAGGGTGTCAATGACGCGGCGCACATAGGCCTGCTGATGGTTAAGGATCGCTTGGGGCGCATTCAACGTGTGGATTTCCGGCCCTTGGCCGTCGCCGTTCAGGTCACCGTCAATGCCATTGATGTTGTTTGCCTTGTTAAAGGGATGGCCCTGCCAGGGATTGCCCGCCTGCCCCTTCTTCTCCACGCTCCAGCCCTCGAACAGCATCACCGACACGTAAATATTACGGTCGCGTGCGGCCTGGACGCGGGTGCGCAGGCGGGCGAAGTACTCGTCGTTAAACCGGGTCAGGTCGTATTTCGGTTGACCGTCCAAACCTTCG
>CAYHFE010000067.1:0-20769 GCA_964355375.1 uncultured Verrucomicrobiota bacterium
CCGAAGGACGGGTGAGGGCTAATTGCGCTCAACTTGAAAGCAAAGTGGAATTAGCTCGCCTTGGGGAGGGCGTAGGAACTGAGCACCCGCAGGTAATTGCCCCGCTTGAAGGCCGCCGGCTCGCCGACAGATTGATGGCTCATGCTCCCTTGCATCTGCCGGATCGATTCGTATTCGTGCTCCTCCATCCATTTCGCGACGTCCGTCAGGATGGTGGAGAGATGGCCGATGCCATGTTTGAGCAGCGCGGAAGTGAGCATGACGACGCGCGCCCCGGCCATCATCGACTTGAGAACGTCCAAGGCCGTGTGAGCCCCTCCCGTGACCGCGAGATCCGCTTTGACATGTCCGAAGAGAATCGCCACCCAATGCAAGCGCAGGCGCAGCTCCACCGAGGTGCTCAGGTTCAAGTGCGGCACGACTTCCAGACGCTCAAGGTCAAAATCAGGCTGGTAGAAGCGGTTGAACAGCACGAGGCCATCCGCGCCGGAGCGATCGAAATGCGAGGCCATGTTGGCCATGGAGCTGAAGAACGGACTGACTTTGACCGCCACCGGGATGCGCACGCACTGCTTCACGTCCCGGACCAGGTTGATGTACATCTGCTCCACCTGTCCTCCGGTCATCTCGATGCTGGTCGGAATGAAGTAGATGTTCAGCTCCAAAGCGTCCGCGCCCGCTTCTTCCATCTTGCGAGCGTACTCAATCCAGGCGCCGGTCGAAACTCCGTTCAGGCTGGCAATGATGGGAATATCGACCGCCGCCTTGGCGCGGCGCACATGCTCCAGATAACCGTCCGGACCCAGATTGAAGTGTTCCATCTCCGGGAAGTAGGTCAGAGATTCGGCAAAACTCTCGGTGCCGGAGGACAGGTAGCAATCCAGTTCCTGGCTTTCGAAGGTGATCTGCTCTTCGAAGAGCGAATGCAGGACGATGGCCCCTGCGCCGGCATCCTCCATCTGACGAAGGTTGTCGAGACTTTCGCACAAGGGCGAAGCCGAAACCACGAGCGGATTCTTGAGCGCGCGGCCGAGATAAGTGGTGGATAGATCGATCATGGAGTGGGCGGGTTCGGGGTTTCCGACGTCAGGCTCGCCCAATGCTCGTACTGACGCCACTGGGCGCGCACGTCGCTTTGGGCTTGTTCGAGGAGCAATTTCGCTCGTTCGGGATCACTGTGAGCCAGCATGCGATAGCGCGTTTCGTTGTAAACGTAGCTTTCGAGGCTGACCGACGGCGCCTTGGAATCCATCTGCAATGGATTCTGCCCCGTCTTGCGCAGCTCGGGATTGTAGCGCATGAGCGGCCAATGCCCGGACAGGACCGCCGCCTTCTGCTGATCCAAGCCTCGGGCCAGATCGTAGCCGTGGGCGATGCAATGGCTGTAGGCGATGATCAGGGATGGGCCCGGATAAGCCTCCGCTTCGAGGAAGGCCTTGACCGTATGGGTATCACTGCTGCCCATGGCCACTCGCGCCACGTAGATGTTGCCGTAAGTCATGGCAATCATGGCGAGATCCTTTTTCCCGAGCGACTTCCCGCCGGCCGCAAATTTGGCCACGGCGCCGCGTGGAGTGGATTTGGACATCTGTCCGCCGGTGTTGGAATAGACCTCGGTGTCGAGCACGAGCACGTTGACCTTGCGTCCAGAGGCGAGGACGTGGTCCAAACCTCCGAAGCCGATGTCGTAGGCCCAGCCATCGCCGCCGATAATCCAGACACTCTTGCGCACCAGGGAGTCGGCCACCGCGATCAAATTGCGCGCGTCGGCGCTGTCCAGTCCCTTGAGCTTCTCCTTCAGCACGGCGACGCGCTGGCGTTGCTCGTGGATCCCGGTCTCGGTGGCTTGGTCGCCGGTGACCAAGCCTTTGACCAACTCATCGCCCACCGCGGCTCCGAGTCGCTGGACCAATTCGCGGGCGAATTGCCCTTGCTGATCCAAGGCCAGACGCATGCCCAAACCGAATTCGGCATTGTCTTCGAACAGTGAGTTGGACCAGGTCGGACCGCGGCCATCGCGGTTCTGGGACCAGGGAGTCGTGGGCAGATTGCCGCCATAGATCGACGAACAGCCGGTGGCGTTGGCAATCATGGTCCGATCCCCGAACAACTGGCTCAAGAGCTTGAGATAGGGGGTCTCGCCGCAACCCGCGCACGCCCCGGAAAACTCAAACAACGGCTCGAGCAACTGGACATCTTTGACCTGTCCATGGTTCAACGCGGAACGTCCGATTTCGGGCAATTTCAGGAAGAAATCCCAGTTCTGGTTTTCCTGCTCCCGGAGCGCCGGCTGCGGGGCCATGTTGATCGCTTTGTGTTTCGACTCACTCTTGCTCTTCACCGGGCAGACCTGCACGCACAACGTGCAGCCGGTGCAATCCTCCGGCGCCACTTGCAGGCTGAACCGATGGCCTTTGAATTGTTGCCAGCGGGCCGCGATGGTCTTGAAGGTCGGCGGAGCATCGCTCAACCAAGCCGGTTCGAAGATCTTCGAGCGAATGGTCGCGTGCGGACAGACCAGCACGCACTTGCCGCACTGGATGCAGAGTTCCGGGTCCCAGACCGGAATCTCCAGGGCGATGTTCCGCTTCTCCCATTGCGTCGTGCCGGTCGGATAAGTTCCATCGATGGGCATCGCGCTCACCGGCAGATCATCGCCCAGCCCGGCGATGATCGGGGCCGTCACTCGATGGACGAAGTCGGGCGCGCCGGCCGGCACGGGCGGACGGAGGTCAAAGGTCGCGCTTACTTTCTCGGGCACCGCGACCTCATGCATCTGCGACAATGTCGCGTCCACGGCCGCAAAATTCTTTTGCACCACGGTTTCACCCCGCTTGCCAAAGGTCTTTTCGATCGCGTGCTTGATGGCGGCGATCGCTTCAGTCCGGGGCAGCACTCCGCTCACGGCGAAGAAGCAGGTTTGCATGATCGTGTTGATGCGCCCGCCCATGCCAGTTTCCCGGGCGACCCGGTTGGCATCGATCACATAGAAGCGCAGTTTTTTGCGAATGATTCTCTCCTGAACCGTGCGAGGCATTCGGTCCCACACCTGGTCGGGTTCGAAGGGGCTGTTCAGCAAAAACGTGGCGCCTGGCGCCGCCGCCTTCAAGACGTCAAACCGATCCAGAAAGGCAAACTGATGGCAGGCGACGAAACTGGCTTCCCGAATCAAGTAGGTGGAGCGGATCGGACGGGGGCCGAAACGCAAATGCGACGTCGTCATCGACCCCGATTTCTTTGAATCGTAAACAAAATAGCCCTGGGCGTAATTCGGCGTCTCTTCCCCGATGATCTTGATCGAATTCTTGTTCGCACCGACGGTTCCGTCGGCCCCCAGTCCATAGAAAAGGGCGCGAACGACATCTCCGTTTTCCGTGGAGAATTCCGGATCGAAGGGCAGGCTCGTATGGGTGACGTCATCGATGATGCCGACCGTAAAGTGGTTTTTCGGTTGCGTCTTCGCGATTTCATCGAACACGGCTTTGACCATGGCCGGCGTGAATTCCTTCGAGGAAAGCCCATAGCGTCCGCCGATGATCCGGGGATGACCGCGAAACGGCGCTTCGCCGGCGGCCATGAGTTCACTCACCGCGGTCACCACATCCACATAGAGCGGTTCTCCGGGGCTGCCCGGCTCCTTGGTTCGGTCCAAGACCGCGATCGCCTTGACGGTGGCCGGAAGCGCGGCCCGGAAGTGCTCGAGGGAGAACGGCCGATAGAGGCGAACTTTGAGCACGCCCACCTTTTCGCCCCGGGCCAGCAGATACTCGACCGTTTCTTGCGCCGCCTCCGCCCCCGACCCCATCATCACCACCACGCGCTCCGCGTCCGGCGCTCCGACATAATCAAACAGCCGATACTGACGCCCGGTGAGCTGAGCAAACTTTTCCATCGCGTTCTGAACGATGGCCGGACAGGCCAGGTAGAAAGGGTTGACCGATTCGCGAGCCTGGAAATAGACGTCCGGATTCTGCGCCGTGCCGCGAATCATCGGGCGATCGGGAGTGAGGGCCCGGGCGCGATGAGCGCGCACCAAATCGTCATCGATCATCGCGCCGATTTCTTCCGCGCTCAGTTGGTCGATCTTGGCGACTTCATGGGAGGTGCGGAAGCCATCGAAGAAATGCAGGAAGGGGACGCGTGACTCGAGGGTGGCGGCCTCAGCGATCAGCGCCATATCCATCGCTTCCTGAACCGAGTTCGACGAAAGCAGCGCGAAGCCCGTGGCGCGCGCCGCCATCACATCGCTGTGATCACCGAAGATCGAGAGAGCCTGCGCCGCCAGGGAGCGCGCCGCCACATGAAACACCGTCGAGGTCAGTTCCCCGGCGATCTTGTACATGTTTGGGATCATCAGGAGCAGGCCCTGCGACGCGGTGAAGGTCGTGGCCAGAGCCCCGGTTTGGAGGGCGCCATGCAATGCGCCGGCGGCGCCGCCTTCGCTCTGCATCTCAATCACGGAGGGGACGCTGCCCCAGAGATTCTGCCGTCCTTCGGCCGCCCACTGATCGGCCAGCTCGCCCATGTTGGACGACGGGGTGATGGGATAAATGGCGATGACTTCGCTGGCGTGATACGCGACATAAGCCGCCGCCTCATTGCCGTCAATGGTGACTTTGGTACCCTTTTTCATGGCTCAATTCCGTTACGATCCTCTGCGGGCACAACCCGACTCCCGAGGGCGGCGGCCCGACGACGCCTGGGAGAAATTCGCCGGCGGACACTGGCCCCGCCGCTTGCTCGGGCCGGTTGAAGCGCGCCGGGCGCCGGGCGATCGGCGTTCTGCCCGGCCCGGACACCTCACAACGCCAGTTCGACTTTCACGAGCTGGCTGTCCGAGCGCCGCTGGCGGAAGCTGAGTTTCTTGCAGATCCGGAGCATGCCCGTGTTGTTCGGCAGTACGTCGGCGGTGATGTGGCGCAGCTTTTCCTGGCGCGCGATTTCCACCAATCGGCGGAGCAACTGCGTGCCCAAGCCCCGGCGCTGGTACTGATCGCGCACCAGCACGGCGAACTCGGCTTCGCTGGTGCCGTGGGACTTGATTAAGCGACCGACCGCGAGAATCTCGTGCATTCCGGTTCCGGGATTTTTGTGGTCCGCAACGAGGGCCATCTCGCGGTCGTAATCAATGAAGCAAACGCGGGTCAGCCGTTCATGCGCCACGCGTTGACTGAGCTTCATAAAGTGGAAATAACGAAAATAGACACTGTCCTCGGAAAGCGTCTCATGGAATTTCACCATCAAGGGCTCATCCTCGGGCCGAATGGGACGCAAGGTCACCGGCGTGCCGTCCTTCATCTTCCACGGAGTGACGTAGTGCGTCGGATACGGACAAATCGCCAGTTTCGGCAATTTGTCTTCGGTCACCTCCGGGGGATGGATCAGCACCCGGGCGTCGAGCGCGACCAGCCCTTCGGTCGCCGCCAGCAGGGGATTGATGTCAATCTCGGAAATCCACTTCTGCTCGACGACGAGGTAACTGAAAGAAACCAGGAGTTGTTCGAGATGGGCCAGATCGATCTGCTTTTGGCCACGGACCCCCTGCAAGGCTGTGTAGATTCTGGTCTGTTCCATCATCCGCCGAGCCAGCGTCGCCGTCAGCGGCGGCAGCCCCAGGGCGCGATCTTTGTAAACTTCGACGAGCACGCCGCCCGAGCCAAAGAGCAAGACCGGTCCGAACTGAGGATCGAGGCTGCTGCCAATGATCAACTCATAGCCCTTGCGGATGATCATGGGCTGGACCGTGACGCCTTGGAAATGGCCGGCTCCGGCCTTCTTCTGCACGCCGGATTCGATTGTCTCGAAAGCCCGTCGGACCGCCGCGGCTCCCTGCAAATTCAGTTGCACCCCGCCGACATCGGTCTTGTGCGTGATCGTTTCCGAGTGCAGCTTCAAGACGACCGGATAGCCGGAGTCGGCGGCCAGCTTGACCGCGTCCTCCGCGGTGGTGGCCAAGCGGGTCGGGACGGTGGGAATCCCGTAGGCTTCGAGGATTTCCTTGGACTCGATCTCGGTCAAAATGGTTCGGCCCGCTTTGCGCGCGGTGTCGATGATCTTCTCGGCCCGTTCGCGCCGGACCACGGTCTGGCTCGAATCGACCGCGACCATCGGAGTCTCATAAAGCCCGTGGAGATTGCGGCTATAACGCCACATGTAGTTGAACGCGCGGGCCGCCGTGTCCGGATATTCGAAGGTCGGGATGTTGAGCGCATTCAAAACGTCCTTGCCCGCATCCACGGAAATGCCCCCCATCCAACTGGCCAGAATCGGCTTCCCCTCGAGCTTGGCGAACGACTTCAAAGCCTCCGCCGTCGCGGTACACTCGGTCATGGCCTGCGGAGTCAAAACCACGAGCAAACCGTCGCTGTTCGGATCGTTGGCGGCGAGCTCGATCGTCTTGGCATAGCGATCGGCGCCGGCGTCGCCCAGGACATCGATGGGATTGCCGTGGCTCCAAGGACCGGGGAGGATCTTGTTGAGCGCTTCCATGGTCTCCGGCGCCACCTCGGCGAGAGCGCCGCCGTTCGAGATCAACATGTCCGTGGCCAGAGCGCCCGGCCCGCCGGCGTTGGTCACGATGGTCAGCCTCGGACCTTTCGGACGCGGCTGTTTGGCCAGCACTTCGGCCATCTTGAAAAGCTCGGCAATCGTGTCCACGCGCAGCACACCCGCGCGGCGAAACGCCGCCGCCAGGATTTCGTCACTTCCGGTCAAGGACCCCGTATGCGAGGCCGCGGCTTTGGCGGCAGCTTCGGTGCGGCCGACTTTGATGAGGATGATCGGCTTGCTCAGGGCCACTTCCCGGGCGGCTGAAAGGAAGGAGCGCGCATCGCCGATCGACTCCATGTAAATCACGATGCTCTTGGTGTGGGGATCATCGCCCAGGTAATAAATCAAGTCGCCCCAGCCCACATCGAGCATCGAACCGACCGAAATGAACGCGCTGAACCCGACATTTTGCCGGAAACTCCAATCCAGAATCGCGGTGCAGAGCGCGCCGCTCTGACTGATAAATCCCACGTTGCCCGGCCGAGCGATCCCCGCGGCGAAGGTGGCATTCAATCCAATGTGCGGAACCATGATCCCGAGACAATTGGGGCCAATCAAACGCATGTTGGCCTTGCGGATTCGGGCGAGGACATCCTGTTCCAGGGCGGTGCCCGCCGGCCCGATTTCCTTGAAGCCGGCGGAGATGATGACCACTCCGGGCACCTTGGCTTCGGCGCATTCCCCGATGATGCTCGGGACAGTGCCCGCCGGGGTGACGATCACGGCGAGATCCACCTTCTTGGGAATGTCCCCGACGTGGGGATAGGCCTTGACCCCCAGGATCGTGGGACTCTTGATGTTGACGGGAAAGAGTTCACCCGTGAAGGCGCTGGCCCGGAGGTTTTCCCAGACGGCGCGGCCCACGCTGCCCTTCGCCTCGGTCGCTCCTATCACCGCGACCGTTTTCGGCGCGAAGATCGCATCGAGCGGATCCACTCGGTCCAAACGCGCCACATCATGAGCGGGCTCGAGGGCCGGCTTGTTCTCCGCCTCTGCTTCATGGGAGTCAGTCTCCTCGGGACGGTTCTTCGAATTGGATCCAGATGCCGATGTCATACAGTGGTTTCACAGTAGAGGAACTCCGACGCAGGCTCTCCCCTTTTTTTGCCAAAGAACGGACGGGAATTGCCCTCGCCAATCCACTTCACGCACCCTTTCCTCCCCGGCCCGCCGCGTCTCACTGCGCCAGAATTCCCTCGAAGGAGAAGGCCGGGCGCGCGGTCCGACCGGAGCCGCTCTTCGCGTTCAGTCGGGCGTGGTTCGCCGGTTCCCCAGGCCGGGCGAAGAAGTCCATTTTGCCCTCCCGAGCTACCTGGCGCAGATAGGCTCGGATGGAACCGGGCGTGACCACGCCAACCTCGGGAGGATCGGACAGGGCGATCAGAGCGCGGGGCTTTTTGATTTTCGGGCCGACCCAGCGCCGGATCCAGTCCTTCACCCCGTCGGGCAAGTCTCCCTCGCCATGGGTCGAAATGATGATGACCTCCGCTTCGAGAGCGTCGCTCGCCGCCATGTCCTGCAGTTTGGGGTGCTGCAGGACGTCGAACTTCCACATGTTCGCTCGGAACTGGAATTCGTGTCCCAAGCGCAGAACCAGATTGGAGTAGGTGGCGATCGCCCGCTTGCCCGTGGCGAAATCCTCGTAGGCGGTCACAACATTGATGACGGGTTGGGGGGGCGAATTGGCGTTCACAGTTTGGGACGGATCTCAGAGCTCCGGTTCTCGCTGGAGAATATACGAACGGCTTGCACCCGTCACAATTGGGAGAGCCCCCGATACGCCGGTCCGCCAACGGACTAGTCGCCCTAGGAGATACTCTTAGGGGGGAGACTCAGCCGGTGCTTTGCGTCTCCATCCAGCGCACGGCGAAACGAATCAGTTCCGGAGCGGTCTGGAGTTTGAGCTTCTGTTTGATATTGGCGCGATGCACTTCGACCGTCTTGACGCTGAGATGGAGATGTTCGGCAATCTCGCGGGTGCCTTTGCCGCCCCCGATCAACTGGAAAACCTCGAATTCGCGGTCCGTCAGTTGGGCGACCGGCGATTCGCCGCCCTCGGCGCGCCGGCCCGAGAAGATCTCCAGGATCTTGGCCGACATCTTCTCGCTCACGTAAATCTGCCCGGTCAGGACGCGGCGGATGGCTTGCATGAGCTTCTGGCCGCCCTCCTGTTTCATGATGTAACCCAGTCCTCCGGCCCGGAGCACTCGTTCCGCGTAAAGCGATTCGTCATGCATGGAGATGACCAGGATGGGCTGGTGGGCATGCATGGCGAGAATATCCTTGATCACCTCGAGGCCGCTCTTGTCGGGCAGGGTGATGTCCAGGAGCACCAGATCCGGCTGCAGGGACGCGATGGCGTCCATGGCTTTGAAAGCGGTCTCGGCTTGGCCGCACACCGCCAAATCAGATTCCGTGCTGATCAACTGGGCCAATCCCTCCCGCATCATCGGATGATCATCGACGATGAGAATTCGCTTGGGCGACTTGCCCGGACGGGCGTTGTGGCGGGGCGGTTTGGCGGTCATGGCAGGGCCGGAGGGGCGGTGGGACCGGCGGGCGTCTCGAGGAAACACTGGATGGTGGTGCCCCCTCCGGGCTCTCGCTGCAGCGCGAGCGACGCGTTAATCATGGCGGCTCGATAGCGCATAATGCGCAGGCCCATGCCCTTGTCGTGGGGCAGCACCTCGGCGATGCCCACGCCGTTGTCCTTGACGACCAGCGTGAGAACACCCCCGTCCCGGAACAGGCCGATTTCAATGTGACTGGATTTCCCGTGTTTGATGGCATTGCTGACAGCCTCCTGGGCGATGCGGTAAAGGTGCGTGGCCATCACGATATCTTCGATCAAGACTGAACTCTCGCTGCGGAACACGCAAGAGATGTGAAAAAGTTTCTCCGTATTGCTCGCCAATTCCTGAAGCGCGCACATCAGTCCCTCCGATTCGAGGACGACGGGAGAGAGCCCGCGGGCCAGCATGCGGGTTTGGGAGATGGCCTCGCGGACGTACTCGGCGATCTTGGCCGCCTGTCCGGCGGTGGACTTCGATTTTTTCGCGAGGGTCTGCTCCAGGACGCGGCTCATCAATTCGATTCCCGCGAGGTGCTGGCAAAGACCGTCATGCAGGTCCTGCCCAATCCGGTGCTGTTCCAGTTCGCTGATGCGCAGAATCTCGTTCTGCAGTTGTTTTCGCTCGGTCACATCCAGAAGGGTCCCGACCAGCCGGACGGGCTTTCCATCCGCGCCGAAGACGGGCTCGCCCGTGCTCTGGACATAACGGATGGAACCATCCGGACGTGCGACCCGGTATTCGACATCAAAGGCCACCGCGTTCGCGAGGCTTTGCTCGACCACTCGGCGCGCCAGCATTTGATCTTCCGGATGAACGATGCGGCGAAGATGCTCCTCGAGCGACAGGGCACCTTGAGCCGGGTCAAGTCCGAGAATGCGCTGGCTTTCGTCGGACCACTCGTCCGCGGCCAGGCCCGTGATCCTGAGGTTGTAATTTCCGAGGTGGGCGATGGCCTGCGCTTTGCGAAGGCTGGCTTCACTCTGCCGCAGAGCTTCCTCGGATTCCTTGCCCTCGGTCACATCCTGTCCGATGGCGATGATCCCGAGCGCTTCGCCTTTGATGCCGGAAAGGCGGGCGATGTTCCATTGCAGAATCCGCTCCACGCCCGCGCGAGTCCGAATGGGATTCTCGAATCCCCGGGTCGTTTCGCCCGCCAGCACTCGACTGAAGTCCTCCGCCACTTTCGGCCGCACCGACCCGGGCAGAAACAGCTCGAAGTAGTCCTGGTTCAACACCTCCGATTTCTTCCAGCCAAAGACCCGTTCCGCCTCCCGATTCCACTCGAAAATCCGGTGATCGGGCGACAGGCAAATGACCACGCTCCCCGCCGTCTCAATGAGGGATCGGTAATGCTGTTCCTTCTGTCGCAAGGCATCCTCGGCGCGCTTCCGCTCGATAAACTGGCCGACCTGGCTCCCGATAGCCGCGAACATCTGCAGGAGATCCGAGTCCGGCCTGCGAATCTCCCGGCTGAAAAATGTCATCACGCCCAGGACTTCATGGCCGAGCAAGATTGGAAACGCGAACGCGCTGCACAGTCCCTCGGACAACGCCACTTGGGATCGGGGCAGATTCTCGTCTTCGGCCACTTCGGCAATCCAAAGAGGCTTGCCGTTCTCCCAAACCCGCCCGGGCAAACCGACGCCGACCGAGAAGCGGGTCAGCCGGGTCAGGGCTTCGAAGGCCCGGTACTCGACCCTGGGTTGATGCCAGACTTCCACGCAGTGCAGAACCCCCGCTTCGCGATCCACCGTCCAAAGCTCGCCAAAACTCCACCCCAGGGTTTCGCAAACCACCTGCAGGATTCGTGGCGTCGCCCCGGACAACGACTCCGCCTCGGCCAACGTCCGGGTGGTCCCATACTCGACGAGTTGGCGGACTTCGGCCCGCTTGCGTTTGGTGATATCCATCGCGGCGCAGGTGATACCCGAAACGGCGCCGCTGGCGTCGCGCACCGGCTCGACGGTCAGATCAAAGGTCAACGTCTCTCCGCCCAGCGTCCAGTAAACCTCCTCCCGCAGCCCGAGGCCACTCTTCAGCACGCGGCGTTTGAGCTCGTTCAGGCGGGCGCTCTCCTCCGGTGGGAACAGCTCCGCGTCCGTCTTCCCGAGAAAGGCGGCTTCCGGAAAATGGACCGAGTTGTGAATCCAGGTATAGCGAAGCTCCCGATCCTGGCGGAAGACCATGATCGGCGAGTTTTTCAGCACGATGCGAAAGCGCTCCTCGCTCACTCGCAACGCCTCTTCCATGGCCGCCAACCGGCGTTCCTTCTCGAGCTGGGCCAGAGCCCGACGCACCACCGCCGGGACCAGCTCGAGAAACTCCTTGTCCTTGACCAGGTAATCGACCGCCCCCCGCTTCATCATGTCCACCGCCACGCGTTCATCTCCCTGGCCGGTGATGATGATGAAAGGGACCGAACGGTGGGTCTCGGCCAACTGACTCAATAGGTCCGGCCCGGTAATGTCCTGCAACTTCAGATCCACCAAGGCCAAGTCCGCCCGGTTCTGGCTCAGCCAATCGATGGCGGCGCTGCCGGAATGAGTCGTGGCCGCGACGAAGCCAGCGCGGCGCAAGGACTTCTCGATGAGTCGGAGCAATCCCTGGTCGTCATCGACCACCAGAATCGTTGCGGGATGAGGGGGCTCTTCCATGCCAAAGCGCCATCAACGGTCCAGCGAGGCCCTCGGGACGCCGGACGACCGCCGAACCGGCCTCATCTCTGGGCCAACGCGGTTCATCTAGGGAAAGTCCTGGGACGGACCCTTGATGTCCGGAACCTGGACCAGCGTGATAAAGAAGCCGAGTTGTTTGATGGAATCCGCGAACTTCTCGTAATCGACCGGTTTGACCAGGTAATTGCTGCAACCCAAGCCATGGCAACGCTCCACCTCGAGGGGATCATCCGTCGTGGTCAGCATGCTCACGGGAATCTTGCGCAATTCCGGATCCTGCTTGATTTGCCGGAGCACCTCCACGCCATCGACCTTGGGCATCCGGATATCCAGCAGCATCAGGTAAGGCGTTTCCGGGGCGCGCTTGCGTCCCTCCCCGCGCCGAAACAGGAAATCCAGGATCTCCTGACCATTCTCAAAGTGTTCCACCCGGTTGGCCAGCCCGGCCCGGACTAGGTTCTTGTTGATCAAACGCGCGTGGCCCGGATCATCATCGGCAACCAGGATCACAACTTCTCTTCGCATCGGTTCAGCCATAGTCAAGAGGAGTCAGGCGTTCGGCAAGGAAACAAAAAAAATGCTGCCGACACCCGGGGTCGATTCAACCCAGATCTGGCCGTTTTGCCGTTCGAGGATTCTCTGGGCGATCGCCAGTCCCAATCCTTCCCCCTCGGTGGCCGACGGGTCGAGCCGGTGAAAGACTTCGAAGATCTTGCCTTGATGCTCCAACGCGATCCCGATGCCGTTGTCCTGCACCTTGTAGCCGCATCTCCCTTCGTCACGCCAGCCGGTCACCGCAATCCGTCCGGGTCTCGATCCATCAAGGTACTTGAGCGCATTGTCCAACAGATTGGTGAACACTTGGTTGATCTGGGTCGGATCCCCGAGGCTCGTCGGGAGCTTGTCCACGTGCAGGGTGGCTCCGGCCTGTTTGAACTGGAACTCCATGGTCCGGGCGATGTCCGCGAGCATCCAATTCATGTCCAGCTCTTGGATCCGGAGGGCCAATCGACCGAGCCGGGAAAACCGGAGAAAGCCGGCCAGCAAGGCGTCCATCTTGGCGACGCCCGCTTGGATAAACTCCAGCGCCTCCGGCACCTCCTGATCGAGGGTGGTCGTCAGTTGGCGTTTCACGGTGGCCGGGTCCGCCGGACTGTCCAGGAGCAGGCGGATCTGTTCGCAGGCGTGCGACAACTCCCGGCTGAAGCCCTGAATATTGACGAGCGGCGAACGCAGATCGTGCGACGCCACATAGACGATGGTTTCCAACTCTTTGTTTTTTTCCGCGAGCGTCCGGGCCAACTCGGCGAGCTTCTCGTCGGCCCGCTTGCGCTCGGTGATGTCGCGGACAAATCCGGTGAAGATCCGGCGATGGGCCAGGCGCACTTCGCTCACCGCCAAATCCACGGGAAACCGGGTTCCGTCTTGGCGTTGCGCGACCACCTCCCGGCCAACCCCGATGACCTTGGCCTGTCCCGTCCGTCGGAAGCTGGCGATGTATCCATCGTGTTGCTCTCGATCCGGCGACGGCATGAGCAGGCTGACATTGTGGCCCAGCATCTCGGCGGCCGGGTAGCCAAACATCCGCTCGGCGGCGGCGTTGACAGACTCGATGATGCCCTGCTCGTCAATGGTGACAATCGCTTCCACGGCGGTCGTGACGATGGCTCGAATGGTTTCTTCACTGTCGCGCAAGGCTTGGGCCGACCGCTTGTGTTCGGCGATCTCCCGCTGCAAGGAGGCGTTGGCCTGCCCCAGCTCCACCGTTCTTTCGCGGACCCGAAGTTCCAATTCACTCCAGGCTTTGCGCAACGACTCCTCGCTTTGGCTGCGTCGGACCATTTCCCGCAGGAGCAGGGCGAAGATGGCGGTCAGAAGGACCACGCTCAGACTCCCGAACCCCAGGACAACGAGAAGAGATTGACGGCTGCCGCTTTCCGAGACGGATTCACGAGCGCGCAATACGTGCTGTTCCGCCTGGATCAGGTCCAGCATGATCCGCCGGATGCCCTCCATGATCTGTCTCACCTCCCCCGCGCCGACCGAGGCGGCGGCGGCATCCCATCCGCCGCTTTTTCGCGTCTCGATGCCCTGTTGAATCAAGACCTGCTGGCGCCGGATGAGCTGATCGAGTTGCCGCTGCTTTTCGAGGAGAGTCGAGTGTTCCGCGAGCAGTTCCCTGAGTTCCAGGCGAAGCGATTCGACGCGATTCGTGGCCGCCAAGTACGAATGGAGAAAGGACTCGTCACGAGTGATCACGAATCCATAGAAACCCGTCTCCACCTCCGTCAATTTGGCCAAAAGGTTCTCTTCCCGGGCGATCGTCATCTGGGAATGGCCCACCGCCTTGGAGGTTTCGGTCAGATGCCGGACCGTCCGATACGATCCAACGCCGCTTAGACCCAGAAGAGCCAACGCCAACGCCACGCCGCCGATCAGCTTCTTTTCGAAGGCGGGCTTATCCATCAACCTAGAGAACCAGTTTGAGCCGAGTGCGCTGATGCCGTCCGAATACGCCATTCGCCCCCGGTTGTCGAGTCTCGTCCCAGACTCCTCTCCCCGGGGGCCAATGGCCTGCTCCGACCCTCACTCCGGGGCGGACGACCGTGGCCCTCCACCCGACGGGCGGATGATCACGTCGGGGGCAATTTCGACCGGTATTCAGTGGGCGCCTGACCGACGATTTTCTTGAACACGCGATTGAAGTGAGTGAGCGACTGGAATCCCACTTCGTAAGCAATTTCGCTGATCCGCAAATTGCGATTGAGCAGGAGATTCTTCGCCTTTTCAACCCGCAGGCGGGAAAGGTAATCGGTGAAGTTCAGGCCGGTGACCTTCTTGAACATTTTGCAGAAATAGAACGTGCTTGTATTCACCGCCTTTGCCACCAGGCCTAAATTCAGATCTTCGCCCTGGTTTTCCCGGATGAATTCCTTGGCTTTGGCGATCACCGGTTGCTCGGAATTCTCCCGTTGGACCGCCACTTGATTGCCCACCATCGACAGGTGATTGGCGAAAATGGAGAGCAGTTTGACCATCGCGTCATATTGCTTGGGCGACAGGACGCGCGTGCCGAAATAGGCCTCCTTGAGCTGATTCAAATCACCCTGGACACCCCATTCCGTTGCCAATTTGGCGGTCCGGTCAAACTGAGCCGGAGTCGGTTTCTTCCGGAAAACCTGGCCCGTCTGCAGAAAACCGATCAGTTGTTCGCCCATGCGCACCGGCACGGAGGTATCGGTCATCCCAGAGAAGCAAACGACCGTATGGGCCTCGCGGGTGCCGTTCTCGGACACCTCCTGCTGCACCTGGAGGCACGCCGCGCACGATCGGCTCTTCTGGGCCATCAGCGCGCAAAACGGATTTTCGCCTTTTTTGCCATGCAGAGGCAATTGCCACGATTCCACCGGACGCAACGCCATCGGCAACCCGGTGGCCTCGGTGAAGGCACGCTCGTAATCCTGATAAAGCGTGGAGTTGGTCAGGGCTTCGATCAGTTTCTTGTGGTTATTCGAGGTCATACTTTTTTCCTTAAGCTTTTGGGAGATCTCGCGCTTCTGGGGCAAATCGATAACCCGCGCGTCAACCCGGGTCGCCCGCGTTCCGACAACCTCCGGAAGGGCCGCTTCCAGCTCGGGACTTATCGTGGATTCTTGCTGAACAATTGTTGTCTGCATGACCGCAAGTTAGGGAAACCGGTCCACCTCGACAATCGGGAGCCCTGCTAGTCGTTTTTTGTGGTAAACAACTAGAGTATCTAAGGGATTCCCTTACCTCGGGTAGGGGAACTCGAAAAGCCAGACCGACTGAGCCCCACCGGCGGGCCAAGCTCGCGCCGGCGGGAGGAATCCGCTTGCGGCGATCGATCAAGACCGGTCGAGCAACTCGCGCCGGGTTGACTGCAGCCGCCGCATCAGCACCTGGGCGGTGCGCCGGATCAGTTCGTAACCCAAATCATGATCCTCTTCGCAGCGTTCCCGGAGCCGGGTTCCATAAAAGAAGATCGCTTTGGTCGGCACCAGCGCCCGAGCATCGAAATGCCAGTAATAGGGGGGAAACAGCCACGACCATCCCAAGACTTCGGCCGGGCCGATCGTCTCGATGGAGATGACCGCCCCTTCCTTGGCCGACGACTCCAGAGCCACTTTGCCTTCCAAGATCAGGTAGAAACGATTGGCGACTTCGCCCTCGCGGAAGACCACCTGGTTCGGCTCGAACTGCGTTTGCATCGCACAGTCCGCGAGGATCTCGAGATGCTCCGGGCTTAGCCCTTTGAGGAAAGGATGTCCGGAAATAATGGGCTCGATGGCTTGCATGACGTTTTCCTGGATCAGGTTCGTACAGAGTTCATCGCGGTTGGCCGGCCAGTGTCGCGTTGTTCGCATCCACTAATCCAGGTTTCTGTTCCCCCTGCTCCACCAGATTTGTCCACTCCTTCCCCTTTCTTGCTCCCTGGCAATTCGAGCCGGGCGCCAGATCTCGAACTCTGGGTGCGATTAAATGCGGGTGAGGTTCCATCATGGAGTGTTCTTCCTTTTGTCGCCGACCAGAGCCGTTTCCTCCAGGCGCGACGCCGGAGCCGGCAGCCTCCGTAAGGCCGGTCCCAGTGCGCCAGCTTGATGTCCGCGACCGCGCTCGGTGGGTCGTGAGAGAGGCTGTTCTTGAACGATTTCGAACACAGAGAAGCAAGGAAAGTGCGGCGGCAAGCACTTCGCAGCAACTGATCCGCTCGCGAGAAAATGCCTGGCCGAGAAAGAGCGCTTGGTAAAGGAAGCTCAAAGCTGTAGCGATGCGGTCAAAAAATTCAATGAAAGCGTTTTGGAAGCCCTTGCCGCTCAAAAAGCAGTCGGGTTTGTCAGAATTGGGGCGGTTGGCGGGGCGGGGGGGGGGACATTCGGATGATTACTGCCGATGGCCGCAAGTTGGCCGTCCACGCGGGCGATCCGATCAGCCTTGGCGCGCGTGTGCTGACCGGGCCCGACGCACATCTCCAAATTTTACTGCTCGACGAAACCGTTTTCAGCCTCGGCCCGAACGCCGATTTGGTTCTCGACGAGTTCGCCTACGACCCCGACGCATTGAAAGTCCCGCGAAAAATTGTCGCCACCGTATTCAAGGGCGTATTTCGGTGGGTGCCAGGCAAAGTTGCGCGCGCTCGACCAGAGAATATGAAGGTCAACCTAGCCGCTGGAGCGATTGGCATTCGCGGCACAGATTTTGGAGTGACCATGCACCCGGACGACTCCGGCGGTCTCGAACTCTTCTCCGGCAGTTTGAAAATCACCGAAAGGAAAACCGGTCGCGTCTTCCCGCTTGATGGTGGAAACAAAGTCACCTTTACCGCTGGCGGCGTTTTCAGTCAGCCGGTAGCTCTCAAAGAACCAACCGGAGTTGGCAACTGATAGTGGCCTCAAAGGGCGTCGATGAAAGCACCAACAAGGCAAACGATTTTCCAGAAGCTCTCGCGCACAAGTGTCAGTCCTTACTACTTAAACAAGAAATTGACGATCATGGATGCCTGCTTTCGGCAGTCTGCGGTCGTGCCACGTCAACTTCGTCGTGAGTATCCCGGCGCCATTCATCATCTGATGAACCGAGGTGATCATCGAGAGGACATGGTTAAAGACGATGAGGACCGAGGGCGGTTCCTGGCCGCTTTGGGTCAAGCCTGCCAGAAGACAAAATGGCAGGTGCAAGACAATCGCAAGGACAGCGCGTCGGGCCGACGGGAATTTGCTTCGCAAAGGGAAAGACGGCGTCAGGAAGAAGAATCGGCGGACCATCGCCAATTGCGCCGAGGCTGGTGGTTGGGCAGCGAGGAATTCCGGCAAGAACTGCTGGCCTCGGCGGCCGAACGAGTGAGTGCCAGCCATTACGGGAGCGACCGGAGGGAAGCCGCCGAGGCGAAGGCCCGGAGAATTGTCGTGGAGGAATTGCAGCGCTTAGGAGGGGAGGGAAAAGAATTGCGGCAGCGCCGCAAAGGGGATGCGGCTGAGGTGCAAGTGGCTTCTACTCATAAAGACCAAGCCCAAACCGTTCATGGCCTCGAACGAGTTAGGCCGGAGTTGCATGACTTGGCGATCATGGGCTTCCGCCTCAGTCAGCCTCGCCGTCCGAGCGCTCATATCGCCCAATTTGTACCACGCATCGGCGTATCCTGGAACGATCTCGACAACTCGTCGCCACTGCTGCTCGGCGCCGGCCAAGTCACCTGTGACTTCGAGGATGAAACCGAAGCGATGATGCAACCTCCAGTCGTCCGGGCGCCGCTTCATCGCTTGCCGATAGACGGTGATGGCTCGATTCAGACCGTCCCCATCGGTCCGCTGGTTGAGGCTCGACAACATTCCCGACCATCGTTCCAGCAAGTGGTTGTGGTCGAGTTGGTCGGTAAACGGCGGCTCATGCACGCGTCGCCACATTCGCTCCAGGACGGAATGCTGATCGTAGTCCGTGAGGGCGAGGCGCTCGGCGCATTCCGCCTCCGTCAGCACCTGACCACGTGATTCGGAAGATCGGCGGACAAACTCCGGCAAGAGCGAGAGAACCTGCTCCGCCAAGCCTCGGGCCACTCGATAGTTGCCCGCGAAGTTGAAATGGACATGATCCCAGAAGCATTCCGATCCGGGAATACCCAAAGCACAGGCGTTGGTCAGAACGGCTGTCGAGTCAAAAAAACGAACGTCTGGCCCGGCACGGCGCACGGCTTGATTTCGAATGACACCGTCAATGGATGAGTCCGCCCGGAACCTTAGAGTATCCAGGTTTCGCGCCTGGGTAAACGCTTCTCCCGCCAAAACTGCCTGCCCCAGGGCGCCATAGCAGCGTCCCATGCGAAAAGCCAAGGCCGCGTAGGTCGAGTCAATCTTGGCTGCTTGCCGGTAAAGCGCCAGAGCTTGCTCGAATTGGCTACTCGACTCCAACGCTGTGGCGGCCTCGAATAAACGGGTCCACTCCGCTTTGCCGACCTCCGTCAGATCAGGCCGATGCAGGGAGAGAAAAGGCGGACAGTCCTTCAAGTTGGAAGCGACCGAGCCCACGATCGACTTCGCGCCCGCCCGCGACGCGGTCGCGAGCATCTCCCGGAAGTTCCCTGCTAAAGTGGTCGTAAACCCGCTCGATCGCAGGATCAGACGCGCGAATGCGCTCGTTGAGCATCATCTTCATGCCCTCCCATTGGCGGACACCCTGAGCCTGAACTCGTCCGCGCTGCCAAAGATGTTCCAGGAGTTGCCCCAACCGGGTCCGCTTCATCGCAAGATTCGCCCGGATGAGGGGCATTGGCGGAGCTCGTGCGCCAAAGACCGAACCGGGTCCGAAGGGCCCGATCACTTCGTTGTTTCCCATGTAGATGATCCAGAGGTCGCCTTGGAACCGAACACAATCCTGGGCAATGCTCAGAACGGTGTGTGAACTGATGGCGGTCATGGCAACGTTGACGACCTCGAACCGGGTTCCCGGACAACGCGCCTCGAGCAGTTCCCGCAAAATGCGCGAAAAACCGAAGGCCGGTTCCGGATCCCCAAGCGCGGCGGATTCGCCGAAAACAAATAGCCGATACGTCCCTGGCGGCTTCATCTGGGACAAGCGAATGGGCTCCGGCGCCCGGGCCAGCCGAGGCGGGAAGAAGCTCCAGCCGAATTTCGGATTCTCGGTAAAGACGCCCGCGGTGGCGGAATTCAGCGGCAGGAAGAAATGAGTGGGGTGTCCCCAACCGGCCAGCCAGAGTGTTAACTCCAGAACCAGTGCGATGATGACTGGAACAACCAGTGCCGCCGTCCAGCGAAAGAGTCTTCGCTTTCCCTGGGAGAGCGGCGTTGCTTCAGAATTCGTCTTCAAGTACAGATCACCAGCAACTCTGCGGGTCTCATGGGGCTATCTTCCTTTGCCATTTCCGGTGAGTGTCACTGTCATTTCCTTTGCCCCTGGTTGCACGGCAACCTCCTCGATCTTGCCACCCGGCCACCGGACCGATACCGCCGTGGGCGGCTCGATCGTACCCAAGACTTGCACGGCGCTGTCTTGCGACCAATACCCGCCGCCCGCGTGAATTTCGCGCGCGTGGCCCCAGCGCTCACCGAAACGCAGCCGCACCACGGCGCCCACTCCCGTCGGGTTTCCCGCAGGACCCACCAACCGCAACCGAAGCCCCGGCCTCGCTCCGACATTGTGATAGAGCTTGGTTTCTGCACCGTTTTGACCCACCACCAAGTCCACACGCCCGTCGCCATCGTAATCGCACAGCGCGCTCCCACGGCCTTCCCCGTAGACCTTCACTCCGCTGACTTGGCCTGGAACCACGGCGAATTGGCCACGGCCATCTCCCCGCAACCACACCGCCCGCCCGGCGTCATAACGCGACGTCTCCTCTTCCACGCCAAAAAAAATCTGACTCAAAAAGATGTCCTCCTGGCCATCGCCGTCGATGTCCCCCACGCTCACCCCAAAGGCGGGAGCGTACTGCGCTTCCCCGGGCAACAGGACGGCTTCGAAACGTCCACCCCGATTCAGAAACACCGTCGTCTCCAGCCAAATCGCCTCCTCAACCCTGGCTCCTTTCCCGCGCTCGCCCAAGATCACCGAGCTGGGTCCTTGCGGATCAGGCCCGCCAGGCTGACCCGCCGGGGAACCGATGTCGGTGCTGGAGAGCTTGATGAGTTTGCCCGAGACAGTCGTCGAAGCCATGGCATTGCCGGAGGTGTCTTTGACGCCAGAAACCGTCACAGTGAAGTCACTGGTCAGCGCGGTGGGAACCGTCAACTGGACCAGATTCATTTCCGTGCCCACTTCATTGGCGACATTGGTCCGCACGACCGCGGAGGTTACGGCCGCGCCGTTGATCTTATATTATAGTTGGCAGCCGTCCCGGCACTGACAGTATCAAGCGTTTTATCGAACTTTAACCCCACCTTCGTGGTCTTAGAGCCTGTTTTAAAATTGAAAAGGGTCCTGCGGCGAGGGATTTTGGCTGC
>CAYHFE010000068.1:0-20660 GCA_964355375.1 uncultured Verrucomicrobiota bacterium
AACGAAGATTACAAGAAACTGATCGAAGGCGCCAATGATCAGGCCGTCTCCGCAGATGAACGGGACAAAAGGAAAAAGTCAGCCGAGAGCAAGTTCGCCGAACTGAGTGAGCTCCAGAAAAGCATCAACCAATTCCGCAACGAGGCTAAAACGAGGATTGACGAACAAAAGACGCGTCTCCGGGAAAAGATTCTCGCTGAACTCCGTGACGCCATCAACGCCAAAGCCAAACTGCGCGGTTTCTCCTTGGTTCTCGACGTTTCCGGATTAAGCGCCAACAACGGCACCCAGTTCCTGCTTTACACCGACGGTCAGAATGATGTCAGCGACGAGGTTCTTTCCGAGCTGAACGCCAAGGCTCCGCCCGGAGCGCTGACGACGGCTCCGAAGGAAGAGACGCCGGCGGTGAGTCAGCCGAAGATCGATGAGAAGCCGAAGGACGAGAAACCGGCTGAGCCTTCCCGAGTCACAAAGCCGGCGAAGAAGAAGTAAGGGATGGTTGAGAGGTTTGGCGGTGGCAGGCTTGCCTTTTGGCTTGCTTCTTCAGCCTCCGGTGGGGTGAGACTCCGTCGAGCCCTGACTTTCCGGCCTACCAAGATTCCAGGGCCCGACGGAGTCTCGCCCCACCCTGGGGAACGAGTTCATGGTCTCAAAGCGTGCGCCGAGTGAAAGGTGGCGACCCAGGAACCGCTGCTGTCGAACTGTGGAAGTGTCGCTCTGATCCCGAATCTGACAGCAGTTCTCATTTTGACAAGTATGTAGTCCCGGCTTCAGCCGGTCGCCACGTGAAAACCGGCTGAAGCCGGGACTCCATGCGTGGAACGGACAGTGTCCTGAGTCAAAATGAGAACTGCTTCGCGAATCTGATCGCCTCCGACCTGAGCCTAGGCCCCGTCCACGTTCACGATCTTGATGCTCTCGACGCCGACTCGAATACTGGGCTTGCTGCTCTCTCCGCCCCCTCCTGACGTGGTGGGCGTGTCGCCGATCTGACCGAGAACGTCGTCTCCTTGAATCAACTGGCCGAACGCCGTGTACTGTCGGTCCAGGAATTTGGCGTCCGCCAGGCAGATGAAAAACTGGCTGCCGGCGGAATCGGGCTCTTGCGATCGAGCCATGGAGATGACTCCCCGCACATGCGACTTGGAATTGAACTCCGCTTTGATTTGGTAGCCCGGGCCGCCCGTGCCGACGGCGGGATCGTCTTTCTTGCTCAGAGGATCGCCTCCTTGAATCATGAAACCCTTGACAATCCGGTGGAAGGCGGTCCCGTCGTAGAAGCCTGATTTCGCCAGCTTCTTGAAGTTCTCGACGGTTTTAGGTGCGACATCCGGCCAGAATTCAATGACCATTTCTCCTTGGGTCGTTTTGATGACCGCGACTTCTTTAGTGCTGGTGGTATCGCTCACGAGTTCTCCGATCTGGTTATTGTTCTGATTCCTGCTCGGGCCCGTTCCGGTGGAACCCATTCCGCGATCGGCGTTATTCATGACCTCAGCCTGCGTCAAGGAGGCAAATTTGCTACTTGGAGACGCCGAGAGAGGTTCCACCGATCGGCCAAACCGTAGCGCCAAGGCTGCAATCCCTTCAAGTACTAAAAAAGTCCTTTTCTTTCGGAGAATATTCAGTTTCATAGGGCCACTATGTTTAAGAAATTTTTCCTGGTGAAATCGTTCCTTTTTGGTGCGTTCGCGATGGTGAGTGTCGGCGTCAGCGCGGCTGACGCGGAGAAAAAATTGTCCGATGGTCTCTACGCGGAAATGGAAACCTCCAAAGGCAAGATCCTGCTCCAATTGGAATTTGTGAAAACGCCTTTGACGGTGGCCAACTTTGTCGGACTCGCCGAGGGAACCAAGGACTATGCCAAGACCCCGGGGGACGCCCCCAAACCGCAGGGCAAACCCTTCTACGATGGTTTAACCTTCCACCGTGTCATCCCCGATTTCATGATTCAGGGCGGCTGTCCTCAAGGCAATGGACGCGGCGGTCCCGGCTATAAATTTCGCGATGAGTTTGACCCCAGCCTGAAACACGATCGGCCGGGAATCCTGTCCATGGCGAATGCCGGCCCGGGCTCCAATGGGAGCCAGTTCTTCATTACCCACAAGGATACGCCTTGGCTCGATGGCAAGCATTCTGTTTTCGGCCACGTCGTGGAAGGCCAGAATGTGGTCAACAAGATTGCGACGGGCGACACCCTCAAAACGCTGAAAGTCCTTCGAATCGGCGAGAAGGCCAAGGCTTTCAAAGGGGGCCAGGCGGACTTCGAGAAGCACGCCAAGTAAGTCGGCGTTTGCTCGAATTTCGGGGGAGCGCGGGTCAGGGATCATCGGCGCGCCGCGTCGGGATTTCGTTGGGCCGATTCCCCGAAGCTGCTTTCACCTGAATGAGGACGTTGGCGGCGGTGATCAAGCCGCCTCCGATGAGCAGGCTGGAGGTGAGTTGTTCGTTGGGATAGGACAAACCGCCCAGGGCGGAGAACCACGCCGGCAGAACGAGGGCGAAGAGACTGGCGAACACCGGCTCGGCCGTATAGATGAGGCCCGCCTCCGCCGCCGCCAAGTGGGGTTGCCAGCGATTCATCATCACGAATGAGGTCAGGGTGCAGAAGACGATTAGCACTCCGACCAGACCCAGGACGGCTCCGGATTGATAGAGGGCCAGCCAGGCGGTCGGAGTTGGCGTGGTCCACACTGCCACCGGGAGTGCGATCATGGTCATGCCGGTGAACATGACGAGCGTGACGTGGCTCACCCGGTTACGGGCAAACAACGGCCGCTCCAGCCAAAGGATTTGCCCGGTGAAACTAGCCGAGCCGATCAGCGTCTCCCATTCCCCGCGTCCCAAGCGGATGTCTCGCCAGTCGATCCCCGCGAGAATCGCCACCCCGACCACGACCATGACGGAGCAGACGCTGATGAGGGGAGCCGGCCGCTTGCGCTCCTGCAGCGCGGCGATTACCGGAAGGACCAGGCAATAGCACTGCGTCAGAAACGCCGAGGTCGAGGCGGAGGTATAGGCCAGGCCATCCATCTGAAAGAGCATGCCTCCTCCGGCGAAAAGCCCCAATCCCGCCCCCTGCCAGATCTCGAGGAAGGTCATTTGCCGAGCGGTGCGCCAACTCCAGATCAACAGAATGAACGCGGCGACGGCGAATCGAACCACCACCACGTTAGAGGTGACAAACCAACTGCCGGCTTCGGGAACCAGGCGTTGCTGAAGCAGGCCCAACGCTTTCATCGCCGGGAAACTCACTCCCCAAAAGAGCGTCGCTAAAAGCAGCATGCGGGCTGCTTTGCGGCGGTGCTTTGAACCTTGCTCCCAAGCCATGGGGGCCGAACCTACCACGAGCCCCGCCCCGGAGCGCAATGGTGAAATGCGCGGACGGATCGGTCCGGACGTGGCGGCAAGCTGGGATCAGAGCTAATCCGTCACGCGGTTGCGGCGCCGCCCAGCGGCAATTCTCATCTTGGCCCAGGACACGGTCCGTTCGATGGATGGAGTCCCGGCTTCAGCCGTTCATTACGTGGCCACCGGCTAAAGCCGGGACTCCATACGGGAGCAAAATGAGAAGGGCAGACGCCCAAGCTGGCGGTTTGACAATCGGCCGAGGCGCACTATTCTCGGGGCGTGATGGGGCGCCGAGCGAGCAAGATCGAGCCGCATCACGCGCTCCCATCCTCGACGCCTTGAAATAACTCGCCATTCGTTGCCCATGAAACTTGGATTTGTCACCGCGATTCTCCCCGAACTCGACCTCAATGAAGTCCTCACCTTTGCTGCCGCCGAACGGTTTTCTTGCGTCGAGGTGATGTGCTGGCCGGTGGGCCGGGCGGAACGCAAATACGCGGGCGTGACGCACATCGACGTAACCGGCTTCACTCAAGCGAAGGCGGATGACGTGAATGCTCTCTGCGCTCAACACGAGGTCCAGCTCAGCGGACTGGGCTATTATCCGAATCCACTCGACCCCGACCTGAATCACGCCCGAAAGACCGTCGAGCACTTGCGCAAGGTCATCGCGGCCGCCGCGAAGCTCGGGATGAAGAACGTCAATACCTTTGTCGGGCGTGACTGGACCAAGAGCGTCCACGACAATTGGCCTCGATTTCTCAAGACCTGGCGACCCCTGATCGCCTGCGCCGAGGACCACGATATCAAGATCGGGATCGAGAATTGCCCGATGCTCTTCACTCAGGACGAGTGGCCCGGGGGCAAGAATCTCGCCACCAGTCCCGCGATTTGGCGACGCATGTTCAGCGACATCCCCTCGCGGCATTTCGGATTGAACTTGGATCCATCTCATTTCGTTCTCCAGCACATCGACCCGGTCAGTCCGCTGCGCGAGTTTCGGGAAAAGATTTTTCATTTTCATGCCAAGGACGTGAAGATCCGGCGCCACCAGCTTAATGAGGTCGGAGTTTTCGCTCCTCCGTTGGAATGGCACCAGCCGCGCATCCCCGGCTACGGAGAGATTGACTGGGCGGAATTCATGGGCGCGCTCATGGAGATCGGCTACGACGGGCCGGTCTGCATCGAGGTCGAGGATGACACGTTCGGAAAAACGCTGGCGGGACGAAAGAAGGCGCTGCGCGTGGCGAGAAATGTGCTCGCGCCCTTCTGCGACTAAACCTTGAACCCGTGGTTTCTTCCCCGGTCACTTGGCCAGCGCGATGATATAACGTTGGACCCGGGCGGTCTCCTCTGAGGCATCCATCTGGCTGTAGATCTGGTGGAGATTGGAGCAGATGCGGAGCAAAACTCGGCGTGGAGTGATGGGCGCGAGATGCCCTTCCTGAAAACCGTGACTGGTGTGCAGCAGATACTTGATGCAATCCGCCTTGGTCAAGAGCTTGCCCCGATTGAACGCGTCCACATAAACATCACCGGTCGAGGACTGGAAGCGGATCAGGAAATGGCCGGGCATCCCGATGCCGACGACGGGCAAGCGGAGGCGCCGGCCGACGAACAAGTAAACCAGACAGAGGTTGATCGGATTGCCCAAGCGCCGGTCCATGACGCGATTCAGATAGCTGTTGTCGGGCTCGTAATAATTCTGCTCGTTGCCGCTGTACCCCAATTCCGAAAACAAGTAATGGTTGAACGAATCCAGGATATTCTCCGCGCCCGACCCGAAGTCCATTCGCTCCCGCAAATCGCTGGCATAGCTGTCAAGGAGCGCGGAGTAGGCGTGGGTGTTGATTTCGGGGTATTGAGTTTGGGCCAGCGACCAAGCTCCTTCCTCCAAGTCCAGATCCTCGCCCTGGGTGAGGCAGAAGCCGAGAAATCGGTTGTCGGCCGATTGCCGGGCCAAGTACTGGAGAATCTCGAGCGCCCGGCGGCGCAGGATGGGATCGGGGCTGATGGTGTGCGGTTTGAGCCAGTCACTGACCGCCGGGCCGTAGGAAAGAATCTTTTTCCGGATGGTCTGATACACCGCCCGATCGTCATCGCCCAAAAGACTGATCAACGCAGTCTTCTGATTCTCGGAGAGCGGCCGGGATGAATCGGTTGGCGCGAGCGGGCTCATGAACTGAGGCCCAGTCTATGCGGAAACGGTCCGAAAACTCAAGAACCGAAACTCAAGAACCGGTCCAGAGCAGAAGGACCATTCCCACCACCGTGGTTAGCACCGTCACCGGAATGCCCTACTTGGCGTAATAATAGAGCAGCAAGGATCGCGGAGTGGCCGCGACCCGGAGAATCCAGTCCGCGGCCCAGTCAAAGAAACCGGCCAGGAACAGGTAGGAGGAGATCAACATCATGCCGAGCAAAAGAACCAACGTGTCGTAATCGACCGCGCGATAGGCTTGCTCCGGCGTCAGGACCCCGGTCGCCACCATCAACACTGTGCCGAGCAGGGCCGCGGCCGGGCGGTTCAACGGCAGGATCTTCAGCCGCCCGCTGATCAGCAGGTAGGTGAAAGAGAAAATCAAAATGGCCGGAATTTCTCGCGAGTGATTCATCTTCACAACCCATCGGAACGAGGCGAGACGGCGATGCCTGGCGCACGGAACCGGTAGGTGCCGGAGCCGACGCGATACACGACCGCATTCTTTTCGCGGCGCACCAGTTGGAGGCCGGACGCTTCGGCGGCGGGTCGGCTGCTCTCGGTGATGACCGCTGGGTCGGTGGCCGGGACATAAACCGTGGCCGCGGTGTTGGCCGGGATGGTCACATCCAACTGCAGATGGCCGTCTTTCTTTTCCCAACGACTGGCGATCAGGCCTCGGACCGATTCGTAGGAGCATTGCGCCCAGGCCAGATCGCCCACGATCTCAGGCCGGAGTGTGATGTCGCCGAAGCCGACGCGGGTTGTTTCCGGCTGAAGGCCGGCCAATCCGCTGTAAAACCACTCCTCGGCATGGCCGAGCATGCAGTGATTTTGCGAGGAGCGCCGGTCGCCATCCCACGCCTCCGTCAGCGTGGTCACGCCTTGCTTGAGCTGGTCGCCATAGCTGGGCGCGTCCGTCTGCGAGGCCAGGTCGAAAATGACGTCGGAGCGGCCAGCGCGGCCCAAAGCCATGAGCAAATACCGGAACCCGACATCGCCGGCCGTCAAGTGATTCCCATGCCCGCGGATGTCAGCGATCAGATTCGCCAGGACGGCGGCCTGGCGATCCTCCTCCACCAGGCCGAAGACCAGGGGCATGGCCTGGGCGGTCTGGCTGCCGCGATCGTACTGGTTGGATTCGGCCTTGAAGAATTTCCGATTGAACGACGCGCGGACTTTCTGCGCCAGCCCGGCGAATTGGGCCGCATCTGGTGTTTGGCCCAAGAGCGACGCCACCTCTTGCAGAATGGTGAGGTCGTGATAGTAGATCGCCGTGGCGGTCACGCCTTTGGTGGTAAGTTTGGATTCTCCGGGCGCTCCCGGCCCGATGTCATACCAATCGCCCAGGCCGTGGGAGACAATGTGGTCCTGGGATTGGGTCGCGAGATGCGAGACATAGCGCTTCATCATCGGGTAGGCGTCTTCCAGAACCTGACGATCGCCATAGCGTTGGTAGAGGTGCCAGGGATTGATCACACAGGCGCTCCCCCATTCCGGGGAATCACGAAAGCCGCCGCTGAAGACGGTGTACTCCGGCGCGATGTCCGGCACCAAACCGTTCGCGAGTTGGGCGTCGCGCATGTCGCGGACGATCTTCTCGTAGAGCATTGGCACATCGTAGTTGAACATGATGGCCGGGCCGAGGAGGTGCGAAACCTCCAGCCAACCCAGCTTCTCCCGATGGGGACAATCGGTCAGAACGCTCTGGAGATTGCTCAGGATGGCCGCCCGGATGAGGGCGTGAACGCGGTTGAAGAGATCGCTCGAACAGGAGAACTGGCCGACGGTTTCCGCGGAGGAGTGGACGAATTGACCCTCCAAATCCAGCACAGCCGGTTGGCCCAAAGAGGCCTGGGCCGGATCGCGCGACGCGCCCTCCACCTGGACATAGCGGAATCCATAATACGTGAAGCGCGGATGCCACACCTCGAGACCATCGCCCTTCAAGGTGTAGCTGAATGAAACGGGACCGCCGGAACTCCGCTGCGAGACCAATCCGCGTTCGTCGAGCAGTTCGCCCGGAATCAGTTTGACCTGGGAACCGGCCGGTCCGCGCACGGTCAATTGGGGCCAGCCCGAAAAATTCTGTCCCAGGTCATGCACGAAAACCCCGGGTTGGGGCTCCGTGATTTTCGACGTCGGGAAGGTTCGCATCACTTTGACGGGCGGCGCGCTTTGCGCGGTGAGTCGGCCACCGGGTCCGGCTGTCACAAATGCCGGAGACCATGGCGAATCGTCGAAACCAGGGCGATCCCATCCAACCGGCTCGCGCCGGGCGTCATAGTCTTCCCCGCCGAAGATGCACGAAAACGTGATCGGTCCGGGCGCGGTCCGCCACGAATCATCGCTCCCGATTTGGGTGGCGGTTCCGTCGGCCCACTCGATCTGCAATTGCAGAATCAGTTGCGGAGGGCCGAACGAGCCGGTGAATTTCACGTAACGTCCGCCCGCCACGTTGAACATGCCGTTGCCCAGCCAGACGCCGAGGGCGTTGGCCCCAGGCTGGATCTGTCCGGTGACGTCGTAGGTGGCGTAGAGACATTGCTTGCGGTAATTCGTCCAACCGGGATCGAGAACGTGGTCCCCGACTTTGCGCCCATTCAGGTGAAGTTCGTAAGCCCCCAAGCCACAGATCGCCAGCAACGCCCGCCGGACCGGTTGAGCCGCGTTGAATTCGCGTCGAAACAAGGGCAACGGTCCGCTCACCGGCTTGCTTGGGCTCGGCGGGGCGGGGTTCTGGGCGCTGATCCATCGGGCGATCCAATGATCCGGCTCCATCAGGCCCATGGTCCAGGATGCCGGCGCCGACCAAGCGGAGGTCTGGCCGGCACGATCCCAAGCGCGCACTTTCCAGAAGACTCGTTGCCACGAACTCAGCGGTAAACCCGCGTATCGGATGTGAACCGATTCATTGGACTGGACGGGGCCGCTGTCCCAGAGATCTCCCGTGTCGGTCGCGAGCTTTTCCGGCGAGCGGGCCACGAGGATCCGGTAGGCGCTTTGGACTTGGGCGCGCTGGCGGGATTCGAGAGTCCAGCTCAGGCGCGGTTGCGCTGTATCCACCCCGAGCGGGCCAGAGCGATACTCGCAACGCAATTGCACCGGAGAAACCTCGCCAAAGTTCACGCCGCCGCCGCCGAAAAGGATCGTCAGGGCCAGCGCCAGAAGTTGAGAATGCGCTTTCATCGAGATCAAGATGATCCTTCCGGAGCGTCAGCGTCCAGTCCGAAGCGAGCGGCGGCGGTTCGGGGCGGGACAAACTGGATCTTGCTTGACGTGGATCAAAGCTGGCGAGATCGGCTCTCCTAGAATTCCCCTCACATGAATGAACTCATCAATGAACAAGTGATCGATGTGCGGACGATGGTTCCTCGCCTCCGTCATCCCACCATTTTCAACGCCTGGAACGAACAGTCCGACGGCGGCGCGATCCTCATCGTCAATGACCATGATCCGGTTCCACTTTATTACCAGTTCGCGGCCGAATTTCGAGGCGGCTTCCATTGGGAATACTTGGAACAGGGACCGGAGGTCTGGCGGGTCCGGGTGAGCAAGGGACACTTTTGCGACGCGGGGTTTTATCCGGCCGCCCGCCCGAAAGCGTCCTGTTCCACCGCCCCGGCGTCGTCCGCCGCCTCGGTCGCGCCGCTCGTCCTCGACACGCGCCCGATGTTCGCGCGCGGGGACAAACCCTGCCAAGCCATCGACGACGCGGTGGACCGTCTCAGCCCGGGACAGCCGTTGGTGATCATCGCGCCCTTTGAGCCGGCCCCGCTCTACACTAAACTTGGCAAGCAAGGGTTCACTCACCAAACCACGCCATTGGACGGCAATTCCTGGCAAGTCGAATTCCGCAGGGTTTGAAGCTGTGGTCGGGACGCTTGGCTCGCGGGGGCGCGTGCGCCCCCTTTCTCAATCGAACTATCTCCGTTTCGAGCGTGGCCAGCACAGGACGTCAGAGCCTCCTGGCGTCGGTTGCCCCTTTCCGAACTGGCTTTCGGCGACAGCGGTTCAATGCCCGCAAAGGCGGAGGAATTGCCCTTCGTCCAGAAGGGAAATGTCGAGCTGGCGCGCTTTGTCCAGTTTGGATCCGGCCTCGCTGCCGGCGATGACATAGTCCGTTTTCCTGCTGACACTGCTGCTGACTTTGCCGCCGAGCGCCTCGATCATCGCCGTCGCCGCCTCCCGAGTCAGGCTGGGCAGCGTGCCGGTCAGGACAAAGGTTTTTCCCACAAACGGGCGGTGGGCGGCCTGGGGTTGGTGGAGCGCCGACCGCAAATTCAATCCGGCGGCCCGCAAACGCTCCAGCAACCGCTGGTTGCGCTCCTCCGCGAACCATTGCACCAGACTTCTCGCGATGACGCCGCCGATGTCGTCGATCTGCGTCAGTTGCTCCAGGCTCGCCTGCCTCAGTTCGTCAAGTCCAGGAAAGTGTCGCCCGAGCGATTTCGCCACCCCGGCGCCAACATGCAGAATGCCCAACCCAAACAAGACCCGCCACAAATCCCGCGTCTTGCTCGCGGCCACACCGTCCAGAAAATTCTGCGCCGATTTTTCACCCATCCGTTCCAGGTTCGCGAGCTGTTCCAGACGGAGCGCATAGAGATCGGACACGTCGCGGACGAGTCCCTCGCGGACGAGTTGATCGATGAGGGCCTCGCCTCCGCCCTCGATATCCATGGCGCCTCGCCCGCACCAATGTTCGAGACGTCCACACACCTGCGCGGGACATTCCGGGTTGGGACAACGCCACGCGACGCCCGTTTCGCCGGAATCCAGACGCGCCAAGCGCGAAACCTCGGCACCGCACCCGGGGCAATTCTTGGGAAACGCAAACACCATTTCCTGGCCGGTGCGTCGGGATAAGACGACGCTGACCACGGCCGGAATGACCTCTCCGGCTTTTTCGATGATGACGGTGTCGCCGATGCGGATGTCCTTGCGTCGGAGCTCGTCTTCGTTATGCAGGGTGGCGCGGCTGATCGTGCTCCCGGCCAAGAAGACCGGCTCCAACTCCGCCACCGGCGTCAAGGCACCGGTCCGACCCACTTGAATGGTGATGGCCTTGAGCTTGGTTTCCGCTTGTTCTCCGCCGTATTTGTAGGCGATGGCCCACCGCGGAGCCTTGGCCGTGGCTCCGGCCTTTTCGCGGAGGATCAGCGAATTCAATTTAATGACCGCGCCATCGGTTTCGTAGGCCAAGGTGGGACGGAGGGCGTTCAATTGGTCGAGGGCGAGAATCAGTTCCTCCGTCGAACGACAGGCCCACGTTCTCTCGGATGTCCGGAAGCCCAGCGATTGCAGCCAACGCAGGACCGCATCCTGTTTCTCCGGCATGAACTCCGGTGCTCCCTGGACCGAGCCCAAGCCGTAGATGACGACGTCCAAGGGGCGTCGAGCCACGAGATGGGAATCGAGCTGTTTGAGCGACCCCGCCGCCGCGTTGCGCGGGTTGGCAAAAGCCTCTTCGCCCGCCGCCGCGCGATCGACATTGAGTTTGGCGAATCCCGCCCGGGTCAGGAAGACTTCGCCGCGCACCTCCATGATCTGGGGGACCCCTCGAGTCGCGGCCACGTCGATCGACCCCGGACTGGGTGAGGCGGAACGGGCCGCGCTCCGGTCCGCGCACCCCGGGCGGCCCGGGCGCGCCTGCAGCCGGAGCGGCAGACTCCGAATCGTTTTCAGATTGACCGTGATATCGTCGCCGGTGGTTCCGTCGCCGCGCGTGGCTCCAACTTTCAAGACCCCATTTTCATAGCGGAGATTGACGGCGACTCCATCCACCTTGGGCTCGACGACCCAATCCAAGGTTTCGTCCGGCAGAATACGCTGAACTCGAACGACGAACTCCCGGACCTCTTCTTGAGAATAGGTGTTATCCAGGCTCATCATGGGCACGAGATGAGTGACCGAGCGAAACTCCGTCAGCGGCGCCCCACCGACGCGCTGGCTCGGCGAGTCCGGGGTGACCAGTGCCGGGAACTGCTTCTCCAGATCGAGCAACTCGCGGTAAAGCCGGTCATACTCCTGATCTTCGATGACCGGCCGGGCCAGGACATAGTAGGCGTCATCATGAGCCCGAACCTGCTCGATCAGTTCCGCGTGTCGGTCCATGGCTTCCGTCGCAGTCATGGCTGAAGCTCAGGTAAGGTAGGGCTGATACTCGGGCACGGCCTGTTTCAGGAGCAGTTTCAACTGATTCGGCTCGGCATCATGGAGCCGGGCCGACAACGTCGCGAAGTGGGCGGCGACTTGCTCAAACGGCATGGGCTCCGCGACAAAGCGCATGATTTTGGGGTGGTTGGTCGGCGTGATGTTTTCCCCCTTGTGGCTGAGCTCTTCGAAAAGCTTCTCACCGGGTCTCAAACCAATGAACTTGATCTCGATATCTTCGTCCGGTCGGAGCCCGCTCAATTCGATCAACTGCCGCGCCAGATCGACAATTTTTACCGGCTTGCCCATATCGAGAACGAAGATCTCGCCCCCCACGCCAAGAGCCGCGCTCTGGAGCACGAGTCCCGCCGCCTCGGGGATGGTCATAAAATAACGGGTCACATCCGGGTGAGTCACTCGGACCGGGCCGCCCGCGGCAATCTGTTTATTGAAGATGGGAATGACGCTTCCGGAGGATCCGAGGACATTTCCGAATCGCACCGCCATGAATTTCGTCGTGCGGACACGAGGCGCTGCTTCCGGACCAGCCGCGCGCGCGCCTGCTGGGTCGGGCATCGCCTCGCCGTGTTTTCGGGCACAGCCCGCGAGATCAGGAGGGGGTGAAAACATGGGCTTGGTCTGGGGATTCCCGAGCGAGGCGTGCAGAGCCTGAATGTAGATTTCGGCCAGGCGCTTGGTTGCGCCCATCACGTTGGTCGGATTGATGGCCTTGTCCGTAGAAATCATCACGAACCGATCGACCCCGTGCTCGAGAGCCAACTCAGCCAGGCGGGCGGTGCCAAACGTGTTGTTGCGAATCGCTTCGCCCGGCTGGCTTTCCATCATCGGCACGTGTTTGTGCGCCGCCGCATGAAAAACCACGTGCGGCTGGAAGCGGTGGAAGACGAAGCGCATTCGCTCCAGGTCGCGAATGTCGGCGATGATCGGAAGGACGGTTCCCCCGAAGCCCGACTCGATCAGCTCTTGTTCGATCGGAAACGCCTGCACCTCGGATTGGTCCAAGAGGAGAAGCCGCTGAGGATTAAACGCGGCGATCTGCCGGCACAATTCGCTCCCGATGCTCCCGCCCGCCCCGGTTACCAGGATCACTCGCTTTTCCAGAATGCTCCGGATATTCGCGGTCTCGAGGCGCACCGGTTCTCGTCCGAGCAAGTCCTGGATTTCCACAGACCGCAGTTGGCTGACTTTGACCTGGCCAGTCGCCAGTTGGTCCAGCGACGGAACCGTTTCAAACTCGAGTCGAGATTGCTGCAAGATCTTGACAACTTCACCGATCCGCTTGGCCGGTGCGGTCGGCATCGCGATGATCACTTCCTCCAATTGCAGATTGAGTTTGTGGTCCAGCAGAACCTCCGGAGCGCCCACGACCGGGATTTCGTGGATGCGCGAGTGCCACTTGGCGGGATCATCATCAAAAAAAGCGACCGGCACCATGCCGAGACCTCTTTTGACCATGAGCTCGCGAGCCAAGCTGGCTCCGACGTCGCCAGCGCCCACAATGCCGACGCGCCGAGCGCGATGAGTCGGACGACTCTGGGGCGCAAAATAGCGCTCCCGCATGACGCGAAACACAAGCCGGACGAAGACCAAGCCGGCGAGCGAAAAAAAGAAGTCCAAGAGAATCACCCCCCGGGGAGCGGCGTAGCGTTCCGGAGAGTAGTAGCGATAGAAAAGGAGCAGAGCGGAACTGACGGCGGTCGCGTAAAACAAGCGCCGAAGATCGGGCAAACTGAAATAGCTCAGCAATCCGGAGAATTGGCGGAAGCAGACCAGAACGGCCACCTTGACCAGCATGACCCACCACCAATGCTTGGCCAACTGAACCAGCGCATCTTCCGGAACACTGAAATCAAATCGAAGCTGATAAGCCAGCCACTGGCACACACACAAAACCAGAGAGTAAAGCGCCAGCAGAACACCAAACCGAATCCCCGGAGACCACTGCATCTCGGTCAATTTCATAGGAGAATTCCAAGACGCCCTATCGTTGGACCCATCGGTAAACCGTTTGGGCGTTCCTCCAGAAAATGCGCCTGAGCACATCCGCGCCCCGGCTCTTGAAGTACTCTTCGGCGATCGTTTGGACGGTCGCCAGAGTCGCAAATCGCTCGCTGACCGGCCAGTTGCTTCCGTAAATCAACCGGTCGGCACCAAAAGCACTCCAGACCTCATCCAGAATCGGCCTGTAGAACTCCGGGTCGCGCGGGGCTGAACCATCCGTCCGGCCCGTGCCCTCCACCAGACCGGAGACTTTGCAGGACACGTTCTGAAATTGGCCCACACGGCGCATCCCCTCTCTCCAATCAGCCGGAGCCGCCCGACCATCGATGCGCACATTGGCCACATGGTCGATCACGATCCGCAGATCCGGAATCTCCTTCGCGAGACGGGCCACGTCGGAGAGAATGTCCGGCCCGCCGAGCACATCGAGAGCCAGATCGTTCGCCGCCAACAACCGGAGATCCGCGAGAAACCGGGGCTGGGAGAACGCTTCCTTGAGGCGCCCGCCCCCCAATCGAATACCCCGGAACAGGCGGTTGGCCGCAAAGCGTTTCAGGTGCCCGGCAAACGCATCCGTCCCGGCCGGCAAATTTCCGACCAAGCCCACGATAAACGGATCGTTCACCGCCAAATCGAGGATCCATTGATTGTCCTCGAGCCAAGCGCTGGCCTCGACCACGACCGTCCCCGTGACCTGATGCGGCGCCGGCAGAGCCCGGTAATGATGGGGGAGGACCGTTCGGAAAAGCTGTTTCTCACCCTGCGACGGCCAGGGAACTCCTTGGGGACGGGTCGGATCGTAGAAGTGGGTGTGGGTATCGATGATCGTTTCCGGCAACGGCTCCGGCTTGGGTGCGCCGCCCAGGACCGATCGGCCGGTCAACAAGACGCCGGCTGATCCAGCCGTCATGCTCAGGAATTCGCGTCGATTCGGTTTCACGTTACAGGTTGGAGGCCGAAGCGCTCGATCGGTTCCGCCGATCCAAGACCGCCCACATCGGGAACCTATTCTGCACGAATGCCGGTGTCATAGCGCACCGTCCTTCGCGAACGGAGCCCGGACCGCTCGATGCCGAGTCAGTGTTTCGGCCGGAGAATAATAGCTTTCTTATCCGTGCCCTCGACCTCGACGCTGTGGGTTTCGATCGACGGATCATCTTTGAGCGCGTTATGAATGATGCGCCGGTCGAAGGCGTTGAGCGGTTCGAGTTCGACGATATCGCCCCATCGGCGCACCTTTTCGGCGGCCTCGAGCGCCTTTTTGACCAATGCTTCCCGCGCTTGGGCGCGATAACCGCCCACGTCCAAGGTCGCTTTCGGGCATTGGGGATCTTGCCGGAACAAGAGCCGATTCGTGATGTACTGCAATTCGCTCAGGGTTTGCCCCTGCCGGCCGATCAAGCGTCCCGGGTCGTCGATTTTCACGTCGAGCAGAAGTCCTTCCTCCAACGTCTGTTCTTCGACGGTCGCTTCAAAACCGAGCAACTTGATCAGTTGCTCCAAGGTGGCCTTGGGTTGGGCAGGCATAATGGTTTGGATTGATCTGTCGGGCACTGGCCCGTTAGTCCTTCTTCCGTTTCGGGACCGACCCTTTGGGAGCCGACACGAGCGGCTTGCCGCCCGCCTTGACTACCGGATCGGTGGACTTGGTCAGCTTCATCTGGGCAATTGTTAGCAGGTTCTGCACGGTCCAGTAAAGGGTTAAGCCTGCGGAGAAATTATAGAGGAAGACCATCATCATGAGGGGCATATACTTCATGATCTTCTGCTGAACCGGATCCATGCCGGGCGACGGTGGAGTTAGTCGGGCCTGCCACAACATGGTCGCCCCCATCAGCAACGGCATCGGGTTGATGGGAAAATTCAAACCGGGAATCATTCCGATGGTGTCCCCTCGGGAAAGATCGCAGGCCCAGAGAAATCCTGCTCCTCGCAATTCGATCGCGCTCTGCAACATGGTGTAAAAACCGATGAAGACCGGGATTTGCAGGAGCATGGGAAGACACCCACCCAATGGACTCACCCGGTTCTCCTTCATGAACTCCATCAGCTTCTGATTCATCTTCCGGGGGTCGTCCTTGTACTTTTCCTGGAGCGCCTTCATCTGCGGCTGCAAGGCGGACATCCGCTTCATCGACCGGGTGCTCGCCTTCGTCAACGGCCAAAAGAGCAATTTGATAATGACGGTAATGACGACGATGGCCGCGCCGTAAGCCAGACCCAAGGCGTGCAACCCGTTCATCGAAAGCAACAGACCTTTGGCAAAAAAGCCAAAGAATCCGAACTTCATGACCAGGTCGAGGTTATGCCCGAGCCGCGCCAGGGTGTTGTATTCTTTCGGACCCGCGTAGATGTCAAAGGCGCGCTCCAAACGCTGGCCAGGCTGGAGGAGAGCCCCTGGATAAAGAAAACCGGTTTGGAATCCGTAAGGCTGGGCGAGGATCTTGGAATCCGCCGCCAACTCCTCCTTGGTCGGCGCGGGCAGATTGACATGCCGGGCCACGATTCTCGGAGCGGGTTCCGCCGGCACCGCCACCACCGCGAAGAATTGATTATGCACGGCCGCCCAGAAGACGTTGCTCGCGCCCGCGTCGAATTCCGTTCGTGGACTTCCCGGGAAACAGCCGAGGGTGCGGTTGGCAAACCAAGATTCATTCAGATCTTCCGTGCGCGTGCCATTGTACCACTGAAATCCCAGATAAAGTGATTCGTCACGCAGGCCGATCGGCGTGGCGGTGCCAACCACCCATTCCTGCGCAGGGAGCGCAATCGGTTGACGCGACGTGTTCTCAAACCGAACCGCCGTCTTGAGCAGGTAATTGGTGCTCAGTTGATACTCCTTCACCAAGGAGAGCCCATTGGTGAAGGACTTCTCCGCGCGCAATCCGCTCGCGGTCCGGGTCATCCTGAAAACGCCCTGGCCATCCAGGCCGTCCACACCCAGAACCGACATCACCGGCACGGGAGCCGGGCTGTTCAAGGTGGCCAACACATTGGCGCCCGGCTTGGTTTTCGCATTGCAGTCCACCGACGCGGGGAACCGCTTCAGCTCGACCAATTTCAATCCTCCACCGTAGGAGGAAAACGTGTAGCGGGCGTTGTCGTTCTCGATGGCCAGCGTTTCTTCAGGAACACCGGGCGTCAGCGCAACGAGACGTGTATCGATCTCGGCCGGTGGCGGAACGGGCGTTTCCATCTTCACCGCGGGAGCACCGTTGGTCGCCGCGATTCGACCCGTGGCCGTGGCGACGCCGTTGGTCCCCCGCGATATGGGGATGGGAGGAAAGAGCCAATTCGTCAGCGGATACCACAGCATCAGGAGGACGAAAGACACCGATAGAACGATGAACGATTTGCGATCCATGAATACGAATCAAACCGAAATTTTGAAGTCCGGACCGTTCGCGGCCCCGCGCGTGGACATCGGGACAAGCGATTGACGATTGGGGTGGAAGCCCTGCTCGTGTGACGGAAACGCGGCCCGCGGAGGAACCGGGTCCGGCCCGCAACCGCCCCACGGATGGCAACGGAGCAGGCGCTTTGCGGCCAGCCATCCCCCATCGGCCGCCCCGTGGGTTTGCACGGCTTCCAAGGCGTAGGCCGAACAGCTCGGAGTGTAACGGCAGCGGCCGAGCGGTCCAAAGAAGGCCGACTTGGCGGGCGAAAGCACCCATCGATAAAATCGGATGAGCCCCAGCAGCGTGATCTGAAAAAAGTTCAATGGGCCTACCCTGCCAATTTGGCTTGCCGGAAAACCCAGAGTAAATCTCTTTCCACGTCGGCAAGCTTCTTGTTGTGAATCGAGGCCCGAGCCACCAGCACCAAGGCCACGGGCTCGCGAACATCATGCTGATGAAGCCGAAACGCTTCCCGCAAGAGCCGCCGGGCGCGAGAACGAACATTCGCCTTCCCCAGTCGGCGGCCCGTCACGACCCCGACCCGCGATTGAGAACCGTTGGGCAGAGGCATCCAATTGGCGATGAGGCATCCTCGCACCAGTCGCTGCCCCGTAATTTTGGCGCGCGCAAAGTCCCGCGTATCCCGCAGACGCACCGAACGGTCGAGCCAAAACCGGCGCGGCGTCTGGTCAGGCATGACAAATCCGGTCTTTAGACGGGGGTGAGGCGTTTTCGACCCACGCGGCGCCGATTCGCGAGAATCGCACGACCGCTCTTGGTTGAGTTGCGGCTTAGAAAGCCGTGCTGCCGCTTGCGCCGGATCTTTGACGGTTGATATTGCCGTTTCATGTTCGTTCTTAGTCAGTCTCAATGCCTTCATGCGGTTCAAGCCACTGCGTCCGGGCAACAAACCGCACACAGAGCACTCCCGCATGGATTGCGGAATTCGGGAGCATATCAGCGAAGTCCGAGGTGTCAAGCCGACCTCCGAACAAACCAGCAATTCTCATTATGGTGTCCGGCACTGTGCGCGCGGGGATAGTTCGCTGTGTTTTTGATTGGCGGTTGGGTGGAGGGAGGGAAAAAGGATCACGGGAGCGGAGCTTGGGAAAGGCTCCGCTCCCGCTTCCAAGGCCGTTCCACCTCCTTGGCCTCCAGCGACGGGTGAGGATCGGTGAAACGATCCAAGCCCACCGCGCTGGAGTTCTTCTGGGACAACCTCTGGATTGAGCCAAAGCCATACTCCGCTGGTGCAGAAGTTCAAGATCAAGTTATTCACAGACTCCAGAACAAAACTGGAGCCTGACCGGGCGCTTCCCTGCGCGCCCGTCCCGGGATTCAAGGAGGGCACACTCCTGGCGTGAGCGGTGGCCGCTCAGGTCGGTTTGGCGTACGGGCCGAGCTCCAATCCGCGCATCATGAAACGCAGCAGCCCATCCCAACTGGGGAAGCAAAGATAGCGGGTGAGGGCACGCACATCCTGGAAAAAGGTCTGGCGGGTCGGCAACGTGGCGCGAATCAGGCGATAGCGTTCGTCGGTAAAGGCCAGGACGGTGTGGAAGAGAAAGGCCAGGATGTTGAGCGTCGCCAGGAGCGAGGAGAGATGTTGCTGGCCGTGGCCAAAGTTGTGTTCGAGATGATAGCCCTTGGTTTTGAGCGTGTTGTTGTTTTCGTTTTCGATCTTCCAACGCGCCCGGCCCGAAGCCGCCAGGGCGGCCACATTCTGCCCGGTGATCGGCCAGTCGGTGATCCAGGCATTGTGGTAAAGCACGGTTCCGGCTGGGTCGGTCACGGAGAGTTCACACCAGTTGACCTTCAAGGCGCCCTCTCCTTCGGTTAAGGGCACCTGATTCACGGGAGTGACGGCACTGTGATAGTAAGTGATCTCTCCGTTGGCGTGTTCGAGATGGGAACAGCACGGGCAGTGAATTTTCTTGGAGGAATGGTACCAGGTGCCATCCAGGGCGATGAGGGTGGAGTTATGGACACCGCGGAAGCTTTGGATAATCCCGTGCTCGCGCAAACGGTTGTAGATCTGGTCCTACACGGGGTAGAGCGACTGGGGCGGGACCGGATCGAGCATCTGGCGAATCTGATTGTCGCTGGGGATCTCGTTGATCTGAAAGAAACTCTGGGCGTTGTTTTTCCCCCGGGCGGCTTGCAGCGCCTTTTGATGGGCGAGGAAGGAGGGGGACTGGGTGAAGAAGACCGAGAAGGCGCTCAGACCGAACTCGGCCATCGCGGAGGAGCGGTTTTTGCCCTTGCGCCGATCGGGCAGGCCCGCCAGGGCTGCGCGCAGACCGCCCACCAAATCGTGGAAGCGGGTCCCCTTCATGCGCCCAGCCGTTGGCGAAAATCCGCGCCCAACGGTTTGAGAAACACTTCTTTGACCGGCCCCTGTGGCGCGAGTCCGGGCGCATTGCGTCCGCGGCCGGTGGTGCGGCCGACGGGGATCCAACCGGCCGCCCGGTAACACGTGCCGGAGAATCGGTCGCGCTGGACAAACGTCTCCACCAGATGAATGGGATGGCCGTACTTCTCCTGCCAATCCCCACTCAGTCGGCGGAGAATCACGCTCCAGAGGTGGCTCGCCAGGTCAGGGACTTTCACCCAGGGCAGAATGAGGAACCGGGTGTTATTGGTCAGCAGTCGCAGCGCGCGGGGCCGGGCCAGAGCGCTCCAACCGATCCAGGCGTCGCGCGGGCGGCACTGCCAGGCCGCCGAACCGAACAACAGACAGGCCAACGGACGACCGTGCCCATCGCTCACCAGATACTTGAGGTTCTCGCCGACACAATTGCGCTGGCCCAGGTAATGATAGCGCTGGAGCAGACACTGGAACAACCGGCCCGGCGGACTGCCGGAAGTCACTCGCTCGACCCGCAAGGGCCGCAGCGCCTCCAAGGAGGCAGGCCACGGGCTGGCGTCGTGGGCCACGGCCACCGGACGGCGATTGCGCAAGCCATTGACCGAAGGACGTTGACGGGCCGGCAGATCGATCCACCCACGCTCCCGCAAGGTCAGCAGCAGCGACCGGCACGCCATATCCTTGAGCTGACCGGCTTCATTGTGCGCCACCCCCACCGTTCACAGAGCTCGCGCGACAACCGGGTCCGATGCCAGGACGGATGCTCGGCGCGCAAGGTCCGTATCTCGACCAGATCCTGCGTGCTCAACGGGCGTCCCTGAATGATGGCATCGCTCTGCATCCACCCTCCAGATACACCCCAGAAGGAGCTGAGTTCAGGACAAAAGACGAAAACTTTCCACCACTCTCACCCCCTCTCTCCATTCTCTCTCCCTCTCAAATCTCAAAATGAGAATTGCTGCATGCATTGGGTCCACGAACCGCATGGAGTGGACGGCTCGCGCCAGCGTCTTGGAGTGCGCCGGCCCTCCCTCATCCTTACCCGCAAACAATGGGACTGGACAAAAGTAATAATTCGGACAGTGTCAGGGGATGCTCGACGCCGTGCGGATGTGTGGACATTGGATCAGCAAGACACTCTTAAAGAGAATCACCGCCCGAACTC
>CAYHFE010000069.1:0-20513 GCA_964355375.1 uncultured Verrucomicrobiota bacterium
ATTCCCTGAACTCAGAATCTCAGAAATCTACCGACATCTCGCGAATGCGCCCCAACATCCCTGGATTGATTGATGCTGATCAGCGACTGCCGACGATCGGTGACCAACGTCGAACCGACGCGTGTCTCGATTAAGTTGTCTCGATTGAGTTGGCAATAATTCCGATTGGAGAGAATGGACATGTTTTTTTGTGGCTTGCAGCCTTCGAGGAGCCGATTAACCTGAATTCGTGTCCTGGTTCACGGATCGTCACTTTTTCTTGCTGGCCATAATTCTTTATGGCCTGAGCACGCTTTATTCGGTCTTTCTTTGGCGGAGAGGATTTCGGGAGGATAATCGGGTCAATTACTTCCTGCTGCTGGGCGGGTTTGGTTGTCACACCCTGGCCATGATGAGCCGGGGAGTCTCTTTGTCGCGTTGTCCGGTCAATAATCTTTACGAAGCGGTCATGTTTGTGGCGTGGACGATCGTGACGTCCTACTTGGTGGTGGGGGTTTGGTCGCGCCTGAGGTTCCTGGGAGCCTTTGCCTCGCCCGTGCTGTTTGGGGTGGGTGTGTTTGGCTTGATGCCGGCGCTGGATCACACGATGGGGGCCAAACCGGAGATGATCAATGCCTGGTCGAGCTTGCACGCCGCTTTGATCCTGCTGGCCTACGGCGCCTTTGGCCTAAGTTCCGTGGCCGGGGTGATGTTCCTGACTCAGGAACGCGATCTGAAGTTTCACAAACTCCGCGCGGTCTTCTCGCTCATGCCGCCGATTCAACGTTTGGAACTGGTCATCGGGCGGCTGCTGGCGGCGGGTTTTGTCCTCCTGACGGTGGGATTGGTGGTGGGAGCCATCTATCTGCGGCAAACGGCCGGCCTTTATCACCACGTCGTGGGCAATGTCCTTTATGACGCCAAAGTCTTTTGGTCGCTCCTCGTCTGGCTGCTCTACTTGGGGCTCTTAATCATGCGGTGGGGATTCGCGCAGACCGGCCGCCGCTTTGTCCTGGGAGTGGTGGGAAGTTTCACCTTTGTGCTCTTGACGTTTTGGGGAACCAACCTGTTATCCGCGATTCACCAGCAGTAGGGAACGAGAAACGTCCGCATGCCCAGGCTTGAACTTTCATCGCTGAAATTGGGGAGCGACAGCGCGTCTGCCCCGGTTTCGCGCCGTCTTCCCGGCCCCTCGTGATTATGCCTGTCGTCGTCATCGGCCTCAGCCATCACTCCACTCCCGTGACCGTGCGTGAGAAATTTGCCTTTCCGGAAGCGGTGATTCCGCAGACGCTTCAGAAATTGCGCGACGCTCAACTGGCGCGGGAAGGCGTCATACTTTCCACCTGCAATCGAGTGGAGATTTACGTGGTGGCGGCCGACGACCAGGCGGAAACGCTGCAAGCGCTCCGCGAGTTTCTCCTGGAGTCGCGGGGTTGCCGCGAAGGATTTGCCGGGGCGATTTACACGCTGACCGAGCCGGGCAGTCTCGAGCATCTTTTCAAGGTGGCGTGCGGACTCGACTCGATGGTCCTGGGGGAGACGGAGATTCTCGGGCAGCTCAAGAAAGCCTACGATCTGGCGCTCCAACACAAGCAGACGGGGGGAATCCTCAACAAGGCGTTTCAAAAGGCGTTCAATGTCGCCAAGCAGATCCGCACCGAGACCAACATCCAACGGGGCAGCGTCTCCGTCGGATCGGTCGCCGTCGAGCTCGCGGAGAAGATTTTCAGCACGCTCGCGGACCGGCAGGTGATGGTGATTGGCGCGGGCGACACGAGCGAGAAGACGGCCCGGGCGCTCCTCAGCCGGGGCGCTCAGAGCATCCTCGTCTCCAACCGGTCGTTCGACCGAGCCGAGGCCCTGGCGCGGGACTTGGGCGGGCGAGCCGTGGCCTTCGATGATTGGCCCCAAGAGTTTTCCAAAATCGACATTGTCATCAGCAGCACCTCCGCGCCTCATTATGTGCTCGATCGGGCCAAACTGGGACCCTTGATGAGACTGCGACGGAATCGCCCCCTCTTGCTGATCGACATCGCGGTTCCCCGCGATATTGAGCCGGAAGTCAATTTCTTGGAGAATGTGTATCTCTATAACATCGATGACTTGCAGTCCATGGCGGACGGCTATCTGAAGCAGCGCCGGGAAGAGGTGGCGCGCTGCGAGGCGATCATTCTGGAAAAGACGAGAAGCCTCCTGCAGGGCTTCCCGCGTCCCCGCGCGGCGGAACCGTCGCGCCTCGTCTGCAAACCGGAATGAAACCGGTCGTGACGCCCCTTTTGCCCGGCGAAATCGGGAAGCCCGACCCGCCCCCGGCTTCACCGAGATCAACCGACCCGGTTCTCTTATTCTACTGCACCCATGTCCTCTCCTGATCAACCCGTTCTGATTGCGACCCGCGGCAGCGCCTTGGCGCTGGCCCAGGCCAACATGATTCTCGCCGAATGCCGCGCCGCTTTTGCCTCGTGGCGGTTCGAGCTGAATATCATCAAGACCACGGGCGACAAAATGCAGGCCCGGCCGGCGACCGAACCCATCCCCTCGGTCGGAAAAGGGCTGTTCACGAAAGAGCTCGAAACCGCGTTGCTGGGGGGCGAGGCCGACCTGGCCGTGCACAGCTTGAAAGATCTGCCCACCGATTTGCCCGACGGCCTCACCTTGGGCGCCGTCGGCCGGCGCGAGGATGTCCGAGATGTCTTCATCTATCGCGCCGAGCCGACGGGGTCGCTCGGAGCCGCGGGAATGCCCCCGGATGCCTCGGGCGCGCCCGAGCGAAGGGGCCTTTGGCCAAACGCCACCGTTCGGGACTTGCCGCAAGGCGCCACCATCGCCACCAGCAGCACGCGCCGCCAAGCCCAGGTGCTGGCGATGCGCCCCGACCTGCGAGTGATTCCAGTGCGGGGCAATGTCGGCACGCGGCTCAGGAAATTGGCCGAGAATCCGGAGTATGATGGTTTGATTTTGGCGGCGGCCGGGTTGAACCGACTCCGATTCTCCATCTTGCCCGACGGACGCCTGACGGCAGTGGACGCGGCCCATTCGGCCAACGACGCGGCGACGCCTGGTCCGGTGCCGCCGGGGCTCCTGGCCACCTACTTCTCGCCGGACGAGATGTTGCCTTGCGTTGGGCAGGGGGCGATCGGCATCGAAGTGCGAAAGGGCGATGCCCGAGCGGCCGCCATTTGCGCCCGCCTGAATCACGAGGCCACGCTCCAATGCGTCACGGCCGAGCGCGTGTTCTTGCACGCCATGGGGGGAGGCTGTCTCAGCCCGATTGCCGCCTATGCCGAGCTCGCGCGCGGCCAGATCCGATTGCGCGCGGTTTCATTTCGGGACCGCGACGTTCGGAGAGGAGAGGTATCCGGACCGCCCGCGGAAGCCGCCAGCTTGGGTGAACGATTGGCGGCGGAATTGAAGGGATGAAATAAGAAGAATCGAATGAACCGGTTGCACGGGCAAGAATTTGCGCAGCCTGCGAAGACTTTTATGGATAGGTTCACTTGGTCCCACGGCGTCATCAGTCCTGCGTCGGGCGTTGCGGAGAGCGTGGTCAAACCATAAGGTGGCGGCGGATGAGACCGAAAGGCGTGGTTTACTTGGTGGGAGCGGGTCCGGGTGACGCGGGATTGCTTACATTGCGCGGTGCGGAATTGCTGGGCCGCGCGGAGGTGGTGGTCTATGACTCGCTGGTCCATCGCGATCTGCTGCGATTCGCGCCCCCCCAGGCCGAAATGATTTGCCGCCGTTCCAAGGAGCAGGCCATTCCGCAGGACGAAGTGAACGAATTGCTGGTCAGCCGGGCTCGAGCGGGGAAGTGTGTCGTGCGACTGAAAGGGGGCGATCCTTATACGTTTGGCCGGGGCGGTGAAGAGGCGGAGCAGTTGGCGGCGGCGGGTGTCCAGTTCGAAGTCGTGCCGGGCATTTCCTCGACGGTGGCCGCGCCCAATTACGCCGGGATCCCTCTCACCCACCGGGCGCTCAGTTCGAGCTATACGGTGATCACAGGGCACGAGGATCCGGACAAGGATGAGGGCAACGTGGATTGGACCGCGATTGCCCGGATTCCAGGCACCAAGGTCATCTTGATGGGGGTCGAGCGAATCCGGCCAATCGCTGAAACCCTGGTCAGGAATGGGATGGCGGCGGAGACGCCCGTGGCCATGGTACGGTGGGGCACCACCGGCCAACAGCGATCCATTCAGGGCACGCTGGCCACGATTGCCGATGTGGTCACCGAAACCGGATTCACGGCCCCGGCGGTGGCGGTCATTGGTGAGGTGGTCAAGTTGCGGGCGAAGCTCAACTGGTTTGAGAACCGGCCGCTCTTCCGGCAGCGGATCGTGGTGACTCGGACCCGGGATCAAGCGGCCCAACTCGCCGGACCGTTGATCGAACGAGGCGCGGAAGTCCTGGAAATCCCGACGATCAAGATTGTTCCGCCATCGGACCTGACGGACTTGAAAGACGCGATCTTGGCCTTGCATGAGTATGACTGGGTGGTCTTCACGAGTCCCAACGGAGTGAGCGCCTTTTTCGAATTCTTCTTCAAGGGGTTTGATGACGTGCGGGATATCGGCGGGATGAAGATTGCCGCGGTCGGTCCGGCGACGGCGGCCAAGATTAAAGAACTCCATTTGCAGGTCACTCTCATGCCCGAAGATTACGTCGCGTCGAAGGTCGCCGACGCCTTCCGCAAACTCGAAAGCATCGAGAATTTGCGCGTCCTGCTGGCGCGGGCTGAGGTCGCCAATCCGGAGCTCCCGCGGGCCTTGGAAAAACTCGGCGCGATCGTCGATGATGTGGCCTGCTATCGGACCGTGCCGGAGACGGACGACGCCTTTGGCGATGCCGCCAGACTGCGGGAGGAGGGCGCCGATTGGATCACGTTTACGAGCGGTTCGACGGTGGAGCAGTTCCACGCCCGGTTTGATCTCCCGGCGCTCCGGGCGCGCTTCCCGCGGATCCATCTGGCCTCGATTGGCCCCGAAACGAGCAAAGCCCTCCAAGCCTTGCACATCGAGCCCACGGTGGAGTCGCGCGTTCATACCATTCCCGGCCTCGTTGAAGCGCTCACGCGGCACGTTTCCTCGAAGCGATGATGGCGGCGCGGCCCAGATTTGAAACGAGCGTTGACACCCTGATTTTGAGTGTCTAGTGTGATTTGAGTCGATCAACCCTGAATTTAGATCATGTTACTGCGAATTAGTTTAGTCATTGCGATTCTCGCCGGCGCCGGCGCCTTTTATCTGGTGCATTTCCCCGTCAACGAGAAGATCACCACGATCACGACCGAACGAGACGATTCAAAGAAACAGGCCGAAGAGCAGAGTGCGGCGGCGACCAAGGCCAAGGCGGAATCGAAGAAGGCCAAGGAGGAATTCGACCGCGCCAATAAGGATTTGGAAGAGAAGACGGTAGCACTGGAAGAAACGACCAAGAAACTGGCCGAACAACAGAAGCGCGCTAACCAAGCCTCCGAGTCTTTGACCGCCGTCACGAAGGATCGAAATGAATCGCAACAGGAGCTGAACAAATTCACCGCCATCGGTTTGACCATCGATCAGATCAAGGTCCTCCGGGATGATCTGCGGAAATCCATCGCCGAGCGGGATACGTTTATCGCCGAGAACAAGATTTTGCTCCGCAACCTGACCGGCGTGCAGGCGGAGTTGGAGAGCTATACCGGCGGCCAGGAAAAGAAAGTCCCTCTGCCCATCGGTCTCAGGGGCAAGATCGTCGCGGTTGATCCGAAATACGACTTCGTGGTCTTGGACATCGGCGGAAACCAGGGGGTTTTGGAGAACGGCAAGTTGTTGGTCAACCGCAGTGGGAAGCTGGTTGCCACCGTGCGCGTCACCCGGGTGGAGGCGAATCGGAGCATCGCGAACATCATTCCTGACCTGAAGCTGGCTGAAGTGATGGAAGGCGACTTCGTGATTGTTCACAATAATTAGTCCCTCGTGAAGAGACTGTCCCTTCGAGCTCTTTCGCTCTTGGGCTTGCTCCTTTGGGCTGGCTTCCTTTCCGGTTGCGCCACGACGTCCGATGGAGACACCCTTTCCGAACGACCGTGGAACGCGCCCAAGAGTTGGGAGCACGGAATCCCGCAATCGATGATGGAAGGGCGGTAACGCTCCCTTTGGCCGGCGTTCCGCTTCAGGCTCCAGGGAGTTTACTTGGCAAATTCGACGCAGCGCGTTTCCCGGACGACCGTGATCCTGATCTGACCGGGATACTGCAACTCATCCTCGATCTTCCGAGCCAAATTCCGAGCCAGCGCAAACGCTTCTTCGTCGCTCACTTTGTCGGGATGAACCACGACCCGCAGTTCCCGTCCGGCCTGGACAGCGAAGCACTTGTCCACGCCTGAAAAGGACAACCCGATCTGCTCGAGGTGTTCCAGGCGTTTGATGTAGGTGGTCATGGTCTCGGATCGGGCACCGGGCCGCGAGGCGCTGATGGCGTCGGCGGCGCTGACAAGAATGCCGAGCAAATTGGTGTGCGGCACTTCGTCATGATGCGAAGCGACGCCGTTCACGATGTCCTCAGATTCACCGTAACGCTTGATGAAATCGGCCCCGATGATGGCGTGCGAGCCCTCGACTTCGTGATTAATCGCTTTGCCGAGATCGTGCAGCAGGCCGGCCCGTTTGGCGGCGGCGACGCCGAGGCCCAGTTCGGCCGCCATCAGGCCGGTCAGATGAGCGACTTCGATCGAATGATCCAGGATATTTTGCGAGAAGCTATGGCGAAAGCGGAGCCGCCCGAGCAATTTGACGATCTCCACGTGCATCGGAGTCAGCCCCAGTTGATAGATCGCGTCTTCGCCGGCCCGCAGAATGGCTTCATCCATTTCTTGGTTCACTTTGCCGACGACTTCCTCGATTCGGGTCGGATGAATCCGGCCGTCCAAAATCAGGCGCTGCATCGCCTCGCGGGCGACTTCCCGGCGAACGGGATCGAAGCCCGAGAGGACGACGGCATTGGGGGTGTCGTCGATCAACACGGTCACGCCGGTGGCCGCTTCGAACGCCCGGATATTGCGGCCTTCGCGGCCGATGATGCGGCCTTTGATATCATCGCCCTGCAAGGCCACGGTGGCGGTGGAGGTTTCGAAGGTGTGGGTTCCGGCGTATCGTTGGATGGCGAGGCTAATGATGCGGCGGGCTTGGTCTTCGGATTTCGTGCGCGCGTTGTCCAGGATATGTCGTGAGAGATCGCCGGCGTCGCGGGCGACCGCCTGTTCGATTTCCTTCAGAAAGAGCGACCGCGCCTCCGCTTCGTTGAGGTGGGAAATCTTCTGCAACTGTTCCGTGCGCAGCCGGGTCAGTTCCGCCGTGCTGGATTGCGCGGCTTCCAGCTCGGCTTGCTTGCCCAGGAGCTCGGTTTGTTTCTCTCGCAGGCTCTTTTCCTGGGCGAGGATTCCTTCCAGTTGGGCATTGATCAGGGCTTCGCGCTGCGCCAGCCGTTGCTCGAGGTCGGAGAGTTCGCGTCGCTGGGCGGCACTCAACTTCTCGGTTTGCTCCCGCTGCTTCAAGGCTTCTTCGTTGGCCGCGAGCCGCGATTCTCGAAGGAGAGCATCGGCTTCGCGTTTGGCATTGTCGATGACGGCCTGCTCCTTCATGGCGGTGGCGGCTCGAAGATTGCGTTCTTTCCACCGGAAGAGCCAGTAGCCACCGATGGCACCGGCAAGAAAGAGAACGGTGCCTTCCAAAGATGTGTGATCCGACCAAATCATTCCAGAGCCGCGATCGAGCCGAAACTCAGCCATCGCGTCGGCGTCAAAATCCAATTCAAAACAACATCGTGGGGCTCGGCGGGTATCTCGGCCAAGACCTGCCGGTCAAAGGCGACTCCGCATTTGGTCCCGCGAACGTGCGGCAGAAGGCGGTCATAGAATCCCCGGCCCCGGCCCATCCGCCGACCACGCAGGTCGAAGGCTACTCCAGGAACGAGGATCAAGTCCAGTTGGTTTAGCGGAAACCAGGGACAATGCGGGGCGGGTTCAAGAATCCCGAACTGACCTCGCACCAACGGGTCGGAGAGGCTCTCCAGGCGGCCGCACCCGTAGCTCCCCGCCTCGGGCCGGTAGCGGGGCAGGGTGACGATTTTCCCGTGTTGCGCGGCGATGGGCCAAAGCGGCGTCAAATCGAGTTCGTCGTCCAAGGGCACGTAGAACAGGATGGAACCGGCTTCCTGCCAGCACTCCTGGCTTGTGAGGAGATGGCACGCCTTCTCCGACATCGCGGTTCGTTCGCCCTTGGGAATCGCCTCGAGTTCAATCCGGAGGCGCGCGCGCAGAGCTCTCTTAAGGCCGGGAACGTCGGAGTTCATCGGGGGTGGCGCAGGCCGGTGAAGTTGTCTCAATTCAGTTGAATCGGGCAGCGCCCTCGCCCTCGCGTTCGAGGGGAGGCACCCTCGCCGACCACACGTCTAGTCTTCCGCAATTTCGGCGGCATGGTCACGGTGGCGCCCCCGGTTCTTTCTTCGTCTGCTCCAGGAGGTCACGCCAGCGCTCCAGGCGCTCGCGGATTTTCTTCTCCACGCCTTCGCTGGTGGGTTGGTAGTAACGCCGGGACGCCCCGAGATAATCCTGGGCGACGAAATGGCCGGGATGATTGTGGGCATACTGATACCCTTGACCGTGCCCCAGGCGTTCGGCCCCGACGTAATGGGCGTCGCGCAAGTGGGCCGGCACGGGCAGGGTCCGGCCCGCCCGGACGTCCTCGAGAGCGGCGTCGATCGCCACGATGCTGCTGTTGCTCTTGTGGGCCGTGGCAATGTAAAGGGCCGCCTCGGCCAGCGGAATCCGCGCTTCCGGCCAGCCGATGAATTCCGCCGCCTCGTTGGCCGCCGTCGCCAGGACCAACGCCATGGGATCGGCCAGGCCGACATCTTCCGCCGCGCAAATGACAATGCGCCGGGCGATGAACCGAGGGTCTTCCCCGGCGTGAATCATTTTGGCGAGCCAGTAAAGCGTCGCGTCCGGATCGCTCCCGCGCATCGATTTGATGAAGGCGGAGATGGTGTCGTAATGAGCATCGCCATCGCCGTCATAAACCACCGCCTTCTTCTGAATGCTCTGCTCCGCTACCGAAAGATTGATGCGGATGACGCCCCGGCTGTCGGGCGGGGTGGTGATCGCGGCCAGTTCCAGAGCATTGAGCGCTTTGCGGGCGTCGCCATCCGCGATCCTGGCCAGATGCCGCAGAGCTTCCGGTTCCGCCTCGATTTTCAGATAGCCCAGTCCGCGTTCGGCATCGGCCAGGGCGCGTTCCAACAATCGCTGCAAATCCTCCTCTTCGATGGGGCGAAGTTCGAAGATCTGCGATCGGGAAACCAGCGGGGAATTGACAAAGAAAAATGGATTGTGCGTCGTCGCCCCGATCAATCGGATGACGCCGCTCTCGACGTCGGGCAGGAGGACATCCTGTTGCGCCTTGTTAAATCGATGGATTTCATCGATGAACAGGATCGTGCTTTGGCCGGTGTTTTCGAGGCGATGGGCGGCGGCGGAGAGGACGCGCCTCATGTCCGCAACGTTCGACTCAACGCCACTCAGCCGGGTGAAGTGGCTCTTGGTCTGGTGGGCGATGATCTGGGCGAGGGACGTCTTGCCCGTGCCCGGCGGTCCGTAAAAGATCAGCGACTGGATGCGGTCGGATTCGATCATCCGCCGGAGGAGGTGACCGGAGCTGAGCAGATGGATCTGCCCGATGAATTCTTCGAGAGTGCGGGGACGCAAGCGAGCCGCGAGCGGAGCGTTCGGCGGCGGGTGGTCTGGATTGGGCGACGATGTGGGTGATTCGCACCCAGCTCCGAAAAGATCATCGCGCGACATGGCGCCAAGATAATCGGAGAAACTTCATTTGCCCAAAAGAAAAACCGGATTAAGAACCGGCGCACGCCGAGAGGAATGTGGACAATAAAAAACCCCACCGTAATGCCGTGTGTAACAGTTCCTTTGAACTTACAGAAACAGGGGGAACCCGCCTGACGGCTTTCGACTTCCAGTTAAGGCCTGTCGGCCACCGCCCTAGCCAGGGCTCCGTTTTGACCTAGATTTACGGTTCAAGGACTTAGTTTCTATACACGAACATGGCAGGGTAAATCCGCGCAAAATCCAATTCCAAAGATCGGTTTGAGGCGCTCCCAACTTCCCTGTCTCCCGATCGCCTTTCGATGGTCCGACTATGGCCGAAATGGCGTTACGGCTCAAGCAAAAAATCCGGCCGAGATTGTAATGGGATGCTATAATCTTCAGATGATGACTGCCAAAACCAAGTTCATCGCCGCGTCCATTGCACGGATGCCGACGGACGCTGGACCATGGATCGCATCGCGCCGGAGATGATTCGCCGGCTCTATGGCAGCGCCCGGCATCCGGACTACGTAAATTCGCCGATGATCTTTGTCAGCCGGAGTGCGGAAGCCGAACAGCAACTTCGCCAAGGCACGCACGTCTTCCAATTGGGCCGGGCCGTGACTGCTCGTGGCGTGGTCGTTGATGCAGGCGGCCGGCGTGTTGCCGAGGCGAAGGTCTTGGTCGGGAGCATCGGCGATTCCGGACGGCGCGAGAGCGTGACCGGCCCGGATGGCACTTTTGTCGTCACGGGCTGCAAGCCGGGCAAGAATCTGCTCACGGCGTCCGCGGCCGGTTACGCGGCCACGACGCTGTCGGTCGATATGGCCGCGGAGTCGCCGCCTTTCACCTTGGTTTTGCAGGCCGGCAAGATTCTGCGCCTGCGGGTCGTGAACAAGGAGAGCCAGGCTGTCGCTGGCGCCAGCATCTGGTTGAATACGTTTCGCCATGGACCGGTCAGTTCCACCCAGGCGATGCCGGAGCCAGTCCAGGCGGAGTGTTGTCCCAAGACCGACGCCGACGGCCGGATGGTTTGGGAGAATGCGCCCGACGCCGACCTGACGTTTGATGTTTATTCTCGCGGCTCCATGCGGGTGAGCGATTTCAAAGTGCGTCCTGACGGCGCCGAACACGTGGTGACCATGCCGCCGGCCTTGACCGTCCTGGGCACCGTGAGCGACGCCCAGACCGGTGAATCCATCCCGCGGTTTCGCATGGGCACGGGATGGCCGAGCCCCACTTTCATCGGAGGCGTTCTCACCAACAGCGTGCAATGGAGCACCATCGATCGTTTCTGGATCACCTTCTCCGGCGGTGAATTCAAGCATACCTACGAGGAGGCGGTGATTGGCGGCACGACCAACCTCGGATATGTCTTCAAGTTCGAAGCTGAAGGTTACGCGCCGTTCGTCACGCGGACGGTCGCGGCGGACGAAGGCGAGGCGCGGTTCACGGTCAAGCTGGAGAAGGCCGCCTCGACGACCATCTCGGTGAGAAAGCCCGGCGGCCAGCCGGCGATCGCGGTGGATGTGGGGCTCGCTTCCGCCAACACCGGACTCATGATCACGCCAGGCGGCTTCGATCACAGTGAAACCACCACGCTCACGTTGGGCGCGTCGTCGTACACCGTATCGGCTCGCTTGCGTTGGCCGGCCGGTATGGCGCGCGCCGCCGATGGGCGGGTAATGGGCAGTCTCTCCACGCCCATGCCGCAGCCTCCGTTCGAGTTGCTGAACAACCCCGAGCTGCTCCGTCAATGGTGGCAGCGGCCGGAAATGCAGGCGGAAATGCAGGCCTTGGCCCGGAGTGCACGTCAATTCTCGTTCCACGAAAATGCCGATGGCACCTACACTGCGGACGACGTCGAGCCGGGAACTTATTCCGTCCGCGTGGGCGTGCTGAGACCCGCGGTTGAAGGACTTCCTCCGGTCATCGTCGCTCAGGCGGAAAGCAGCGTGACCGTTCCGTCCGAACCGGCTTCCGGGACTTTAGATTTGGGAGAACTTTTGCTACGGCCCGCGCCTGCGCCGTAATTGAGCGGCGGGGCGGCGGTCGTCGGAAGTCTCTGATCCGCATCTAGGCCGTGGGTTCAGGGTGGAACGGGCCACCTGCCCACAGGTTTTGCCACCAGGAGTTTCGCTGAATAGTAAGTTCCATTGCGGCGCCAGACTCGGCGGCACGTTGCCGCCGAGCACGGCCAGGTTGGCCGTGCCACCCATTTCAACCGCATGCTGACGGCTTATTCGATTGCGACCCGGCGAGGATTTCGCGTTAATGCCGCCGTGCAGGCGTGCGAATTCGATGCCGTGGTCATCGGCTGCGGCCCCGGCGGCAGCGCGGCGGCGACGTTTCTCGCGCGGGCCGGACTCAAGGTGCTCGTTCTCGCCATGTATTCGGGAAAGCTGGCTGCGCAAACCGTGCGGAAGGCGCTGGCCCGGGGCGATGACGGCGCTCGGGAATTCGCCGCTTACGAACGCCGGGTCCGGTCGAGCATGCGGTTCTATTGGCGGATGGTGGAGGCGTTCTCCACGACGCCATTCATGGAAGTGTTCCTGGAGCCGCGCCAGAATTTGGATTTGCCTTCGGCGGTCAACGCCGTGCTCGCCGGAGAACTGGAGGGAGGCTGGTCGATGCGCTGGCGATTGGAAGTGTTTTTCTGGCTGGTTTGGCTTCAGGCGCGCTGGCCGTTTTTGCCACGAGTCTCGTTCGCGCCATTGCCCCGCGCGTCCGCGTCAACCCCGAGCCATGCGCCGCGCTAACCGTGAATTCCCGTCTCGGGGAGCACACCCGCCCTCGGGTGTGGCTGGACCCGCCGCGGGTCCAGCATTTCCGGGCGTGGGTTCCGCTCGCTCGCTCGGGATAACTCTCACAGCATCGAGTTTTCCGCGAGGGCGCGGAAAACAACACGCGAGGGCGCGTGTGCTCCCCGAGAAGGGAATACGGTTTATCGAGGGCCGTTCGGATCGGTTCCGCGGCGTCGCGGCCTGCTGGCTGGCGCTGGCCATTCTGCTGCTGCTGGGCGCGTGTCGCTCTGTTCCCGCGCTTCCTCCTTTGGACACGGCTGAACCAGGTTGGACCGTCATGCAGGGCCAGGCCGTTTGGCATCCGCCGCGACGCCGGGTGGACCTTGCCGGCGAATTGCTCGTCGCCACCAACGTGGACGGACGGTCGCTCATCGAATTCGTCAAAACACCGCTCTCGCTCGTCCACGCCCGGACCACGTCGAGCGGGTGGCAGATTCATTTTGCCTCGGGCCGCTCCCGATTTGCCGGACACGGTCCTGCTCCGGTGCGTTTCCTTTGGTTGCAGTTGCCGCGGGCGTGGCGCGGCGAAGCGGGTGGCGGCCATTGGCGGTTTCTCCGAGAGTCCGACGCGCGGTGGCGACTGGAGAGTCTGGACACGGACGAGTCCATCGCGGGTTATCTTGCGCCCATCCCATGAATACGCTGCCAGCAACTGGGAGCTCTTCCGCGGCGGCCCGAGGGCGTAGGCCGTCTTTGTTTTATCGCTCCGAGTTGTGGAGATTGGGTCTGATGGCGGCGCGCGCCTTGCCGGGACCGGTCTGCTCGGGCTTATGCCGAGTTCTGGCTTCGACCTATTACCTCGCGCAGCCGCGGCGCCGCGAGATCGTTGTGCAGAATGTGTTGCCCGCCCTCGAGAATGACCGCGAGCGGGCGGAGCAGATGGCGCGGGCGGTCTTTCGGCAGTTCGCGCTCAAGATGGCCGATCTGTGGCGGCACGAGGCGGGTCAGCCGTTCGACAACTGTTTCAGCGAGCTCTGCGGCTGGGAGCATTTCGTAGCCGCGCAAGCCCGAGGCCGCGGGGCCTTGATCATCACGCCGCATCTCGGCAATTGGGAGCTCGGCGGTCCGTTGCTCGTGCAACGCGGGGTCCGGCTTTTGGTCATCACTCAATCCGAACCGGGAAATGGTTTCACGGAACTGCGGCAAAAGCTCCGCGCCCGTTGGGGGGTGGAGACGCTGGTCATCGGTCAGGAGGCGTTTGCGTTTCTCGAAATCATCCGGCGGTTGCAGGAAGGGGCGGCGGTGGCGCTGCTCATTGATCGGCCGCCACCGTCCGGCGCGGTCGAGGTGGAATTGTTTGGCCGCCCGTTCCTCGCCTCGAAGGCGGCCGCGGAGCTGGCGTGGGCCTCGGGCTGCGCGCTGCTCGGCGTGTACATCTTGCGCTCGGAGCATGGCTATGCGGCTCATCTCATGCCGGAGTTTGTTTACGAACAGTCGGCCTTGAAACGACGGGAGGTCCGGCGCGAGCTGACCCAGCAAATCCTGCGTGCATTCGAGCCGGTCATTCGGCAGCATTTGGATCAATGGTATCACTTTGTCCCCATCTGGACGGCGGCGGCGCGCGACTGATCCTGGTCGTCGGCGCGGTGTGGCAGATCCTGACCGGAGCATCGCCGGCAGCCGATACGAACGCGTTCCTCCAGGGTTGGTTCGCGGCGCAATCTCATCTCCAGACGTGGTCGGCCGAGTTCGTTCAGACCCGCACCCTCAAGGCGCTGGTTCAACCCGTCCAAGCCAGCGGCCACCTCTGGTTCAAAACGCCCGATCAATTCCGCTGGGAGATGGTGACTCCGGCGTCCACCATCGCCGTGCGCCAGCCCAAGGCGTTGTTGGTGATTTATCCCCGACTGAAACGGGCCGAACGGTATCCGCTCGACGGGCCGCGGACCGGACCATGGCGAGACGCGCTGGCTTTGCTCGAGGCCGGCTTTCCCCGAAACCGAGCGGAGTTTGACGGGCGATTTCGGTTGCTTTCGATCTCGGTGGCGGACGAAGCGTTCGAAGTCGTCATGGAACCACGGAGCCGGGCGGCCTTGAAGATGTTGGCTCAAATTCAAATGCGGATTCGCGCGCAGAATTTTTCGCTGCTGATGACCGAAGTGCAATTCAGTGATGGCTCGAAGGTGCGAACCGAGTTTCACGACCCGGTGGCGAACGGACTGATCGATCCGGCGCTCTTCGATCCCAAGCTCGAGGCGGACGTGACGGTGACCGAACCGGTCCCGCGATGACGCCATGTCGGACGAACTGCAACGGGCCTTGGAGCGATTGCCGCATGGCTCCTCGTTTCGGTTCATCGACCGGCTGTTGAGCCTGGAGCCCGGGCGGGTGGGAGTGGGCGAATATCTCGTTCGAGGGGATGAGCCCTTTCTCGCCGGCCATTTCCCGGGAGATCCGCTTTTTCCGGGCGTCCTGTTGGTCGAGGCCGCGGCCCAGTTGGGCGGGGTGGTGGCGCAGAGCGATCCGGCGCTGACGCCGCTTCCCAGTCTCAAACTGACGGCATTGCGGACGGTGAAAATTTTGGGATCGGCACGGCCGGGTCAGGTGCTTCGATTCGAAGCGCGGGTCACAGGGCGCCTCGCCGGTCTGGTTCAGATCCGGGCGACGGCATCGGTGGACGGTGGCGATGAAATTCTCCAGGCGGACATTGTCTTGAGTGGTTCGCCGTGATCGGCCGCGCTACAGTGGATGGGATGGGCATTTCTTCTACCGACATTGATTTCAGGGCTCGACGGAGTCTCGCTCCGCCGCAGGTTCGTTATTCCCGGCAGGGGTTTCGAGGAATTTTTTGCGCCACTCCACCCGCGAGAGCTTTCCGCGCTCATTGGGCGGAAGCGATTCCACAAACCACCATGCGCGTGGAATCTGCCAAGCGGGCAGCCGTTCAAGCAAGAATTGCCGGAGGGATTCGATCGAGACCGGCGCGCGCGCGAGGATGGCCGTCACCGGATATTCACCGCGGTCCGCGTCGCGATCGGGAACTCCGAAGACCAGGCACGCGGTGATGGCCGGATGCCGAGCCAGAGCCTCCTCAACCGATTCCGGCGCGACTTTGCGTCCGGCCACATTGATCACGTCGCTGGAGCGCCCTCGCAGATAGACGCGCTCGTCTTGCAGTTCGGCGAGATCGCTGGTGCGGAATCGGCCCTTCTCCAGATCGGGTGATGGAATGGGCCAATAGGTGGTCCCCACCGCGCTGCCCCGCACTTCGAGGCAACCGTGATCGCCGATCGACACCTCCACGCCATCGAGGACGGTGCCCGCGCAGGTTTCGTCCCGTCCGAGTTCCGGCCTCCGATCATAGGCAATTCCGCCGCATTCGCTCGATCCGTAGAAGTTGTGGATTCTCACGCCCGAAGCCTTGAAGACCGCGCTTTGGAGAGTGGCCGGTAATGGCGCTCCAGCCGAGATGGCGAGGCGAACTTCTGAGGGAATGGCGTTGGCTTCATGCCAGGCGCGCCAGAGCGCGGGCACGGCCGGCAGGGTCAAGGCCATCTCCCCGTCCGCGGCGCGACGGATCGCCTCCGGCAAGGGGGCGGGAACCACAACGAGGGGAATGCCGTGCAAGAGGAGGGGCAGAACGAGGCTCGAGAATCCATAGGAATGCGCCATGGAGATGGTCCCGAGATTCGGCCAGTCTGGGCGGAGTTCCATGGTGGCGACAATATTTCGCGCGTCGGCCATGATTTGGTCGGCCGTGAAGGCCACTGCGCGCGGCGGTCCGGTGGTGGCTGATGTCAGCTTGAGATGCGCGCACCACTCGGGTGGATTCGGGACCGATGGGGGTGGTTGCCCAAGTTCGAGCGGGCAAACCACTCGTCCGGAACGCCACGCGCCCAGAACCGCGAGAATGAATTCGATCGACTGTCCCCTCGGATAGATAACCGGATCGGTGGCCACGGCGGCGGTGTCGGCGGCGCGCTCCAACTCCGCGAACGTCCAGCGCCGTTCTGAGGCGGTCTCGCGCACGGCGAACTCATTGGGGTATTGGCTCGCGATCTGGCGCCAGCGGTCGTAAAGCATTGCCAGCTTGCTAGCGCATGACTAGGTTGGCCGGCAAGTATGTTTTCCGAAACCGTCGGCTGCCGGACGCGTTGGGGGAGGGGTTGAACCATGCTGCGCCTTGCCGGACCGCGACCGTTTGACTTTGACCGCGACACGTTTGCCTTTCCCAACGAGCTGGTCTGGGAGTACCGATTCGACGCCGTGACCGGATCGACTTCATTTGCGGCGCGCCAGCCGCCTCCCACCTACGCCCACCGTTGCTTCGTGCTGGTTCGGTCTGTCCGGCAGTTTCTTTTTCACGCGACCTTTGAACCGGCTCGGGCGGAGCAGGACGAGAACTCGTATCGCGAATTGGTTCGCGAAGTGATGCGGCGCAGTCCGCGGAACGTGAGCGAGCCGGAGCACCGCGTGATTCTGCCGGGCTTTTCCGGATTGCGCGATTTCAGCCGGCGGCACGGGCCGCTTCTCCGGGCCGTTTGCGGCGGGGCTTGGCAATCTTATTTCCTCAGGAGCCATTGGCGGATGGTCTTCCCCATCTCGCGTTCGCACCAGGAAGACTTGGCGCCCCGACTCTTGCAGGCGGTGCGCGATCATCGAACTCCGGCGATTCATCTCGTGCGCTTCCCGCAACTCACGATTAACCATGGGGTCATTCTCTTCGACGCCGCCGAAGACGAGGGGGAAATCCGGTTTGACACCTACGACCCCAATCTGCCCGAGCGGCCGTCCTCGCTGAAGTACGATCGATCAGCCCGGACGTTCCTGCTCCCCCGCAACTGTTATTGGGCGGGCGGACGCGTGGACGTTTTTGAGATTTATTGCGGGGGGCTATTCTGACGCAATAGTCCGGCCGCCCGGCGCGACGTCTCTTTCCTCGACCTGGGGCGGGCGAAGGCCAAGCCGAAGAAAACCAAGCCGCAAATATTGATCCCGACGGTGTAGCCGAGCTTGTAGAGCCGACCATTGTTATTGGGGGCGTAGATGAGCACGTCGTGGCCCAGAACGAGGCTGGGCAGAGCCATCGGCATGAGCGCGCCATGGATCATCCCGTAGCCGAATCCCAACGATTCCGATTTCGGATAAAACCGGGGAGCGGCCCAGGCGTAAAGCCAGCCAAATAACAGTCCGATCAACACCAGTCTTCCAGTCCGCCACGCGAGGCGCTTCAACACTCCAGGCTGGGTCGAGGGAAGAGTGGTCGAGGACATGCTTGGTGTGGTCCTTGAAGATGTCGGCGGCGCCGCCGACGTGGCAAGCAGATAATCGTCGGCCTCCATTCCCTGGGCGGAGACACTGGGACACTGAACTCGTTCCCTGGGTGGGGCAGGCATGTCAGCGCAGCGGCGTCTGACTCCACCAGCGGAGCCAGCGCCAGGTATCGATGAGCGGATGGATCTTGCTCCCGCTCCGCTTGGCGATCATGCGAACGGGCGTGAATTCGACCCGATAGCCATGACGAATGCAGGCCAGCAGAAGCTCCGACTCGATCTCGAAGTGCTCGGTTTCCAAGGTGAGATTGGACCAAGCCTTCAGGTCCAAGAGCCGAAAGCCGGATTGCGAGTCGGGCAGAATCCGGCCCGCCGACTTGGAGAGACGCCGGCTCATCCATCGATTGGTCCAACGCCGCAGCCGTGGCATGGTCGCCGCTTGGCCCATGCGATTGCCAATCACCAGGGCCGCGCCCGTCGCTTCGGCACAGCGCAGGAAGTGGGGGATCTCTTCCGGTGAATGTTGGCCATCGCCATCCAACGTCAGCGCCCAGTGGAATCCCTGGCGCTGGGCCGTTTCAAATCCGGTGCGCAGGGCTGCTCCCTTGCCCCGGTTGGCGGGGTGACGCAGGACTTGGGCGCCGGCCTCGGCCGCCCGCGTGGCGGTGGAGTCGGTGGACCCGTCATCCACGACCAGGATCGAAGGTAGAAAACTCCGGACCCCTCGGATCAAGTCCGCGATGGTCGCTGCTTCGTTCAGACAGGGGATGATCGCGGCACATTCTCTCGCCCAATCCATGGGGGACAGATTAGAACAGCCGGACCTCGAGACAAGACTCTCCTTGCCCTCTTCGAATCGGCGATCGCATGCCACCCACGGATCCATCGCCCCGTCCGGGGCGAATCACTTCCGAACGCTGGGACCGGGGCGGCACTCGCAGACTCGTTTGCCCCCGGCTATTCTCCTTCGCTCCTCTGAGAGCATTCTGTCCGTCCTGGACGCGGAAGAGCTCACGCTTTCGCGGCGGGTTTTGGCGGAGTTTTATCGAAGCCAGGATTCGTCTCGCCTCGAGGTTCAGGCGTGAGGCGGCGCAGGGCGCTGAGGTAACTCCAGAGCGGTCCGGCGACTCCTCGACTTCGTAAACGCTGGGTCAGGTCGCGGTAGCTCGGAGGCGGATCGCCGACCACCCATTGGGGAGACTGCCGGGCAAACTCCTGCAAGGTGCGCTCGATCCCTTCGCGGGTGAGCTCTGGCGCCAGGTAACAGTGCGGTTCGGGCAGATCCGCAGTCGAGTCGTGGCCGTGTTCCCGGCGACATTGGGCGGCGAGCGCGGTTCCGGGATAGACCCGCATTCCGACGATCGGCAAGACCGTCCCATCGGGCAGCCGCGACGAGTTCTCGAAGGATCTCCGCAACGTTTCAGCGGTTTCACCCGGGCCGCCAATGATGAGGAAATGACAGAACTCAATTCCTTCCCCGGCCGTCAGGCGGCTGGATTGAAGGATGTCCTCGAAGTGGAATCGTTTATCGTAGGCGTCGAGCACGGCATCGCAGAAGCTGTCGGAACCGAACTCAACATGCGTGACTCCGGCCGCGGCCATGAGGCGCATCAGGTCGCGGCTCAGGCCTTGAGGACGCAGGAAACAACCCCAGCGAATCCGGAGGCCGCGGCGGAGGATGGCCTCGCAGATGGCGGCGGCGTGCTCGGCCGACGAGTTAAAGACGGAATCGACCATGAAGAAGTAGGGCACACCGCGGCGTGACCATTCCTCCAGCTCGACGGCGACGGCATCCGGGGAACGTCGGCGTGAGGCCCGTCCTTCGATCAGCGGGTAGGTGCAGTAGCTGCACGGAAAGGAGCAGCCGCGCTGGGTTTGCAGGCCGATCATCGAACTGCGACTCAAGTAATACCGGACCAACGCCTCGGGGATCTGGGTCAAATCGAGATCGCCCGGCGAACTCATCGGTCGTTGAGGATTGACGATGATGTGACCGTTCACCCGATGGACCAAGCCGGCCACCCCGGAGTAGTCGCGCCGGCTTTCGAGGCAGTCCATCAAAGCGATCAGGCTTTCTTCGCCTTCTCCCTGGATTCCAAAATCGGCCTCCGCGAGTCGCAGGAGCTCACGCGGAAAGATGGAAAAGCCGCTTCCACCCAGAATCACCGGGGAGGAGGTCTGTTGTCGAATCCCTCGCATCGTTTCGGTCAAAGCGTCATAGAAGTCCGCTCGACGGGTCGAAGTGAAATCATCGACATTGCGCCAAGAGATTCCAATGAAGTCAGGGCGAAACGAGGCGATCACGTCGGCCGGGCGCTCGGTTTGCGCGAGCTGGTCCAGCCATTGTGTGATGTGTCCATGCCGGCGCAGGGCCGCATCCAAAAAAGCCAAGCCGAGCGGGAAGACCGGGTCCGGCGATTCGCAGCGATTGGCGCTGATCAACAAGACACGACTCGGCATGAATCGGAGCGGGGCGGAAGTGAACGCGCGATGCTTCCGGAATTCAGTCGCGAATCCATCATGACGTCTATCGTGGCCCAGTCGGTTCGGGAGGACAAATCAAAATCGTCCGGAAAGCGAGAGGACAGGAAGACCCAGCCGTTCTCATTTTGACAAGTGTGTAGTCCCGGCTTCAGCCGGTCGCCACGTGAAAAC
>CAYHFE010000070.1:0-20152 GCA_964355375.1 uncultured Verrucomicrobiota bacterium
TTCATCATCGGGACCGATGCGGGTACTTAGCAGTTCTCATTTTGACTCAGGACACTGTCCGTTCCCCGCAGGTAGTCCCGGCTTCAGCCGGTTTTCACGTGGTGACCGGCTGAAGCCGGGACTACATACTTGTCAAAAAGAGAACCGCTGGTGAGCGCCGTGGAAGTATTGACCGCGGTCAATGCCCGCGTCGCCTTGATGCGCAGAATTCAGATCATCCAATCCTGTCCGATGTGCTGTCTATGAAAGCTCAATCCAGCGTTATTACTCGCCGCCGCTTTTTGAAGGGGTCGGCCGTCATCGCGGCGTCGTTCCAGCTTGTGCCTCGCCACGTCTTGGGGGGGGCGGGTCAGACGCCTCCCAGCGAGACGGTGGGAGGCGCCTTGATTGGCGTGGGTGGGCGCGGGCCGGGCACGTTCAGCGAGATGCGGGACCTCAATCCGGTCAAGCTCGCCCAATGCGACGTCCGCTGGCTGGACCGGGTGGACAACAAGACAACTTACAGCGATTTCCGGCGAGTCCTGGAACGAAAGGATATCGACGTCGTCGCCATCGCCACTCCGCCGCACTGGCACGCCCTGATCTCGATCGCCGCGATGGAAGCGGGAAAGGACGTTCTCAGCGAGAAACCCATGACCCGATTCATCGCCGAGGGCCGGGCGGTTGCCACCGCCGAAAAGCGCTATGGCCGCATCTTTCAGGTGGGGACGTTTGGACGATTCGGCGCCAGCCGGGACAAGAACAATATTCTCACCCGCAAAATCCTGAAGAGTGGGCTGCTCAAGAACAGCCCGGTGGTGCAAATAATTCGCGGCGGATTCAAGGTCAAGGAGTGGAGCGGGTTGGTCAATGCCAAGCCGCAGCCCGTGCCGGCCAATCTCGATTGGAACCTCTACGTGGGGCCGGCGCCCCTGAAGCCCTTCCACCCGCATCGCATCGGCGGCACGCACCGCGGCTATTGGGATTATGAGGGAGGCGGGTTGGGCGACATGGGGCAGCATCACCTGGATCCCGTGACGTGGATCTATGGCAAGGACGACACCGGTCCGGTGGAAGTCGAACCCCACGCGCCGCCGGCGCACCCCGACGCCGTGGGGATGTGGGGCTGGGTGGAACTTAAGTATGCCGACGGAATGACGTTGGTCTTCGATAGCCGCGAATGGGGAGAGCCGTATGCGCGTCGGCAGCCCCGGGGCGTGCGGCTTGAAGATTTGGCCGAAGCGGACCGGAAGAAGATCGCGGAGATGCCCGATCCGGAACCGTTGCGCAGCTTCGCCGAAGCCGTGCGCAGCCGCAAACCGTCGGGGGGCAACGCCGAAGCCGCCCATCGCACGGCGACGTTGATGCATTTGGCCAACATCGCGATCCGTGTCGGACGAAAGATTCGGTTCGACCCGGTCCAAGAGGTGATCGTGGGCGACGAAGAGGCCAACCGCCTGGTCAATCAGCCCATGCGCGCGCCGTGGCACCTTTAGGCCATCGATCCGGGTTGGCGACCCGCGGTTCCAGCCCACGTTTACACTCGAATCACAAGAAAAGGACTTCCGATTATGCCCGCAGACCAACTCGACGTCGCTGCGCTGGTAGAGCGCATGCCCGATACCGACAATCAGGTTCAGGCGAAGCCGCCGCCGGACGCAAATCAACCAGGCCAAGCCACGGCTCGCCCCAGATCCGACCGCTCCGGTGAGGCGAGCAAGTTCACCGGTCCGGACCCGGAGTTAGCGGCGGGAATGTTCACCGCCCTCCTGTCCGGTGGGCGAGACGCTATTTCAGAATTGATCGCTTTGGTGCGTGATCCCGCCGATCTCGACTTCAAGAACTACAAAGCCGGCTACTTGTTGCACGGCGTGGTCTTGTTCGCCGGGCGACCGGGCGAGGAACGATCCAGGCGAGGGCTCGCTGAAACGCTCGCCACACACCTCGGAAACGAGCGGCTTTCCAAAGGCGTGCGAGGCTTCCTCATCCGTGAACTTCAAGTCGTGGGCGGCGCCGAGGTGGTTGCAGCGCTCGGGAAACTCCTCTTGGACGACGATTTTTGCGAGCCGGCTGTGCAAGCCCTGATCGCGATTCGAGAGGGCGCCGCTGCGGAGATGCGGCGCGCGTGGCCTGGCGCCCAGCCGCGGCATCGGGTGACCCTTCTCCAGGCCTTCGGGGTATTGCGAGATCAGACATCCGTCGTGGTCATGTTGGAGGCCCTGGGGGACTCCGATCCAAACACCCGTCTGACGGCCATCTGGGCTCTGGCTAATCTGGGCGACGTGAAGGTCGTGGAAGCTGTCATCAAAGCGGCCGACGCCGCGACGGGGTGGGAGCGAATCCAATCGAACAAAGCCTGCCTGCTTCTGGCCGAGCGCCTGGCCGGATCGGGCGAGAAGGCGGCCGCGACTCGGCTCTACACTCATTTGCGCGACACTCGCAAGAACGCCGAGAGTTATATCGGGGTGGTGGCGGAAAGAGCATTGAACGAAGCGCTCTAATCGAGTATGAAGTAGATATGTCGAATGAGATCAAACTCGGATTGGTGGTCATCGCCATCGCGTTCCTCGTGGAAGGCTTGATTGATTACGTGGAGCAGAACTATCAGCCGACAGCCCAACTCGTCCGCGAGCATGCCTCGGCTCTGGTGGATCGGGATCACGATGGCATCATCTCTCTCCGGGAATGGAAAAATGTCTATGATCGCGTCGGTGTGCCGTTTAACGAAGCGCAGCCAGAACCCCTCACCACCTACCATTATCGGCTGTTCGTGCGGTTCTTTTACGGGAAGTAATCCAGGTTGACCGGATGGTCTCGCGCGTGAGGCGATGAATTGTCGCTCGCCGCTACTTTCGGTGGCGAAGATTGCGGAACGTATCCCGGAGGGATGAAAGAGGGTAGCCGGGGGTTGAGCGAAGTGATACCCCCGGGAAAACGCGTTTTGGGGAGAACTGCACCCCGGCAGGGGTGCAAGAAAAGACCACGGCACGAAGCGTCTGACACCCCTCCGGGGTGCCTTCGCTTTGGCTACGTCGTCCGGGGGTATCGCCTCGCTCAACCCCCGGCTACCTTCTCTGATCCCCCCGGGATCCAGAGGCGTGTGTCGCCAGTCAGTTCCACCGAAAACAGCGACGAACCTGAATTGTCGCCGGTGGATCTTGATCGGGGTGGCGGTGTCCGCGAGCCTGCCGGGGCGCCTCGATTCGCCGCGCGTGCTCTCGCCAGACCTCGCCGATATCTACCGCAGGATGCACCACTGTTTCGGCGCGGTCCGCTAATTCCCGGCCAGCAGTTTCTCCCAGAGCGATTCGTTCAAGAGAAGTTTGGGCAGGAAATCACGCTCTTCTTCAATCGCCGATCGAGGCGGCACCTGAGTCGGAATCGTGATGATGAAAAGAGTTCCGCGTCCCGGCTCGCTCTTGACCTCGATCCGACCGCCGTGGTGATAGACGATGAAGTAACAGGCCATGAGGTTGATGCCAAACTCGTGCGGGTCATCGTGACGGACAAAGAACGGATCAAACACCGAGCGAAGCGCGTCTTCGGGCAGGCCGGGTCCGTCGTCTTCGATCTCGAGGCGAAGGTGCGGGAGCGAGCCGGGCTCGGGGAGAACGCTCTGACCGCGCAGGGTGACGCGACTTCCGTCAGGCAGGCAGGCGAGTTCGTCCATCAACAAGAGTTCGAACAGTCGCCGGAATTGGCGCGGCTCAGCCATCAGGGGCGGCAGGGATTCCGGAATGTGGTGGTCGATGGTGATACGCCGCAGGGCGAAGCGTGGCGCGAAGTTCGCGCACACGCTGGGGATGACATCGGAGAGTCGAGTTTCCCCGCCGGGCGACGACGCGGGCTTCTCGGCGGCGATGCCCAGATCGGTGAGGAGCGTGGTGATCCGATTGAGCTGCGCCTGGACCTGCTGGTAAAACTCGTGCCAAAATTGAGGGTTCTTCAGATCGTCCAGAGCGAGATTTTCCTCCTTCAGTTTCGACGGAGCCAAATCGAGAAAGGTGCGGATCGCCACCAGCGAATTGCGAATGTGGTGGTTCAGACCGGCCGCGAGGAGGCCGAGGCTGACGACACGATCCGTTATCATCAGGCGGTGGAGCGCGGACAGTTTTTGGTGCAAAAGTTGGTCGCGCTCTCGCTGGACAGAAAAGAACTCGAGGGCGCGCCGGAGCGTGGCCTCGAGTTCCCCAACGCTCCAGGGCTTCGTAATATACTTGTAGATGGCCCCGGCGTTGACCGCCTGGATGGCCGCGTCGAGGTCCGTGTGCGCCGTCACCAGAATGCGCAGGATGCGCGGGCGAAGCCGCCGGGCGCGCTCCAGCAATTGCACGCCCTGTTCGCCGGGCATGCGCTGATCCGTCATGAGGAGGCCAATCTCGTCTTGGTGCCGCTGCAGAACCTCATATCCCTCCTGTGCGCTGGACGCGGTCAGGATGCGAAAGTGGGGTTCGAAGGACTTGGTGAAGTACTTGAGCGACTGCCCTTCGTCATCCACGTAAAGAATGGCAAATCTCTTGCGGTCGAAATCGTCTTCCATAACCAATCGTGCTGGCTGCTTCCGAAAAACCTGGGTGGGGCGAGACTCCGTCGAGCCCTGACTTTTCTGCCGCCAACGATTTCAGGGCTCGACAGAGTCTCGCCCCACCGTTGGAGGGGATCATGGTCCCGATGCGTGTCAAAACTGGCGTCCGAACTTTCCCTGAACCTTAAGGTTGAGCGAGCCCCGGAGCTGCCTTCATGGGGTCGGGGATAGGAATTCATCCCAACTCCGCTCGCGATGAAACAATCGGTCGAGGTCGCCTTGTCCCCAGGAGCCGGATTCGGGTTCATCGGCCGCGACGGGCAGCTCCACCCGCACGCTCTGATGGGATTCTCCGGTGACTTCAATGCGACCACCCAAATGGTGAGCCAGGAAGAAGCAGACGGCCAGATTCAGTCCCAGAGGGCTGGCATCATCGTGGGTGGAAGAAAAGGGCGCGAAGAATCGGACTCGCTGGTCCGCGGTCCACTCCGGACCGTCATCGGACAGCACGAAGCGAACGGCTGAGGCTCCGGACGCCGTCTTGATTTCCTCCGCTTCGAGATGGAGGCGAGCTTGGTCCCCCGCCATGGCCGCCAGATTGGAAACGAGGAGCGTAAACAAGCGCAGGAGTTGCCTCTCGTTTCCTGGCACGGCTGGAAGGGTGGTGTCGATTTTCAACTGAACGGGTGGGGAGCCGGATGCGCTTTGCGCGAACGAAGCCAGAAGCGTGGGCAGCGAAACCGGTCGGCCCGCAGATCCGAGCGGCTCTTCGACCAGGTCTCTCATGGCGGTGGCCACTTCAAAAATATGATGACTGGACTGTTTGATCGAGCTTTCGAGGCTTTTTCCGATGGAAGCCTGGCCGAAATCAGGCGCGCCGCCGAGATCGGGGGGGATGGCGGCCATGAACCGGCCGGCGGCGTGGAGCGCGTTGCGGAAGGACGAACTCAACCCGGCCGCCAACACACCGAGATTCTTCATGCGGTCGCTCAGAACAATTTGCTGGAGCGTGGACAGTTTCTCGCGGAGCAAGCGGTCGCGTTCGACCAGAAGGGAGAAGAACTCGAGCGCCCGGAGCAGATTGATCCGCAGATCGGCGGCATCCCAAGGTTTGCTGACATACCGGTAAATCGCCCCCTCGTTGACGCCGGCGATCGCGCTGTCGAGATCGGTGTAGGCGGTCACCAGGATGCGGATGATTGAAGGGTAGGCGCGCCGGACTTTCTCCAAAAGCTCAACTCCGGTTTGGCCCGGCATGCGCTGGTCGCTCATGAGGACACCGATTTCCGCGTGGTGTTGCTGGATGATCGCCCAACCCTCGGCCGCGTTGGTGGCGGTGAAGATTTTGAAGTGCTGCGCAAACCCTTTCTCAAAATACTTCAGGGCGAGAGCCTCATCATCGACGTAAACAACGGCGTATGGATTCAGCATGCTCATATCATGTCAGCTTGATTATTGCTTTTCACCCCTGTTTAGCAAGGCGTCGTTTTGACCAGCCATTCTCATTTTGGCAGGTCTGCAGTCCCGGCTTTAGCCGGTCGGTGCGTGAAAACCGGCTCAAGCCAAGACTCTCTACATCGAACGCCAAGTGCCCTGGGCCAAAATGAGAAGGGCTGCGCCTTGGCCATCATGAAAGGAGATCTTGAACTCGTCTCACCGGCTTGGAACGGTCGTTCTCATCGGGCGGGACGACGCCTCCGGCGCGGGTCCGTCGTTCATGAGTTCGAACCGCGTTTTCGAGTATTTGCGTGCAGGCGAAGATCGATTTGAGCTATGAACATGGCTGGGCTCGGGTCCGAGAGCTGGGCTGCAAACCAAATTGATTCATGAACATTGCCCCGGAATGGTCCACGCTGGTCAACCTCTTGCAAGGGCGGGCGGAGCACCAACCCGGGGAGATGCTCTACACGTTTCTGATCGATGGCGAGGATCAAGAGGTCCGCCTGACTTACGGTGAGTTGGATCGGCAAGCCCGGTCCATCGCCGCCTGTCTCCGCGCGCGCGTCGCACCCGGCAGCCGGGCTTTGCTCCTTTACCAGCCCGGCCTGGAGTTTATCAGCGCCTTCTTCGGCTGCCTTTATGCCGGCCTGATCGCGGTGCCGGCCTATCCGCCACGAAATCCCCGCCACGTGCCAAGGATTCAGACGATCGTTCATGATGCCGAGGCGTGTCTCTGTCTGACGAGCTCGACGGTTCAGGCGCGGTCGCGCGGGTTGTTGGGAGCGGTGCCCGGCCTGGAGGGTCTGGCGTGGCTCGCGACCGACCAGATTCCGGTGGTGGAGGACGCGCCGGGGCAGGCGCCAGGGCTGAGCTCGGAGAGCGTGGCCTATCTGCAGTACACGTCCGGATCCACGAGCGAGCCCAAGGGGGTCATGGTGAGTCATGCCAATCTCTTGCACAACCTTGGTTTTCTGTGCGACGGGCGCGGCCACACCAAGATCGTGTCCTGGCTTCCGTTATTTCACGACATGGGTTTGATCTACTCGATCCTCCAGGGGCTCTATGGTGGATTCCCCTGCATTCTCATGGCTCCCGCTTCCTTCTTGCAACGTCCCGTGCGCTGGCTGCAGGCGCTGTCGCGTTTCCGGGCCAGCACGGCCATCGCTCCGAATTTCGCCTACGAACTGTGTGTGCAAAAGATCACGGAGGACGAGAAACGGTCCTTGGATTTGTCATGCTGGACGATGGCGTTGAACGCCGCCGAGCCAGTGCGTGGCGAAACTCTCGCGCGCTTCGCCCAGGCCTTTGCGACGTGCGGTTTTCGGGCGGAATTCTTGAAGCCGGCCTACGGTTTGGCCGAGGCGACCCTCGGCGTCTCCATCCACCGGAAGAGCGGACGGTACTGGGTCAAGAGGGTGGACAAGACGGCATTGTCCCAGCATCGGATCAGCGAGGTTCTATCCGAGGGGCGGGAGGCCGCCACGTTGATCGGTTGTGGCCAGGGCCCCTCCGATCAGATCATCGCCATCGTGGATCCGGAAACAATGCGGCGCTGTCAGCCTGGGGTCATCGGCGAGATCTGGCTGGCCAGTCCCAGCGTCGCCCAGGGCTATTGGAAAAAACCGAAGGAAACCGAGGAGACGTTCCGGGCGCGCGTCGCGGACACCGGCGAAGGACCGTTTCTTCGGACCGGCGATCTGGGTTGCTCCGAGGACGGCGATCTTTTCGTCACCGGCCGGCTGAAGGACATGATCATTGTCCGGGGCGTGAATCATTATCCCCAGGACATCGAAGGGACCGCCCAGAAAGCCCACCCGGCGCTGCAGCCCGACGCCAGCGCGGCCTTCTCCGTGGACGTGGCCGGGGAAGAAAAGCTGGTGGTGGTGGCGGAATTGATTCGTCATCACAAGGCCGACTTGGATCAAGTGGTCGCGGCCGTGCGCGAAAGCATCGCCGAGGAGCATGGGGTTCAGATTGACTCGATCGTTTTGGTCCGACCGTTGAACGTCCCCAAAACGTCGAGCGGCAAGATCCAACGCCGCTTGGCGCGACAGATGTTTTTGGAGGACCAGTTTGGAGTCGAGCGCGCCTGGCGCTCCGCGCGCGACGAAGACGCCATGGAAACTCCTTGCGCCTCTGCGGCGGAGAGCGACCTGGGGGAGCCCCGTCCGTCGCTCTCGGCGTGGTTGCTCTCCCGTCTTTCCCATCTCCTGGGAATTCCGACGCGCCAGATCGATCCCCGGCAGCCGTTTTCCCGATCCGGTCTCGATTCGATGGGGGCCGTCACCTTGACGGGAGAGCTCGAGCGTCGGCTCGATCGATCATTGCCTCCGTCTCTGCTCTTCGATTACCCGTCGGTGGAAGCCGTGGTTCGACATTTGACCGACGCTTCGTTGACGTCCATCCCCGGCCCCGTCCAAGGAGCGTCCCCGGCCGCGGCCGAGCCGATCGCCGTCATCGGTTTGGGGTGCCGTTTTCCGGGAGCCAATCATCCGGGTGAGTTTTGGGATTTGCTTTGCCGGGGAGTGGATGCGATTTCCGAGGTGCCCGCTGATCGTTGGGATGTGGAGGCGTTTTACGACCCGAAGCCCGCCACGCCGGGGAAGATGAATACACGCTGGGGCGGCTTTCTGAAAAATGTCGATCTGTTCGACGCGGACTTTTTTGAGATCTCGCCGCGCGAAGCCAGGCAGATGGATCCGCAACAGCGGCTGCTCTTGGAGGTGGCGTGGGAGGCGCTCGAGGATGCGGGCATTCCTCCAGCCAGATTGGCGGGAAGCCGCACGGGGGTGTTTGTCGGCCTGAGCAGTTTTGACTATTGGCATCTCCAGTTGCGCGACTGGAGGGCGATTGACGCTTATGGTGGAACGGGCGTCGCTCATAGTGTGGCGGCCAATCGGATCTCCTACTTTCTCGATTTGAAGGGGCCGAGCCTGGCGATCGATACGGCCTGTTCGTCATCGCTGGTGGCGATCCACCAGGCTTGCGAGAGTCTTCGACATCATGAAACGGATCTGGCTTTGGTCGGCGGGGTGAATTTGATTTTAACCCCGGAGTTGACCATCGCGTTGTCCCAGGCCCGCATGATGGCGGCGGACGGGCGCTGCAAGACGTTCGACAGCCGGGCCGATGGTTATGTGCGTGGTGAAGGCTGCGGTGTGGTGGTGTTGAAGCGGCTGTCCGACGCGCGTCGCGATGGGGATCTGATTCTGGCGAGCGTCCAAGGCACGGCCGTGAATCAAGACGGACGGAGCAATGGCTTGACCGCGCCGAACGGACCGGCCCAGGAGGCCGTCATCGCGGCGGCCCTGCGGAGCGCGGGCTTGACGCCATCCGAGATCGGTTACGTGGAGTGCCACGGGACCGGGACGGCGCTGGGAGATCCCCAGGAAGTCGAAGCGCTCCGCCATGTGCTGGGAGAAATGCGGGCGCCGGACGCGCCCTGTTGGATCGGGTCGGTGAAGACGAACATTGGCCATCTGGAAGCCGCCGCCGGCCTGGCCGGCTTCATCAAGGTGGTGCTCGCGCTCCGGCATGGCGCGATCCCGCCTCATTTGCACCTCCGCACGGTCAATCCGCAAATGCGAATCGAGCAGACTCCGTTTCAAATCCCCGACCGGCTGATTCCTTGGCCGGCCCGCCCGGGCGGACGGTGCGCGGGGCTCAGCTCGTTCGGATTCGGCGGCACCAACGCCCATCTGATTCTCGCGGAAGCGCCCGAGGCAACGGTGGAGCCATCGTTGACGGATCGTCCTCTCCATCTCCTGGCCCTGTCCGCGAAGAACGCGGCGGCCCTCGAGAGGTTGGCCGGGCAGATGAGTCGGAAATTGGATTCCCCGGATGCCGATCTCTTGGCGAACGTGTGTTATGCCGCGAATACGGGTCGAACCCAATTCGACCATCGGCTGGCCGTCGTGGCCGAGTCTTCGGGCCAGGCCCGGGAAGCCCTCGCCGGGTTCAAGTGGAACCAGTCTGTTCCTCCCATCCATTGCGGTCGATCGGAACTCCAGCAGCGGCCGCGGGTGGCATTTCTTTTCACCGGCCAGGGGTCGCAATACGCTCAGATGGGACGAGTCTTGTTTGAAACTCAACCCACCTTTCGACGTCTCCTGGAGCAGTCTGACGAGATCCTTCGTCCCCAGCTCGGTCGCTCGCTCGCGTCTTTGCTCTTCCCAAAACTGGGCGAGCCAGCGGAGTTGAATGAGACGATTCATGCGCAACCGGCCTTGTTCGCGCTCGAATACGCGCTCGCCGAACTGTGGCGGTCCTGGGGCATTCAGCCGGATGCGGTGGTGGGCCACAGCCTGGGTGAGTACGTCGCGGCCTGCATCGCTGGCGTGTTCGATCTGGAGTCGGGATTGCGCCTGGCGGCGGCGCGCGCCCGGCTCATGGGGTCGCTCCCCCGCGTGGGCCGCATGGCGGCTCTGCTCGCCGACGTGACCACCGTGGCTGACACCCTCGCTCCATTTCCCGAGGAGATCTCCATCGCCGCGGTGAACGGCCCCGGCGTCACCGTGATCTCGGGGAAGACCGAACGCGTGCAGCAGGTCGTCGAAGCAATGAAAGCGCAGGGCATCGGCCACCAGATGCTGGCGGTGTCGCATGCCTTTCACTCGCCGCTCATGGATCCGATTCTCGGGGAATTCAAAAAAACGGCGCAGGAGATACGTTTTCAGCAAGCCCGGATTCCCCTGATCTCGAACCTGACCGGGGACTGGCTTCCGGCCGACGCCATCGCCGATGCGAAGTACTGGACCCGGCACCTGCGTGAGCCGGTGCAGTTTGCCCGAGGCATGGCCACGCTCTTCTCCGCGGGGATGGACGCCTTCCTCGAGTGTGGTCCCGCCCCGGTGCTTTGTGGTTTGGGCAAACGCTGCCTCCCGGCCGAGGAGGCCTCGCCTTCCCCACGCGCCTGGCTGGCTTCGTTAAAAAAGGGCGCCCAGGATTGGCCGGTCCTGCTCGATGCCCTGGGTCAGCTCTACGCCCGCGGCGCGGCGGTGAACTGGAAGGCCTTCGACGGCGATTACGCGCGCCGTCGCGTCTCCATTCCGTCGTATCCGTTCGAACGGACTCGGCATTGGGTGAAGGCCGAGGAACCCCGGGGAGCGGAGGTCGATGAGGAAATCGCGGACGACCCGGCGTGGAAGGCGTTGGCGCGATCCGGCGAGGAAGCCATGGCCGATGGCGTCACCGAATCCGCCCTCGAAAATGAAACCAAACGATTCGCCGTCCTCAACGAGCTGAGCGAAGCATTCATTCTCCGGACGCTCGGCGAGAAGACGGCCTTTGGTTCGAGCGATTCGCCAGCATTCACCCTGGCCGAGCTGGTGACGCGTCTTCGGGTCACGGGTCGGTTTTCGGAGGTCGTGCCAAGCTGGCTGCAGGCGCTGGTCCGAGCCGGGCGACTTCGGAAGGAGGGACCGAGTTTCAACTGGGACGATCGGCGGACGCCGAGGTCGGTGGAAGTTTTGTGGACCCAGGTGTCTCATCTTTGGGCGGGCGAGCCGTTCTTTCCCGAACTGGTGCGCCGATGCGGTGAGCATTTGCCGGAAGTGATCCGCGGAGTGTTGGATCCGCTAACCTTGCTCTTTCCCAACGGGTCCGGGGCGGCCGTGGAAAGCATTTATCGGGATTCCACCGTCGCGCGGCATTTCAATCGGACGCTGTCCAAAATTCTCACGAGCTTGGCCGAAACCCGAGGCCGGGAACGACCGTGGCGGATTCTCGAAGTGGGCGGAGGGACGGGTGGAACGACGGCTCATCTCCTGCCGGAGTTGGCGGCGACGCCGGCTCATTATGTTTTCACGGATGTCGGGCCCACTTTCGTCCAGCAGGCGCAGGCGAAATTCAAAGAGTTTGCGTTCGTGACTTACCGCATTTTGGATCTGGAGAATTCTCCCGAGGCTCAGGGCTTTGATCCGGGCAGTTTCGACGTCGTCATTGCGGCCAATGTGCTCCATGCCACGCGGCGAATTCACCCGACGCTCGAACGCCTTCGATCGCTCCTCGCTTCCGGCGGTCATCTCCTGATTTGGGAGGCGACCGAGCGGCAATCGTGGCTCGACGTCACCTTCGGCCTGCTCGAGGGCTGGCAGCGCTTCGCCGACAAAGAGCTTCGACCGCATCACCCACTTCTGTCTGCGTCCGAATGGCTGGCCGTCTTGCGCGCGACGGGATTCCGGAAAACGAAGGCCTTTCCGGAGGCCGATCGCTCGGCGCTTGGACAGAGCGTGATCGTCGCCCAGGCCGGAATTCGCCATTCCGTTCCATCCGAGCCGAGAAGGAGCGAAGCGAGTCCGACGGCGGCGGAGTCGAACGCGAGTTCCGCGGTCGCAGATCTGTTCTATGAAGTGCGGTGGCAGATCCGAGAAGTTCGGGCCGCATCGCCGTCGAATCCATGGGAGGGATCGGGAACGTGGCTCCTGTTCGGCGATAACGGTGGCGTGGCCGATCGTTTGGCGCGCGTGCTGGTGGATCGCGGGGAGAAGCCGATCCTGGTTTGGCCCGCGGATCATTTTGAGGTCAGCGAGGGAGATAGCTTTCGGATCGACCCGGGGAACCCGTCGGATTGGGAGCGGCTTTTTGAACAAATTGTCGGCCGCCCAGGAATCCCGCCCTTGCGCCGGATTGTCCATGCCTGGAGTTTGAATGCGCCAGGACCCCATGAAATCAGCCTCGCGTCGCTGGAGGACGCGCCGAGGCTGGGCTGCGAGAGTGTCGTTCAACTCTTGCATCAGTTGGCCTCGCCCCGGTTGACCGGGGTCCGGGGAGCGGCGCTCTGGCTCGTGACCCGAGGCTCGCAGGTGGTGGCGCCCACGATTGAAGAGAGCTCGGCCGTCGCGCAGGCGCCCTTGTGGGGGTTGGCCAAAGTGATCGCGCTGGAGTGTCCGCACCGCTGGGGCGGAATCGTGGATTTGGATCCCGCTGCTCGGCCCGACGAAACGAATCTTCTCTGGCGAGTCCTGACCGAGGCTGGACGTGAAACCCAATGGGGCATCCGCCATGACCAGACGTATGTCCCGCGCTTGGTTCGCCCCAGCCGGGCCGTGGGATCAGGCACGATGAGATTCAAAGCCAACGCGACCTATCTCATCACCGGAGGATTAGGTGGAATGGGGTTGAAGGTGGCTGGCTGGATGGTCGAGCGCGGCGCAAGACGTCTCTTGCTGGTCAACCGCACCCCGCTTCCGGAACGGAAGAATTGGGAGCAACGGATCCAGGCCTCGGCCTCGGACGCGTCCAGAATCCGAGCCATCCTTGAACTCGAGCAAAGGGGCGCGAGCATTCATCTCGCCGCCGTGGACGTTGCCAATGAAGACAAATTCGCCGTCTGTTTGCGGGAATTTCAGGCCGAATCCTGGCCGCCCATCCGCGGTGTCATCCACGCCGCCGGCATCCTGGATGATCGGGCTCTGATCCATCTCGACGGACCGTCCTTCGATCGGGTCATGCGCCCCACAGTCATCGGAGGCTGGCTCCTGCATCGGTTGCTGCGGGACGCACCGCTCGACTTCTTCGTCCTATTTTCCTCGGCCGCCTCGATTCTCGGGTCGGCTGGCCAGGGCAATCACGCGGCGGCGAGTGCGTTTCTCGACAGTCTGGCGGGTTATCGCCGCGCTCGGTCGCTCCCGGCGCAAAGCATTAACTGGGGGCCCTGGGGCGAAGTCGGCGCGGCGGCGCACAGTCCCGGGCAGGCTCAAATGACGGCGCGGGGCGTGGGCTATCTCACGACCGACCTGGGGCTGGCCGCTCTCGAGGTGGCGATGGCGCGGAACACGGCGCAATCTCTGGTGATCGCGGTGGACTGGCCGAAATTCATCGAGACCGGTGGCGCGAGCAGTCCGATGCTGGAAGAATGGCTCGATCGGAAAATTCATTCCCAGATCTCCTTGCCTGGATCCGGGTCGGACCGCGCCGCCGGCCGGACGGGAGCGGAGCAGGGTGCGGCTGCGCTCGAAACTCAATTGAAGGGCTATGTCGCCGCGCTCCTCATGCAGGCCGTGAACCGGGTCGATGCGATGAAGCCGTTGATTCAATTGGGCTTCGACTCGCTTATGGCGGTGCAGTTGCAGAACGAGATCGAGGCTAACCTGGGCTGCCGCCTGCCGCTCAACGAAATGGTCCACAGCTCGCTCCACGGTCTGGCGCGACGGATCGCCGGTGAACCGCTGGAGCCGCCGGCGGGCGTGGGCGCGACCGTCTCCTGAGCCGTATTTGGTGAGTTGAAAATGGGGAGCGCACGCGCTCTCGCGTGCCGGGGTCGGCGCCCTCGCCGACCCCATTGGCCCACCCGAGCGCGTCACCGTCTGGTGATAGAGTGACACGCCCGATCCGACCGTCAGGGCGCCGGTCGGGTCACGCGAGGGTGGGTCTGCTCTCCGCGCGGGATTGCCTACTTACGGCTGGGTGAACGAGCAATAACCGCTCGCTTGAAGCTGTCGGTGGCAGGAGCGATCGGATGGGGCTGATGGACGTCCGACTGAAGCGCGCTCATTCCCCTTGTGCGTCCCGCGCCTCGCGAATATCCTTGGCCCACGTTTGCTCAGACAAGCAATCACTCGGTGCCGGGCACAACGCGCAGGACGCGGCAGACCATTCACGGAGTAGCATACATTGAGCACGAAAATCGGCCGAAACGATCCCTGCCCTTGCGGCAGCGGCAAGAAGTATAAACTGTGTCACCTGGCTCTGGATGAACAGCGCAAGCCCGTTCATTACCAGACCCCGGAGAGTGTGGATTCCCCGTCCGCTCCGCCTCGTCCAGGGCGAGTCTTCAACCTCCTGCGGCAGATGCGGCGGGTTTCGCGCCCAGGTCACGAGCGGGCCGAACTGGACCGGCTCCTGGCCCAGACCCAGCCGGTCATCGCTTACTGTGAGCGGCTCGAAGAAATCGAAGCTGCCGCGTTGGTGCTCGCAGCGCATAAGGAGAAGTTCATCCGCTTGGCGGCGGACGAAGTTGCCTATGTGCAGCGGGCTCACTCGCTTTTTGCGGAAGAGCGATTCGTCCCGCTGCGGTTCACGGCTGCCGACGTACGGCGTGCCTTTGACCGCGTGGGTTATCCTCCGAACGGGTTGGACCGTGACGAGGCCCTGGAGAAACTGCGTTCGGCCATCGTCTTCCTGGCAGACAAGGATCACCGGTCGCAGCTCAGTATGAACATGCTGTTGCACTTGCCCCATTATGTGGCGGCGGGACGGCACCTGGACGGATGGCTGATCCAGCATTTGGCCCACCAGACCATGCCGGAAAACCAGGAATGCAATCTGTTTCTGTTCGAGATGTTTTCCTACGGCTACAACGCCTGGGCGGACGAACAACGCGCGCGCAACGAAGCGATGCTGCGGAAGATCGGCATGGATCCGGCGCGTCTGGGCACCATGAGCATGGAGGAGATCGACTCCTGGATGATGGCGCAGCAGGCCGACCCTCGCCAGAAGGCCCGCATGGAAGCGGTGATAAAGGCCAATCCCGACCAGCAGGCGCTGGCCATTGCCAGCATTAAGCAGATGGAGCGCGATTCCATCAACTTGCTGGAGCGCGAGGATGCGCGCGAGTTTCTGTTGTCGCCGGCCGAGCTCGAGCCGTGGCTCCCAACCCTGCTCCAGTGTTTCGAAAGCGCCCAGAACAAGTCCCTGGGACTTTTCAGCAACACCCCGCCAGATCAAGCCACCGCCAACGCTTTCATCAACGCGATCCGGCCGGTGTTGGGCGAAATGGCTCGATCCATCTTTACTCCCAAACGCATTCAGCAACTGGTAGCCCAACTCAAGAAATACCGGAACGAACTATTTGCCGCCGGTGACAAAGACGCCGCCGGTTGCGCGATCGGCGCCATTACTTCACTGGAACGGGAGAACGAACCTGCCCTTAACTGCTTTCTCAATGCCTTGTGCTTTGTCTCGCTGCGCACTCTAGAGGCCACCAGGGCGGACCCCGGCTCTCGGAACGAGGACGCGGCACCACGCGCCGATCCGGCAACCTGAAGGGACGGAAATTTTGAATTATTACTGGCTTCATCTGATCATCTCATCGAGCAACGGCAGGAAATCCTGAATGTGTTGTTCGGTGTCCACGATTTCGATGACGGGCGGAAGGTCCAGGGAAAGCCGAAGAATTTAGGCCGTATGCAATCGGCTCGATTTCCCGTAGCTCATCGGCCCGCGCAGCACGGTGGCCCCGGCCAGGTGCACTTCTCGCGCTTTCAGCACGATGGCTTCGTCGAGGAGTTGGTGTTTCCATCGCTCACTTTCGCCGATGAAAATCCGGAGCAACAGCGCTTCGTGAGGCAGATGCATATCAGGGACCTTTCGTCGTGTTAAGAGCCAGGGCCAGGGCGTGGCCGATCCAGACACCGAGCAGGCACAGGACCAGCGAGAGCACGGCGTTCGCACCAGCTCGGAACCACTCGCCGTCCTCGGCCAGATTCAAGGTTTGCAGACTGAAGGAGGAGAAAGTCGTGTACCCTCCGCAAACACCGATCATGAAGAACTGCCGGAAGGAGGTGGGCGCGAGGATGCGGCCTTCAGGTCCCGTGAGCGTGGCGAAGAGCCCGATCACGAACGAGCCGCTCACGTTGACGAGGAGTGTGCCCCAGGGAAAAGTCTCGCCAAAGCGTTCGGCCACGAAGCCGGAAGCCCACCAGCGAGCCAGACTCCCCAGCCCGCCACCGACGAATATCCACAGTGCGTTCAGCATACAAGAACTCGGCCAGCCCGCGGGCGATCGGAGGAATCATTGGCCTTGAAACCCGTTCCGGCGGTTCGCTCGTCAGGCGAGTGGGCAAACCCAATGGCCGGGGTTGAGGATGTCGCCCCACGGAACGGGCGGCAACCAGAAAGGCCGACCTCGGAGCGTCACCGGGCGTTTCTGCGTTGCGGGGCCGGCGCACCGGGCTCGGCACCGTCGCTGTCGGTGTTTCGGCCACCCCAGAGCGGCTTGACCAGGGTGGCATTCCACCCGTCCCACTTGGCCTGGAGTTCCTTCACCTTGTCCGGCATCGCGGCCGCCAGGTCCTTCGACTCGCTGAGGTCAGCGGCCAGATTATAGAGTTGGGCGGCGGTCACGGGCTGGTTGCGGCCGCCGGTCCGGGTGTCGGCGTTGCTGTCGTAACGAACCAGCTTGTAGTCGCCCACGCGGATCGCCATCTGCGCGCCGAATCGCCAGTAGAGGGCGTCGTGCGGCGCGGTCGATTTCCCGCCATTCAGAAACGGCAGCAGATTCACGCCATCGAGGTTCCATTCCGGCTTCACGTCCACCCCTGCCACAGCCAGGGCGGTGGTGTGCAAATCGAGTTGGATAACCGGTTGGTCATACTTGCCGGGTCTGACGCGGCCCGGCCACGAGACCAGGAACGGCACGCGGATGCCGCCTTCGAGGGTGGTGCGCTTGGAGCCGCGGAGCGGATCATTCCGCGAGGCATTGATGGTGGTGCCAGGCATGGTGGGACCGCCGTTGTCACTGATGAAGATGACGAAAGTATTCTGTTCCAGGCCTGCCTCGGCGAGCTTCTTGCGAACGCGTCCAATGGCTTCGTCCATTGCCAGCATCATGGCGTTGTAGGTGCGGCGTTTTTCGTCGGCGACGCGGGAGAACTTCGCGAGGCGATCGTCGGTGGCCTGCATCGGCGTGTGCACGGCGTTGAACGCGAGATAAAGGAACCAGGGCTCGCGGCGGTGCCGTTCGATGAACGCTACGGCCTCACGCCCGAAAGCGTCGGTGGTGTAATCCAACTCCTTCACGGGCTCGTCGCCGCGCAAAACACCCGCGGACTTGAAGTAATCGTGCGCTCCGCCGAGGAAGCCGAAGAACTCGTCGAACCCGCGCTGGGGAGGGCGCATCTCCGGCGCCGCGCCGAGGTGCCACTTGCCCACGAGACCGGTCACATAGCCGGCGGCTTTGAGCCGGTTCGCGATCGTGGCTTCCGAGAGCGGCAATCCTTGCCTCCCAACGCCGGGATTAAACTCATGGCCGAACCGCGTCTGGTAGCGGCCCGTGAGCAAACCCGCGCGCGTTGGTGAGCAGTATGGCCCCGACACATAACCACTCGTGAACCGCACACCGGAGGCCGCCAGAGCGTCGAGGTTCGGCGTGGGAATATCCTTGCTGCCGTGGAAACCCACGTCCGCGTAGCCCATATCATCGCCGACGATGAACAGGATGTTGGGCTTCCTCGGCGCCTCGGCGGCGCGGGCGCACCACGCGGAGTGGACCGCGATGACGACGGCCAGCAACGACCGCCAGAGGTGGGGGATGGTTTTCATGATTGAGGGAATTGATGGTTGCAGAGCGGCCCACGGCCGAGACAGAAACACAGATCGAGCACCGAGATTGAGATCATGGTTCGCCATGGTTTCATGGTCGGCTTCTGCCTTTCTCCCGCACCGTGGTGAGCAGAGCGGTCATTTCCTTGACGATCTCCGGGTGCTGGCCGGCGACGTTGTTCTTTTCTCCCAGGTCTTCGGCCAGATTGTAGAGCTGGGCCTCCGCGCCGGCACCGCGCCCCGCTTTCCCCGCGCGGGCGCCTCCTGCCGCAGAGATGAGCTTCCAGGGGCCTTTTCGGAGCGCGAGGACGTTGCCGTGTTCGACGAGATGATCGCGGCCCGGCTGAACCAGTTTCTCGCCGAGGAGCGCGGGGAGTATGTTGAAACTGTCGGGACCGGCGGCATCCGTGAGTTTCTGGCCGGTCAGCGCCGCCACTGTGGCCAGCGTGTCCACATGACAGATCAGTTCGGCGGAGACTCCCGGTTTGATGCGGGCGGGCCAGCGCACGATGAACGGCACGCGCGTGCCGCCTTCGTAGGCGCTGCCTTTGCCGGCGCGCAACGGGCCGTTGTGCGGATGGCCGTTGTTGGTTTCGGGCGTGCCGGAGTTGACGATGTCAGGCCCGTTCGGGTCGAGGACGCCGCCGTTGTCGCTGGTCACGATCACCAGCGTGTGGTCGGCGAGCTTGAATCGATCCAGCGCCGCGAGCACCTGACCCACCGTCCAGTCGAAGGAATGAATCGCGTCACCGCGCACACCACATTGGCTGGTGCCCCGGAACCGCGCATGCGGCACGCGCGGCACATGGATGTCGTGCGTGGCCAGGTAGAGGAAGAAAGGCTGTGTTTGGTTCTTCTCGAGGAAGGCGATCGCCTTGCTCGCGAGCACGTCGGCGATTTCGTCGTCCTTCCACAGGGCCGCCTTGCCGCCGGTTTGACTGCCGATGCGCGGGATCCCATTGACGAACGACTTCGGCTCGCCGCGCTGGACCGAGTAATCGAGCTGGATGGGATCGCTCGGGTCCAGGCCGATGACGCGGTGATTCTCCACCCAGACACACGGAGTGCGATCGCCGGTGGCGGGCAGCAGCCAGGCGTAATCGAAGCCGATTTCCAGCGGTCCCGGCTTGATCTCGATATTGTAATCCGTCGGGGACTGCGGGCCGAGCCCCAGGTGCCACTTGCCGATCACGGCCGAGGTGTAACCGGCTTGTTTCAGCAGCGACGGCACCGTCACGCGGCCTGGTTCAATGATGAGCGCGGCGGTGCCCGGGAGGATGCCGGTGCCTTTCCGGCGCCAGGCATATTCGCCAGTCATCAAGGCGTAGCGGGTCGGCGTGCAGACGGCCGAGGGCGCGTGGGCGTCGGTGAAACGCAATCCTTGAGCAGCCAGCCGGTCGATGTTCGGCGTTTGCACCTTGGTGGCGCCGTAGCATCCAAAATCGCCATAGCCAATGTCGTCGGCGAGAATGAAAACGATGTTGGGTTTTGATGGCGTGAGGGTTTGCGCCTGGAGATCCGGGCTGCGAACAATTCCAGCCAGGCTCAGGCCGAGCGCGAGCAAAAGGATGTGCGTCATGGATTGCGATTTAACCCGAAGTCGGCCACAAGGTCAACGAGGGCGGACAGCCTCCCAGCAGTTCTCATTTTGACTCTGGACCCGGTCTGTTCCACGCATGTAGTCCCGGCTTCAGCCGGTTTTCATGTGGCGACCGGCTGAAGCCGGGACTACATACTGGTCAAAATGAGAACTGCTGAACCCGGCCGCCCCATGCCGATGGGACGAGATCTTCCCGAAAGAAGAATTCACGCGTTGACCCCTTGAACCGGTGCGGGGACGTTCGTCTCCGATCCGGAGCATGCGGCGGCAGCGCGCGGTTGGCGCCGGTTCGTGGGTAGGGAACACCTCCAAAAATTGGACGTGAATCGAGGCCATGAACCAAACGG
>CAYHFE010000071.1:0-20106 GCA_964355375.1 uncultured Verrucomicrobiota bacterium
GGACGCCGAACCCAGCAGGCGAGACGCCCGCGCTCCCCAGCGCACCTTCAGGTTCTGGGCCCCAATAGTTGCTGGATCATGAGCTGAACTGCCCCTTCAGAGACGTTCCCGCTCCTCATGTTGAGTGACCTGACCTTGGGACGAGCTGTCCCCACCTCGAGATGCTCGGGGAGGGAGAGACCATGCCATCTGAAAACGGTCGTTCGTTTTCTATAGGATCGATCGATCGCCGAACTCTCAGCAGTTCTCATTTTGACTCAGAACTCTGTCCGTTCCACGCATGTAGTCCCGGCTTCAGCCGGTTTTCACGTGGCGACCGGCTGAAGCCGGGACTACATACTTGTCAAAATGAGAACTGCTGCCGAACCCTCCTATTGCCTTGACTTTTCGACGCTTGTCTTCAGAGTTCCCGGGGTCAGCGTGCGTTTCGGCAGTTTTTAATACGTGGTTGTGGTTGGAAATTTGTCTGCTGATATGTGCGCCATCGGTTTCGCAGCTCGACGAAGATCAAGAGTCAAAATGAATCGATTGTTTCTCTCGCGTCTCGGCCCACCTGCCCCTCCGCTCCAAGGGCAGCCAGGCGAGTTTCGAGCCAAAGCGGCAGGGCCGGTCTCTCGCGTCGAGAGCGGTGGATAACCCAAGGCTTTCCTAACCTGACGAAGCAAGCAAAACCTCAAAGCTAAATTTTTATTCCTGTGTCTCCTATGAACTTGTTATCCTCCCCACTTATGACGCGATTCAATTCATTTCTGAGCCGATCCCAATCGCTGGTGCACCTCCAACGGATATCTGGCGGGCGATTCGGTCGTGGGCCGAATGCCGAACCCTCTTTCCCGAGGGAGGAAGCGAGAGGCGCGTTCTGGAGCGTTGCGTTGCTCGTGCTTTGCCTTGAGTTGGCACCGACGGCGGTGAGGGCAAACGGGGCGAACAATGCGCCGAGTCTGAATTCGGCCGCCAATGTTTATCTGGCGCCGGTGACGCAGAATGCGTCGGCTCCCTCTGGCGCGGTCGGGACATCGATCACGACGCTCGTTGATTTTGCGGACGACAACGCCGGCTTGCACAACAATGTGACCGACCCGGACGCCGGGGCGCTGCTCGGCATTGCGATCACGGGCGCGGAAACGAGCAACGGCACGTGGCACTATTCGATTAACGATGGATCGACTTGGTCTGCGCTGGGCGCGGTGAGCGATTCCAGCGCCCGCTTGCTTTTGGCGGATGCGAACACGCGGATCTATTTTCAGCCGACCGCCAGCTTCATTGGAACGGTCGCGACGGTGTTGACGTTCCGGGCTTGGGACAAGACGTTGGGGAGCAACGGTGGCACGGAGGGCACGACGTCCAACGGTGGATCCACCGCTTTCAGCACGGGCACCGACACCGCCTCGATCACGGTGCAAGAAGCAAATGCGGCTCCGGTTCTGGCGAACATCGAAACGAGTGCGCTCCCCTACGCCGAAAACGCCGCCGCAACCAGTATCACCGCCACTCTGACCGTGGCCGATTCGGATGACGCCAATCTGATCAGCGCCACGGTCGAGATCACGTCCAATTATGTTCGTGGCGAAGACGCACTCGAGTTTCTTGACACGACCACGATTCATGGAAGTTTCGACTGGGTGGGCGGGAAGTTGGTCCTGACGGGGACCGATACGAAGGCCAATTACGAGACAGCGCTGAAGGCGGTCAAGTATCGCAATTTGAGCGACGCCCCTTCGACAGCGACTCGAACCGTGAGTTTCACTGTGAACGACGGAAGTGGCGTGAACAATCTGAGCACTCCAGGAAGTGGCGTGAGCACTCCAGTGACGCGCAATATCGCCATCACCAGCGCGAACGATGCGCCGTCGATCACCGCCACGGCCGATCAATCCATCAAGGAGGACACCTCCACGGGTGAGATCGTCTTTGTCGTGAGTGATCCCGAGTCCGACGCCGCCGCGACGCTTTATGACAATACCCTCAATTCTAGGACGCCGGGTGTGGTGTTTCCGGGCAACGGCATTGAGTTCGGCGATCAGGTCAGGTTGTCGGGGGTGGATCGTTTGGCCGTGGATTTCCAGTTCGGGGTTTACCTCGCTGGCGGGGCGACCGGCGCGGAGAAGGCGGAGCTGTTCATTCGGCGGAACGATGGGGTGAACAATTCGCCCCGCAGTCTGCTGTTTCAGAGCGGGGAGTTTACGTTGAGCCCGGGGGTCAACCTTTTGAGCATTCCCGGGTTTTCACTGACGTTGCCCGATACCTTCACGTGGAGCGTGGTCTTCAGCGGAGTTACGACAACGGCGGGCTTGCTGATCTATGATCCTCCCTCCGTCGGGGCCAGCCTCGGCGACTTTTGGCAGAAAAACCCCGATGACACTTGGTCAACCCATTTGGTGTCGAGCGGGTCGGTGGACGCCAATTTCGCCGCGCGCATTGCCAAGGCCTCAGGGTTGACGGTCACCGCCGTTTCGCGCTCGATTGATCAAGCATTGGTTCCCAATTCGAATATTGTCGTCCGCGACCTTGGCAGCACCCGCACCGTAACGGTGACGCCGGTGGCCAATGCTTCGGGGGTCGCAGAAATCATGCTGAGCGTGAGCGACGGATCAAGTACCACCACCGATATGTTTTTGTTGACAGTGTTGCCGGTCAACGATGCCCCAATTCGCACGGGAACGGTGGCAAATCTGGTCGTCGCGGAGGACTCAGTGGCGACGAGCCTCGGTCTGGCCGGATTGACCTATAGCCCAGGTCCTGCCGATGAAGTTGCTGCTTCGCAAACGCTGACCTACAAAGTGACGGCGGTGCCGCCTTCGACATTGGGTCAAGTGAAGCTGGCCAATGGGACTGTTGTGGCAGCCTCCGCTTCACTCCTTACACCTTGGCTGACTTGCAGGGAATGACGTTCCAACCAACCCTCCACGCCAACGGCGGCCCGGCCACATTCACCTTCGAAGTTAAGGACACCGGTGGCACGAGTAACGGCGGTGTTGATACTCTGGTGGAAAGTCTGACCGTTTCGGTCGGTCCGGTGAACACGCCGCCCAGCGTCACCGTTCCTTCTGTCCAGTCGGTCCTGGAGGACACATCCCTCACGCTTTTCGGCGCGACTTCGATCAGTATCGCCGATCCGGATGCCGGCGCCAACGACATCAGAGTCACTTTGACGGTGGCGCATGGCACGGTGCTGCTTGACAGCATTTTCGGCCTGACCATCGCTTCGGGTGCCAATGACAGCGGTTCGATCACCTTGGAAGGTACCGCACCGGAGCTCGATAACGCGCTATCGACCGTCCATTACAAGCCTCTACCGAATTACTTCGGTTCGGATACACTGATGGTTTCGGTGAACGACTTGGGTTTTTCTGGCGCCGGCGGTCCCCAGACGGCGGCTGCGACGCTGAATATTGATGTGGTCGCGGTAAACGATGTGCCTTCCTTCACGAAAGGAGCCGACCCGTTGGTCAACGAGAATTCGGCGGCCGTAACCGTCCCCGTTTGGGCCGTCGGAGTTTCCCCCGGACTTGGAGAGAATTCCGCTCTTCAGACGCTCAATTTCATCGTGCAAAACGACAACCCGCCGTTGTTCTCGGTGCAACCGGCCATCAGTTCGAATGGGACTCTGACCTTTACTCCGGCACCGAGCAAGACGGGGACCGCCCGTGTGACGGTCATGCTCCACGATAACGGCGGCTTGGACAATGGCGGCTTTGACACCTCGCCACCCCAGAGCTTTCTGATTACGATTGCGTCAATCAACGATCCGCCGACCTTGGATCCGATCGCTACCCAGACTATTCCGGAAGACTCTGGAGAACAGTTTGTCTCGTTAACCGGAATCTTTGCTGGCCCGAATGAGTTTCAGAACCTTTCGGTGACGGCCACCACCGTGGTCAATTCAGTGCTCATCCCCAATCCGTTGGTCAGTTATTTCAGTCCGAGTTCTTCGGGATCCCTTCGCTTTGTGCCGGCGCCGAACCAATCCGGAAGCGCCAGGATCAAGGTTACGGTTTCGGACGACTCGAGTGCCGGGGGCTCGGCGTTGAGTGTATTCCGGGAATTCGACGTAAATATCACGGCGGTCAATGATCGGCCTGAGATTACGGCTCCGGTGACGCAGACGGTGGCGGAAGATACGGTGTTGGCCTTTACGACCGCCAACGCCAATCTGATCACGGTGGCCGACGTTGACGCGGCGAGCAGCCCGGTGCTGGTCACGTTATCGGTGGCCAATGGGACCCTCGATTTGGGCTCGACCACTGGATTGACGTTTCCATCGGGTGGGACGGGTGGTATTGGGACCGCAACCGTGTTCGTCCAAGGGAGTCTGGCGGCGATGAACACGGCCCTTGCGACGCTGGAATACAAGCCCAACCTGAATTTCAATGGCACGGACCATCTCGTGATTTTCGCGGAAGACGGGGGGGCGACCGGGTCCGGTGGCTCGCAGTCCGACACTCACACGATGACGATCAACGTCACGCCGGTCAACGATGTGCCCGGGATCGGGGCCAATCAGGTTTTCGACGTACCGGAAAACGCTTTTGACGGAGCCTTCGTCGGGCACGTCGCGGTCCAGGACTTCGAGAACACGGGCTTGACCTACACCCTTATGGCGACCGGAAACATCGATAATGCTTTTGCCATCGATCATCTGGGCAACCTCCATGTCAACGGCCCGCTCAATTTTGAGGCGATCAACTCCTACACTCTCTCCATCATCGTGATGAGCGGCAACGGCGCTTCCGCTACCGGAACGGTCACCGTCCATGTGGGCAACTTGAACGATCCCCCGATGGCCACCAACGTGGCCATCACGATTCCGGAAAACACGGCCATCTCCACGGTGGTGGGCAGTGTGGTCGCGACCGATCAGGATGCCTCAGGGCCCAACTCGACTCGTCATTACGCCATCACGCAAGGGAACTTTGAGAGCAACTTTGCGATTGATCGAACGACCGGAGAGATCAGGGTGATTGCTCCGCTCGATTACGAAAAGATCGGAATCCACGTATTCGAAGTGACGGTGTCGGATGAAGGAACGCCGCCGCTTTCGGATACGGCTCAGGTGACCGTGAATGTGACCGATGTCAACGAGGAGCCCATGATGGACAACGATGTCTTCACGGTCCACGAAGACGTGCCCGTCGGCACTTATATCGGAACCATGCATGCGGTTGATTTTGATTTTGGGTCCGTTCTGACTTATTCGATCGATCCGGCGGACATTATCAATAGTCCCTTCTCGATCCATTCGGCGTTGGGACACGTGACAGTGAATGGCGTTTTGGATGCTGACACTCACCCGACCTATAGCCTGCATGTCAAGGCGACGGATAACGGCATTCCCGTCAAGTCGCGGACCGTGACCTTGACGGTCAATGTCATTAATGTGAACCGGCCGGCGATCACCACGGCTCCCGCAGACCAGGCCGTCAATGAAGACGGCACTCTGATCTTCTCCCTCACGAACGACAATCCCAATCCGATTCGGATCGTCGATGACTCGGGAGTGGCCGGCCAGATCGAAGTCACCCTCTCGGTCAGGCACGGCACGCTGACCTTGGCGACGACAACCGGGATCGATTTTCGAATCGGAGGCAATGCCACGGCAGGGTTCCGAATTCGAGGTGTGCTGGCGGCGATCAATTTAGCGCTCAATGGATTGACCTATCGACCGGACCTGGACTTTAACGGGATGGATGCCCTGGAAGTGTTCACGGATGACCGGGGGGTCGGTGGGGTGGGCGGGACGTTTACGGACTATGACTTGGTCATGCTTCATGTGAAACCGGTGATCGATGGGGCGCCGACTGTGACCACGCATTCGGAAAATTTCGGCCCCGACAATCTCAGTTTTGTTGAAATCCATCACAATCCCAAAGACGGACCCGAGGTGACCCACTTCCAGATTACGGGTATTTCGAATGGGACGCTCTATTTGAATAACGGGCGGATCGTGGTCAACAATGGCAATTTCCTGACGGCCGGCGAGGCTGGCGCAGGACTGCACTTCAAACCGACCTCGAGTACGACGGCCGGAGGATTCACTGTGCGCGCGTCGCTCAACGACCTTGCGACAGACGACTCAGCGACAGGGATGAAGAGCGGTTTGGGCGGCGATCCATTTGCGGTGTCCATTCAACCGAATCAACTGCCGATGGCTCATCCCCAAACGGTGACCACGCCGGAGGACACCTCGGTCCATATCATGTTGGACGGGCACGACCCGGAAGGTCGAGAGGTGCAATTCATGATTGTGAGTTTTCCGACCAAGGGAGAACTGGTGCCGGCACAGACCAGTTCCGTGCCGTCACGTGAGTACCACTACGTTCCCAATGCCAACGCTTTCACTGACCCGGGCAGCCCGGACACCTTCACTTTCAAGGTGAATGATGGTCTCGCGGACTCCGCGCCCGCGACCGTGAGCATTCAGGTGGTCTCGGTGAATGATCCGCCGACGCTGGCTCCCTTGCCGAATATGATGGCGGTGAGGCCGGGTTCCGGTCTGCATACGATTCCGCTGATGGCCATTACCGGAGGGCCGGCGAATGAATTTCAAGCCGGGATCGTGACGGCTGTCTCGAGCAACCCATCCGTGGTCTCCATTCCAGCGAACGGCGTGGTTCTAGCTAATCCGCCCGTCAGCGGTTCATTGACCTTTGAGATTGCCAGCACCGCCGTTGTCGGGGATAGCGCCCAGGTTATTGTCACCGTCCTTGATAGTGAGACGCCCAACGGCATCCTCACTCGAGTGTTCAATGTGGCCATAACGGATCGTGGCTTGAGGATCGCCAATCGAAAGAGCATGCCTGGAAACGTGATTGATGTGCCTGTCGAAATGCAGTCGATGGGCGGCGAAAATGCTGTGGCCTTCAGTGTCCGATTCAACCCGGCGGTGTTGAGTTTGTTTCGTGACGGTGTTTTTCTCGGGGTTACTCCTGGAGTTGACGCAGTCGGGGCCGTCCTGAACGTGAATACCGCGTTCAGCAACGAGGGACACTTTGGCGTTGCGTTGGCTTTGCCAGCCGACCATGTTTTCGCGTCGGGTCCAAGACAGGTCGCGGTCTTGAAGTTTTTGGTTAAGGATGAAACCGCCGCGATGACTCTGACATCAACGCCTCTGGAGTTCGACAATGGACCGGTCCGCCAGGAAGTCGTCGATGCGCAGGCCGTTCATCTTCCCGCCGTCTTCGAAAACGGTGTCCTGCAAATCAGCCGGGGGTTCGAGGCCGATGTGGCGGACCGTCCGTTCGGCACCGACGATGGATTCGTAACGGCAGCGGATTGGACACAAGTCGGTCTGTTTGCGGCGCAGATCCAGACAGTGGGCAACGCCAGCGAATTCCAACGCGCGGATTGTGCGCCACGCGCCGTGGATACGGTTCTGACTCTGGGCAATGGAGTGATCAGTCTGGCGGATTGGGTGCAGGCGGGAAGATACGCCGCCGGTTTAGACACGCCAACTCCCGGCGGAGGACCTTTCGCTCCGGGCGACTTTGTTCCCCCGATTCAGCCGGTCAATCGAGGGATCGGGGTCGGGTCGGTGGCACTGAAGTCGGTCAGTTCCTCGAGCAGTCGGGTCCGGATCTTGAATGCGTCGGTCGATGGTGGGAAGAGTGTCGTCATTCGCATCGCGATGGATTCGATCGGAAAAGAGAATGCCTTGGGCTTTAGTCTGAATTTCGATACTCAAGCCCTTCGATTTGTGGCTGCCCGCACGGGAATTGACGCGACCGGAGGCACCCTCTTGACGAATAGTCGAGACGCAAGCAAGGGACGGGTCGGTCTCGCTCTGGCGTTGGCGCCCGGCAAATCGTTCGGCGCCGGATCCCAGGAGGTCGCGGAGATCGAGTTTGTTTCGTCAAGCGCGAACGTCGCCGTGGAAACCAGCGTCGCCTTTGCCGATGCGCCGATCCCGCGGGAAATCGTCTCCTCAGATGCTGGCGATCTCCGGGGAACCTACGAGAGCGGGGTGATCACAATCAAAGGCGGGGTTCCACCTCAAGAAGTCCGGCCGACTTGGAAGTTGACGGTGGCGAAACTTTCATTGGAACGGGATGCCCAACTCCGACTGACGGGAAATCCGGGAAGTGGATTTGTCATCGAAACTTCTTCCGACCTGATCCAGTGGACGATTCTCAAGACCGTCACGCTCGAGTCAGGGACTTTAGACGTCGTCGATACGGATGCCCGGAAACTTTCTGAGCGATTCTATCGCGCGCGACCAACTCCCTGAGTTCCGAGCACGAACATCAACTAGGAAGTCATCGAGACGGCATGTGTTTTGAAATGGGATTCGTCCCGCGCTGGGATGAGGGCGAGTGCGGGCGAACCCTGCACCAGCAATTTACCGTATGAAAATCAAACAATTTTTGAACCGGCTCGGCTCGAGCTTGGGCTTGGCGACTTCGCTCGTGCTCATTCTGAGTGAGGGCACGGCGATGGCGGCGAGCTCGATCCGAGTCGTGGATCAGACCATCCGGTCCGGCGTCACGAGCGATGTCACCATCCAGATGGACGCGGGCGGCAATGAAAATGCCGTGGGCTTCAGCCTCCAGTTTGACCCGGCACGTCTGACGTTTGAGGGAGTTAGCTTGGGAGGCGGAGTTAGCGGGGCACAACTGATCGTCAATAGCAACCAGGCGGCGAGTGGGCGGGTAGGCGTCTTGGTGGGCGTTTCGCCCGGCCAAACGTTTCCGTCCGGTTCTATGTCTTTGGTGCGGGTCAGCTTCAGGGGAGGACCCACGGCTGGGAATGTCTCGCTGAGCTTTGTTGATGGCCCCGTTTTCCGAGAGGTCTCGGATGCGGCGGCTCGATCTGTGGCCGCGAGTTTCAGTGGAGGCACGGTGACCGTCAGTGTCAAGCCGGTCGCCAATCCCCAAACGGTGGTGACCGACGAGGATGTTCCCAAACCCATCACGTTGACGGGAAGTCAGACCGGTGGGGCGGGGGCGTTGACTTTCGCCGTTGTGGCCAATCCGACCAAAGGAACGATCAGTGGGGCACCCCCCAACGTAACCTATACGCCGAATCTGAATGCCAATGGCTCGGACAGTTTCACGTTTAAGGCCAACGATGGTTCGGCCGATTCAGATCCGGTGGCGGTCACGGTCACGATCAATCCAGTGAATGATGCCCCGGTTATTCCGACGATCGCACCCCAATCGATTTCGGAGGGAAGTTTATTCTCGTTTGGGATTTCAGCCAGCGATCCCGATGTTCCGGCGAATGGTCTGAGTTACGCTTTGGAACCGGGGGCGCCAGCCGGGATGAGCATTGGCCCGGTGTCGGGGGCGTTGACGTGGACGCCGTCTGAGGCTCAGGGTCCAGGCAGCTTCCAGATTACGGTCCGTGTCACCGACAATGGGACTCCATCGCTCAGTTCAACCCGCGCGTTCAATATCTCGGTTGGCGAGGTCAACTCGGAGCCAGTCTTGTCCTCCATAAGTAACCAAGCCGTCGCAGAGGGGTCCACCTTGACGGTCACCGTGACGGCGACGGACCCGGATATCCCGTCCAACACCATCACGTTCAGCCTTGGCGGGGGTGCGCCCGCCGGAATGTCCATCAATCCAAGCACGGGCTTCATCTCATGGACTCCGACAGAGGCTCAGGGGCCGGGAAGTTACACGGTCACCGTTCAAGCGAGCGACAACGGATCTCCCTCTTTGACTTCGCTTCAATCTTTCTCAGTCACCGTTGGCGAGTTCAATTTGCCGCCGTCTTTGTCACCCATTGCGAGTCAGTCCGTGGATGAGGGGGCGACCGTGAGCTTGACGGTGTCGGCGACCGATCCGGATCTTCCGGCCACGCTCTTGACGTTCAGTCTGGAGCCGGGTGCTCCGTCGGGAGCTTCGATCAACCAGACTACCGGCGCGTTTACGTGGACGACCACTGAAGCGCAGGGACCTGGATCGTATCCTATCACGGTGGCCGTTTCCGACGGGAGCCTGAAGGCGACTCAGACCTTTACGGTGGTGGTCAACGAAGTTAACGAACCACCCCTGATGCCTGGAATCGGGAATCAGACGGTGAATGAGGGGCAGCTTCTTTTATTGATTGCGGCGGCGGCGGACCGGGATGAACCGAAGAACAAGCTGACCTTCAGCTTGTCTGGAGCTCCAGCCGGCGCCAGCATCGACCCAAACACTGGCGTGTTTACCTGGATTCCGACCGAGGATCAGGGGCCCAGCACCAGTCAGATTACCATTCAAGTCAGCGACGGCGGAACTCCGAACTTGACGGTCTCACAGACGTTCACGGTGGTGGTGAATGAAGTGAATTCACCTCCATCATTGTCCCCCATTTCAGGGGCCACGGTCAACGAAGGGAGCCCATTGGCGCTGACGGTCAGCGGCACGGACTCGGATCTTCCGGCTGGGGTTCTGACCTATGGTTTGGGGTTTGACGCGCCCTCGGGTATGTCGATCAATCCGACCTCCGGTGCGATCTCGTGGACTCCAACCGAGCAGCAAGGACCGGGTTCCTTCACCTTCACCGTGCAGGTTTCCGACAGTGGCACGCCCGCGTTGACCGCCAGTGGCAGTGTGACGGTCGTTGTGACCGAGGTGAATCAGCCACCGGTGCTCGGGCCGATCGGGGGGCAAAATGTCCGGGCAGGGAGTCCGGTGTCCGTGACCGCACAGGCCACCGATCCTGACTTCCCGCCGAACCCGTTAACCTACAGTCTGGGACCCGGGGCGCCGGAGGGAGCGACCATCAATCCGACCTCGGGGGCGTTCAATTGGACCCCGACGGCGGCTCAGGGAGGGCGAACATTCACCATCCCTGTCGTGGTTTCGGATGGGGGCAATCCGGTCTTGACCGCGACCCAGACATTTGACGTGGTGGTGAATCCGTCCAACACAGCTCCGGTATTCGCGCCCGTCTCGGCCCAGAATGTCGCGGAAGGAAACCAATTGGTGGTTACGCTGAGTGCCACCGACGCCGATGTGCCTCCGAACCAGCTCACCTACGGGCCGGGCACCGATTTTCCCGCTGGCGCAACCTTGAATCCTTCCTCCGGCGTGTTGACTTGGACGCCGACCGAGGCCGACGGACCCAAGACCGTGACCATCGCGGCCGTCGTCACGGACAATGGCATCCCTCCTCTTAGCGCGACGATCAGCCTGACGGTGAACGTCACGGAAGTAAACCAACCGCCGGTTTTGGCGCCGATCGGCAATCAGACGGTGGTCACGGGATCGACGCTTTCTCTCTCCGCCTCCGCGACCGATGCCGACCTTCCGGCCAATGCCTTGACTTTTAGTCTTGGGGCGGGCGCACCCGCAGGAGCCAGTATCAATCCGTCCACTGGAGCTTTTTCATGGACACCGTCACAAGGCCAGGGTCCGGCGACTATCCAGGTCACGATCCAGGTGGCCGACAATGGCACTCCGCCGTTGACTGCATCCCAGACTTTCACCGTGGTGGTGGCAGCGATTAACACCCCGCCAGTCTTGGCCCCGATCGGTCCACAGTCGGTTAACGAAGGAAGTCTTTTTGGTTTCACTGTCGGGGCAACCGATGCCGACCTGCCTCCGAACACGTTGACCTACAGCCTGGAAGCTGGGGCGCCGTCCGGCATGAGTATCAATCCGACGAGTGGATTGATCACATGGACGCCGTCCGAGATTCAGGGACCATCGACGAGCCAAATTACGGTTAAAGTGACGGACAACGGAGTTCCTCCGCTTAGCGCGACCAGAAGTTTCAGTCTGGTGGTTCAGGAAGTGAATAGTCCACCGACGCTGGCGGCAATCTCCCCGCAGGCAGGCAACGTTGACAGCACCATCTCGGTCCGAGCTTCCGCGACCGATTCGGATCGTCCGGCCAATCGGCTCACTTTCAGTTTGGCGGGGGGCGCGCCGGCTGGTGCTTCGATCGATTCTGCGACGGGTGCTTTCACTTGGAAACCGACCACGGCGCAGGGGGGCGCGAACAGCCAAATCACGATCCAAGTGACCGATGATGGAACTCCGCCGTTGAGCGATTCCAAGATATTTACGGTCGCGGTGAGTGCGACTCCCGCGCAACCACCGACGATCACGGCCATCACGGCCCAGTCCACCCGTGAGAGCACCGCGACGGCGGCGATCGTGTTCACGGTGAACGATCCCGACACGGTGGGGGCGAATTTGAACGTGACTGCTACGTCATCTAATCCCGCCTTGGTGCCGGCTGAGAACATCCGTTTCGGGGGCACTGGGAACAGTCGAACCGTCTCCGTCACGCCCGCTCTGGACCAGACGGGATCGGCTTCGATCACGGTGACCGTCGAGGATAACACCGGACTGAAGGCGAGCACCAGCTTTGACCTCACCGTGACCCCAACCCGGCCCACAATTGCTCGGGATCCCCAAGATATTGAAGTTCCGGTCGGTTCCGACGCTACGTTCAGCGTGGCCGCCGGTGGAAGCAAACCTTTGACATTTCAATGGTTTTTCAACGATGCCAAGATCGAAGGGGCAACCAACCCGCTGCTGACCGTGTCCAATGCTCAGACGAAAGATGAAGGCAATTACAGGGTGGAAGTGAGCAATCGAGTCGGACCGGCCACGAGCAAGGCGGCCAAATTGACGGTGAACGATCGGCTTAGAATCACCGTTCAGCCGATTAGCCAGACGGTGCTGGCTGGTGTGGATGTCACGTTGCTCGTGGCGGCGGGCGGGAAACCTCCTCTGAGCTATCAATGGCTCTTTAACGGATCGAGCTTGTCCGGAAAGAACGGTCCGTCTTTGACTATTCCCCTCGTGAGCGCGAAGGATACCGGGGATTACTCGGTGGTGGTGACCAATCTCACCGGTTCCGTCACGAGCGACACGGCCAAGTTGTTGGTGAATTCGCCCGTGACGATTGCCAAAGAGCCGACGGGTCTCACGGTGGCGCCCGGGGCAAGCGCCACTTTTAGCGTTGAAGCTTTGGGGACGCCGCCCCTCCAGTATCAATGGCAGTTGGACGGGAGAGACTTGTCCGGACAAACGGGTCCGACCTTGAGTTTATCTGGAGTTACTTTGCTCGACGCCGGGAATTACGTGGTCGTGGTGAGTAACGAGGGCGGCAAGACGCTTAGTAAAGCCGCCGCCTTGAACGTCCAGATTCCTCCGACGATTCTTCTTGATCCGAAAGACGTGAATGGCTTGGCCGAAGGCAATGCGGCCTTCGAGGTGACGGTCAGTGGCACGGAACCCTTGAAATACCAATGGCTATTCAACGGCACCCCCATTCCGTCGGGCACCGAGCGCAGGCTGGTCGTGGCGTTTCTCACCGCCGCTAATGAGGGGAGTTACTCCGTCTTCGTGACAAACGTCGCGGGTGTGGCGACGAGCAAATCGGCCGCTCTGAAGGTAAGTCAGCCGGTACTGGTGACGGGGCACCCCAAACCGGCAACCGTGAATGTCGGCGGATCGGTTTCGTTCAGTGTGACCGCCACCGGCACCCTTCCGCTGACCTATCAATGGCGCTACAAAGGGATCGACCTTCCTGGCAAGACCCAGCCCACGCTGACACTGGCGGATGTCAAACGCGAAGACGCGGGGGACTATCGAGTCGAAATCAAGAATGCGTCCGGACCGGTGTTGAGCGATCCAGCCACTCTGACGGTGAATGATCCGGTCACATTCTTGACTCAACCAAAGAGCCAGTCCGTGACCAACGGTGCCAGCGTGGTGTTTAGCGCCGAGGCGGTCGGAACCGCGCCGCTCAGTTATCAATGGCGATTCAATGGTGCAAATATTGGAGGACAGACGGGGCCAAGTTTGACGCTGTCCCCAGTCAAGCCGACGGACGCCGGCAAGTACAGCGTGGTCGTCTCCAACCCAGTCGGACCAAAGCCGAGCGCCGATGCGGACTTGACGGTCATTAATCCTCCCAGAATTGAAACCCCGCCCGCCAGCCAGAGAGTCGCCCCGGGCGCGAATGTCACCTTTTCCGTCACCGTCTCAGGCGACGCGCCCTTGAGCTACCAATGGCAGTTGAACGGCGGCAATATTCCGGGGGCGACGAATCCGACTCTAAGCCTTTCGAATGTGCAGCCTGTTAATTCGGGCAATTACCGCGTGGTGGTGCAGAATCCCGGCGGTGCCGTCACGAGCGATCCTGCGGCACTCGATCTGATATTGCCTCCCTTGAATTTAGGTAACGTTCCCGGAGCGACGACGCCGGTTGAGACACCGGAAGGCGTATTCGACGGTGGAGACATTAGTTTCACTGGATTGGCGGCGGTGCGCAAGAGCACCCAGCCCACCGGAGGTAGTTCGCGGTGGTTTTCGTGGAAAGCACCGACCAGTGGAATCGTGACCTTCAACACCATCGGCAGCAACTTTGATACGTTCCTCGCCGTTTATACCGGACCGGCTGGCAATTTGAAATTGGTGAGTTCGGATGATGATCGCGGAGGATCCTTCAACAGCCAGGTGACCTTCAACGCCATTGCAGGCACTACCTATCAAATCAATGTGCAGGGATTTGGTGGCGCGGCTGGAAAAATCGTGGTGGCCTTCAAGCTCAACACGACGACGCTTCAATTGCCTGAAATCACCACCCAGCCCCAGTCTCAAACGGTCACTGCAGGCAGCGATGTGAACTTGACCGTCCAGGCGCAAGGGACGGCGTTGACCTTTCAATGGTATGTCGATGGCGTGGCGATTGCCGGTGCCACCAGCTCGAGCTTGGTGGTGAAGAATCTCCAAGAGCAGAATACTGGAAAATACACGGTCAGGGTCACGAGCGGAACCTTGACGGTCGAGAGCGATCCCGCCGTGCTACAGATTGGAACTCTCAATGCGAGATCCGTGGACAAATTCCGAAACTCACCCACCTTGGATAGCGGTGTTCAATTGGCCGGTCGAAATTCCAGCCCGGTAAAGGACTCTGGTGGTTCGGTGGCTCGGGGATACTCGGGCGCTCAGGTGTTTAGCACAGTTGGCTCCGCGAAGGAGCAGGGCGAACCAAACCATGCCGGTGAAATCGGCGGAGCGTCGCAGTGGTTTACCTATCAATCGCCGGCCGATGGTGTTCTGCGAATCAGCACGGAAGGAAGCAACTTCGACACGGTTTTGGCCTTATACACAGGACCTGGAACGGATTTCGCAAGTTTGAAAATGGAGGCGTTTGACAACAATAGCGGGTCAGACGGCAAGTCCAGTGTAATCGTTATGAAAGTCAAAGCTCGCACGGCCTATTTTGTGGCGGTGGACGGCGTGAAAGGCGCGACCGGCACAGTCAAGCTCACTTATGAGTTTGGAGCAGGGCCCGAGTTTGCGCTTCAACCCCAGAGCCAGAACGTGGCCGAAGGCGGGAGTGCCGCCTTCTTCGTGCAGACGAAGAGCGCCCTGAGTGGTGTCACGACCAATGTGCCCGCGCAGTCGTATCAGTGGTGGAAGGATGGTCGGCCGTTGCCCGGTGAAAATCGTCCGTCGCTGACCGTGGTCAACGCTCAATCGGTGAATGTGGGTGACTACTTCGCCATCGTCTCCAATTTTGCCGGCGCATCGACCAGCTCGGTGGCGCGTTTGTCGATCAATGTGCTGCCGAAAGTTTCTGCAGCGCCCATCAGTCAGTCGGTCAAGGTCGGAGACAGCGCGACCTTTTCCGTTAGCGCGAACGGCACCGAACCCCTATCCTACCAATGGCGCGTCAATGGCGTCGATATCGCCAACGCCACTCAGCCGACTCTGAATCTGAATAGTATCCAATTGCTCGACATTGGGCTTTATACGGTCGTGGTGCGCAACCCCGGAGGCTTCGTGGAGAGTCCGCCGGCGGCGTTGACGATCGAGGAAGCCGCGGTGATTCGTGAGCAGCCGGTCGGAGCGACGGTTAACGCCGGGGGCACAGTGACCCTGAGTGTGACGGCCGGTGGGACCGCGCCGTTCACCTACCAGTGGCGATTCAAAGGTGTCACCCTGACGAACAACGCGACCCAGCAAACCCTGATCTTGACGAATCTGCCGCCGAGCGCGAGTGGAGATTACACCGTGATCGTGGCAAACAACGCGGGCGCGGTGATCAGCCAGCCGGCGATCGTAATCGTTCGCGCGCCACTTTCTCTCAGCAGCCTGCCGCAGAATCGAACGGTTACGGCCGGCAGCACGACTGTCTTCAGCGTTGGGGCCAATGGAACGGGTCCGTTTGCCTATCAATGGAGGCTCAACTCGACCAACTTGGCCGGGGCGACGAATTTCAACCTGACGCTGGCGAATGTGCAGATCGCGAATGCGGGACCGTATAGTGTCATCGTCGGTGCGGGCACGAATCTGCTGGAGAGTCCGCCCGCGACCCTGACCGTGGCGTCGCCTCCGCAGATCACGGCGCAGCCGGAAAGCTTGAGGGGCGTTTTAGGGTCCACCGCGATCTTCAATGTCACCGCGACGGGAACGCCTCCGCTTACTTATCAGTGGTCCTTCAACGGGACGAACCTGCCGGCTGCGACCAACACCACGCTCACGGTGACCAATGTGCAACCGGAGAAGGTCGGGAGTTACTCCGTCAAGGTGAATGGCGCAGCCGGTTCAGTTTCCAGCGGTTTGGCCGCGTTGACGCTCGGCGAATTGGTGAGCGATGCCATTCTGATCGACGGCGTGTTTCAGTTTGAGCTGAATGTTCCCGATGGCAAAACGGCGACCGTTCAGATGTCCACGGATATGGAAGAATGGACCGATCTGTTGCCGGCACCGGCCAAAGCCGGGACGACCATCGTTCAGGACACCCAGGCGAGCGCCTTTCTCTACCGATTTTACCGGGTCATCCTGAAGTAATCGGCGACATGTTCAGGATCCAGTCTCGGATGGGCGCCAGGTCCGGATCTTGGTCGGCCATGCGCTTGATTTCCTCCGCGCCATGGATGGTCGTGGCGAGCTGGATGTGAATCTGAGCCGTGCTGATCTGCCCAAGCTGGCAGGCATAGCACGCGAGGTTGTAGTGGATGATGCCTGTCGCCGGGAATCTGGCCGCAGCCGGAAACAGCTCATCCCAGGCTTCCTGAGTTCGCTTTAGCTCGTGGAGCGTATAGGAGTGATTGATCCAGGCGACGGGGTTATTCGGCGCGATTTGAACCAACTTGTCAGCGAGAATGAGGGCGTCGGGCCAATCTTTGCCGGCGGCACAGATGCGCCACTGAATTTCCAAGGTGTCGGGCTGCTCGCGATTTTCCGCCGAGATTTTTTCCAGCTCCATTTGCGCTTCGAGATGGTTTCCCAGTTCGAGCCAGCCGATGGCTGCATTCAGGTAGTGGATATCCGGGGGCGGCAATGTCGGCACAGGCAACTAATACGGCTTCCTCGCGCCTTTGGCAAAGTTGTTTTCCCAGGTCGCAATCATTGAGATGGCGCGGGTGGCATCCGCGCCGAATTCCGGATGGCAGGATCGACGCGGGGGAGTGGATATTCTCCGCAGCCCGGAGGATACCACCTCGGAACTTGCAGCAACTCTCATTGCGGCCCATGACACTGTCCATAGGTGACACAATTTGAATTGCTGCGGAACTTGCCAGAACGCTTGCGGAGCACTAGTTTCCCCTTCGCTTATGGAAAAAGTCATCATCGTCGGAAGCGGATGCGCCGGACTCACTGCTGCGATCTATACCGCTCGAGCCAATCTCAACCCGCTGGTCTTGACCGGATCCATGCCCGGGGGGTTGCTGACGACAACGAGCATCGTGGAGAACTTTCCCGGATTCCCGGACGGGATTGACGGTTACGAGTTGATGGTCCGGATGCAAAAGCAGGCCGAGAAGTTTGGCGCCCGAATAGAATATGGGACACTCGATGCGGTCGATCTGTCGGGGCGACCGTTTCGGTTGATCGTGGACGGCGAACCAATCGAAAGCCAAACGATCATCATTGCCAGCGGTGCGGGTCACCGCCACATTGGCCTCGAAAGCGAGGCCTTGCTCGAGAAAAAAGGAGTGACTTACTGTGCGACTTGTGATGGCGCGCTCCCCATGTTCCGGAATCAACCTCTCGTCGTCGCGGGAGGGGGCGACTCCGCATGCGAGGAAGCGACTTATCTGACGCGCTTTGCCTCGGTGGTCTATTTGGTGCATCGGAGAGACCAACTCAGAGCGTCGCGAATCATGGCCGAACGGACGCTATCCAACCCGAAGATTAAGCCGGTTTGGGATTCGGTGGTCACGGAAATCCTTGATCCGAAGCAGGATAAAGTCACCGGGGTAAGCCTTAGAAACCTGAAGAACGGGAGCGAGACGGTCGTAGCATGCGCCGGAGTCTTTATTGCGATCGGGCACGTGCCGAACACGGGTGTATTTAGGGGCGCAATCGAGATGGACGAAAACGGCTATGTTCTTGCCAAACGCGGCACGGAGACCAATGTGGCGGGCGTGTTCGTGGCGGGGGACTGCTCAGATCATGTGTATCGGCAGGCGGTGACGGCGGCTGGGTTGGGTTGCGCTGCTGCCATTGATGCGGAACGGTATCTGGCGAGTTTGAATCAGTGACGTTACTTGGGAAGACTCTGCTTTTCGGGCATTCCAGGCTATTTGTCGAATCACCCACAACCCTCTTGGCCGAGAGTTGGGTGAGCAGCCGAATCGACGGGCCTTCCGGATCTATTTCCGGATTTCCCACGATGAGCCCTTGGTTCCTGCAAAAGCCGCCTCGCCGAGTTGTGCGGAAAAAGTGTCGCGATAAGAGTTTGTTTTTTTAGGTTGGCTTGGCTAAGGAGTGAGCATGAAAATCCGGCACGCCGACGTCCGCCGCGTCACCAAAGAAACCAGGACCTCGATTAAGCTCAGAATCGATGGAGTGGGGAAATCGACAATTTGCACCGGAATTGGTTTCTTTGATCACATGCTCGTCTTGTTCGCGAAGCACTCGACCTGTGATCTGCGTTTGGAGTGTCGGGGCGACCTTGAGGTGGACTGCCATCACACGGTTGAAGATTGTGGAATTGCGCTGGGGCAAGCCTTTGCCGAGGCCTTGGGCGATAAGAAGGGAATTCGACGGTACGGCGCCGGATTCGATCCCAGAAACTATTTCACTGGAGAAGCTTACGTTCCAATGGATGAGTGTTTAGCCCGTTGTGTGGTTGATTTCTGTGGGCGACCCTGCTTGATTTGGCGGGGAATGAAAGGGATGGCGTTCGGCCGGATCAAGGCAGTGGAGAAGAACCAAGATATGTCGTCGAGTTTTCGTTTTGGCTTGGCTCGCGAGTTTTTTCAGGGATTCACCAACGAGGCCCGGTGTAACCTGCACCTCGAGCTGCTTTATGGTGAGGAGCCCCACCACGTGGTTGAGTCTTTGTTCAAAGCGTTCGCGCGGGCCGTGGATTTCGCATGCCAGCGGGATCCGCGGATTGCTGGCATCGTCCCAAGCAGCAAAGGCAAATTGTGAATTAAGCTGAATAGTGTTGAAAAAGCGACCGTCCATTAGAATGACGAAGCGAGTTGATTACTCGGCGATGACGGACGAAGGGCTCGTCAAGGCCGCGCAGAGAGGCGGCATGGAAGCGTTTGAAGAGTTGGTCGCCCGCCATCGGGACAAGATTTATGCCCGAGCCTACAGCATGATGCGGAATGAGGATGGGGCGGTTGATCTTTCACAAGAAGCATGGGTGAAGGGCTGGCAACGGTTGAAGCAGTTTCAAGGCGAAGCCAGTTTCGTCACCTGGATGACCCGCATCGTCATCAACTTGTGCCTCGATCAGTTGCGCAAGCAAAAGCGAACCAGGGCTGACTCAATTGAGCAGTTGGACGAGGAAGTTGGCGGGGTGGAACGTCAGATGCCCGTGGTGAATCCGAATCCAACCGAGCGCTTGGAGCGGCAGGAGCTGCGTCAGAGAATTGATCGGGCTTTGGGGCAATTGTCGGTCGAGCATCGGACGGTGTTGATTTTGCATGAGTTCGAGGAACTGGAGTATAAAGAAATTGCAAAAAAAATGGAATGTTCGATCGGAACAGTAATGTCGCGGTTGTTTTACGCGCGGCGCAAGATGGCGGCGCTTTTGGCCGGGTTGAAAAGAGAAAAGTTTAGACCATGAATCCCGAATCCACACTCAAACTGCAGGCGTATTTGGATAATGAGCTGACACCTGCCGAAGCTCAGCAAGTGGCGTCTTGGCTGGCTAACGATCAGGAGGCGCGCGCCCTTTTTGACGAGTTGC
>CAYHFE010000072.1:0-19925 GCA_964355375.1 uncultured Verrucomicrobiota bacterium
GTGCTGGAGGATAAGCTCGCCGTCATCCTCGAAGAATTTGGCGTGGACAAGACCAGCGACGTGCTCGACTCCGCCGAGGCGGCGAACATGTTCGACCATCTTTATGTGGATGCGTTGTTGCATCCCGACCGCATCGCGCAATCCGTCGAGCAGCTCGCGGAAACCATCAAGGCCCGCGCCGGGGAAGCTCATTCCAAAAACACCCTGCTCGCCAATGGCGGCGCGCTTTCCCCGGACGAAGCTCGGAATGCGCTCAATCAGCCGCTGGCCGAATGGGTCGAGCGCATGACGGAAAATTATCTAGATGCCTTCGGCGGCAAGTATGAGGCGGAGTTGGATTGCCTCAAAATCCAGTGGCCCGGCGAGACGCAGATGCGCCGCTACGCGCTGCCCACCCGCACCGGCACGCCGCCGCCCAAAACGGAATTGCTCCGGCTCGATCATCCCCGCGTGCGCGGCATGCAGCTTGGCGCGGTCGGCATGTCCAACCAGGTCCGCACCTGGGCGGAGGAAGGATTTCCGCTTGCTCTGCTGAACCGCCTTCGCGAGCAAGGCTTCGATGTCTTCATCTCCGCCGACCACGGCAACACCGAAGCCGTGGGCATCGGCCGTCCCCAGGAGGGCGTCCTGAGTGACAAGCGCGGCGAACGCTGTCGCATCTACTCCGATCCAACTCTTCGCAAAAGATGCCTGGCCGATTTTGCAGGCACCCAGACTTGGGAGAATGCGGGACTCCCGGAAAATATCTCCACTCTGCTGTCCCCTTACGGCAAAGCCTTCACCCAAGAGAACACCACTCTACTTTGTCACGGTGGGGCCGCGCTTGAGGAAGTCTGTGTCCCCTTCATCCGAATTCCGGCTCACGTCTAACCGAACCACCATGCGAACCAAAATCGAAATTGCGTTTCGCCGGAAGGTCCGCGCCGTTTGGCTCGACCAAGGCATGGCGCTGGCGGCCCAGAACCTTCCTTGGCAGGACGCCAAGCCAGCCCTGGCTGAAGCCGTCGCCGCCGAGAATCCCGGCGCTGAAACCATCCGCAAGGTCTTGGAGCATGTCCGCCGAATCTGGTTCGAACCGCCGGACAACTGCATCGCGCTTCGCTCCGCCGCGCTCACCCTGTTTCGCGCCAGCGATTCACCAGCCACCCGCACCCTGCTGAACTGGGGCATGGCGACTGCCGCCTACCCATTCGTCGGCAGTGTCGGTGAAACGCTGGGGCGGCTACTCAAATTGCAGCACGAGGCGCACCGCGCCGACATCCAGCGCCGGCTCCGCGAACAACACGGCGACCGCGATTTCGTCAGTCGCATCACGCGCTACGACGTGAGCAGCTTCCTTGACTGGGGTGTCATCGCCGAAACGAAGAAGCCCGGAGCTTATCTCGCAGGCGAGCAAGTCCAACCCAGGAACGCCGAACAACTGGCCTGGCTGGCGGAAGCTGTTCTCATTTCACGCGGCGAGAACCAAATGCCGTTCCCCCAGCTCAGTCACCACCCGATCCTGTTCCCCGTCAGGCTGGACACCTTCAATGCCTCAGTCTTGCGCGCCAATCCACGCCTGAGAGTCGAACGTCAGAGCCTGAATGAAGACTTCGTTTTCCTCGAAACACCACGCTTCAGACTGGATCCAGACTTACCCCGCCCACACTGAAACCATCACGATCGAAGGCAAGAGCTACCGCATGAAAGACCAGATCGAGGAACCCTAAGACGGACCTCGAGCCGCTCCCCACCACCGGTGATCGTTGACTCGATCACCGGTTATTTTTTCTCGACGGCACTCCGACCATCGGCTTTCCTTTTGACCGTCCCGAGGTCGTTCCAAAACAATTCAGCAGCCCGGCGCTTTCTCAGGGCACTTTCGGTCCCACGCCGACCGCCGCCAAGGAGGTGGAGGCCCCAGAAGGGAGTGAACCTTCCCGGTTCACTCCCTTTCCTAAGCGCCCGTTTTGCGCCCCGTTGTCGCCGCCCGCGACAGGTTGTGAGCTTCCGGGAAGGCGGCGATGGGGCGAGACTCCGTCGAGCCCTGGAATTCTGTCAAACCGAGAAGCCAGGGCTCGGCGGAGTCTCGGCCCACCCAGGAATGTGGCAGACCCGCCGACCGGGCTGCGTCTGCGTCAGCCATCCGGGCTACGGGAAGCTCTCCTTTTCTTCGCACGGTTGCAGGGCGGCGATCTGCCTCATCAACTCATCGGCGACGTCTTGGTAGATTTCCTTGAGTCGCGGTTTGGGGCAGCGCCGGGCTTCGTCGCGCAGGGCCTCGAAAAACAGAGGCCGCCCAAACTTCACCCGCACGGGGTAGGGTCGAGGCCAGCGGTGGTGCCGGCCGAAGGCTTCGTAGGTGCCGAAGACGCGGACGGGCACGACTGGAGCTCGTGATTTGATGACCGTCAGCCCGATGCCGGATCGCGCCGCCTGGAAATGGCCGTCGCGGGTTCTCGTTCCTTCCGGAAACAGGATGATCGCGCCGCCCTGGAGCAGGCGATCGAGGATCGCTTTCAGGCCGGCCGCGCCGCCGCCCTCGCGGTCCACCGGGACCACGTTCCAGCTTCGCAGCACCGGGCCGATGAGCGGGAAACGAAACAAGGATTCCCGGGCCAGGTAATTGATGGCGCGGGGCAATCCCGAACCGATGAGCGGCGGATCGAAAAAACTGGCGTGATTCGCCGCCAGGATGACCGGCCCGGTCCGGGGAACGCGCTCCCGATTGTAGAAGCGCGCTTGGCAATAGGTGGTGAAAAGAAATCGAAACGAAGCCCAACCGAGGAAGTAGCTCAGGTTCATCGACTACGTCAGCTTGGCCAAGCGTTCCCGGATCGATCCAATCATCCGCTCGCTCGTCTTTTCGGCGGTCATCCCGGAATTGTTAATGACGATGGCGCCGAGGGGAATCATGAGGGGCGCGGCGGAGCGCTGGCTGTCCCGTTGATCCCGGGCCGCCAGGTTCTCCTCCACGCCCTCGGCGGCGCGCCGGCGGGAGCGTTCGTCGAGCGAGGCATCCAGGTAAAACTTGAACTCCGTTTCCGGGAAGACGTTCGATCCGATGTCCCGGCCTTCCATGACCAACGAGCCAAAGCGCACGCATTCGCGTTGTTTGTCCTTCATCCAATCGCGGATCTTGGGGCCGGCGGCGACGTGCGGGACGGCCGCGCTGACTTCGGCGGTGCGGATTTCCCGGGCCGGATAATGCCCATCGACCAGCAGATGAACCTGCCCGTCGGCACATTCCAGCGCGACCTTCCATTTGCGGCAGGCGCGGGCCACCGCTTTGGCGTCATGGATATCGACCTTCTGCTTGAGACAATACCAGGCCAGGGTCCGATACATCGCTCCGGTATCGACATAGACAAAGCCGAGGGCTTTGGCCACGAGTTTGGCATTGGTGCTCTTGCCGCTCGCGCTGGTGCCGTCGATGGCGATGACGATGGGGGATTTCATGCTCAGATTAATCGGCAAACAGCTCGTCGGGGTGAAGGGGCCGCCGGGTGTTCGCGTCGAGAATGGTCACCCCGAGGCCCTGCGGCGGCGGCGCGGACAATTTCAGGAAAAAATTGGGGAAGGTCTTTTTCACGCACGCTGGATTCTTGATTTTTATGCCCGGAGTTTTCAATCCCAGAATCGCGAAACACATGGCCATGCGGTGGTCCTGATAGGTCTCGATCTCGGCGCCGTGGAGCGCGGATGGAGTGATCAGCAGGGTGTCGCCCTCTTCCCGGACGGTGGCCCCGCATCTGGAAAGTTCGGTGCGCATGGCCTGGACTCGCTCGCATTCCTGAAGGCGCAACCGGCCCAGATCGGTGAACCGAACCGGGGCAGTCCCGAACGGCGCCAGGACCATGGCGGTCATGATGCTGTCGCCCAGTTGACTCTGACGCGAAAGACTGGCGGGCAAGGGCAGGAAGCGGGGGAATTGAGAATCGATCTGCCAGTGTGACGTTGGCCAATGGCGCACTCGGCACCTTGCGCTCTCCGCGAATCTTGAGTTCGCCCGGGACGGATAGGATGAAATGGGACCGGCGGCCACCGGCTCCATCGGCCAGAGCCATCCAGCCGCCCAAAAATAGCTTCCGCTAGAGGCATCGGGTTCGATGAGAAAATCGCCGCCGTGGCGAGGAAACGACTTGATCAGCTCCAAGGTCATCCCGACGTAAGGAGACTCTTCGGCGTTTTCCCCCGCCACTTCAATTTGCCAACCTCCGGCCTCGGCGCTCAACAACAAGGCGGAGGCAAATTGCGAACTGGCTTCAATGCTCACACGACACGCACCGGAGCGGGGGCCCCCTCCGTGAATCGTCACCGGGAGGCGATCGTTCATCGAATCGACCCGATAGCCGAGATCGCGCAGGGCTTGAAAAAGGGCGGCCTGCGGACGGTCATGCATGCGATCGACGCCGCGCAAACGGCAGACGCCGGGCCCCAGACAGACCAGAGCGGCCAGGAATCGCGCCGCCGTGCCGGCATTGCCGACGAAGAGTTCCAAGGGTTGATCGGTGGTTCCCCCGCACGGTATCTGGCCATGCCGGCCTTGGACCATGATGGTTCGATTGCAGGCTTCGGCGGGATCAGGCGCCACTTCCACCGAGAAGCCGAGGTGCCGCAGAGACTCGACCATTACTTGGGTGTCTTCGCTCCAGAGCGCGCCCCGCAGGATGGTCAGCCCGCCGGACAAGGCGCCGAGGATCAGCGCTCGGTTCGTGATGCTCTTGGAACCGGGCACGGTGATTTCCGTCGAGACAGGCTCGGGCAACGGGATGATCTCGATCAAGGGAGGGAGCGGCATGGCGGGCGAAGGCGCGGAGTTCGGGTTCGTCAGTCGGTCGAGAAATTCTGGTGCGGTTCGGAATGGGCTCGCCTCATTCCGGCGACGAAGAAGGTGAAGCGAGGCGGGCGCACCATTCGTCCCGACGTTGTTTAGCGAGCTCGAAAAACTCCTGCACCGCCTTGGTGTCGGCCTTTTCCAAGGCGAGCTGCAATTCCTGCAAATCCTCGATGAACACTCCCAGAACCCGGGCCAGATTCTGGCGATTGGCCAGGGCAATGTCGCGCCACATCTCCGGGGAGCCCGAGGCGACGCGGGTGGTGTCGCGAAAGCCGCTGGCGCAAAGCATGGCTTGCTCTTTCGGGTGGGCCGGACTGAGGACGTAATTCGCCAACTCCGCCGCCACGACATGCGGCAGGTGACTGGAACGGCTGACGAATTCGTCGTGCAACTCGGGGCGCATCCTGATCGGATTTGCTCCCACGGAACGCCAAAACTCCTCGAGGCGCCGGACAACTTTCGCCGGCGATTTCGTGGTCGGTGTCAACACGCAGACCGCGTTCTCGAAGAGATCGGCCCGGGCCGCATTGACTCCCATTCTCTCGGCTCCGGCCATGGGATGGCTGCCCAGGAACATTCCGCCCGCCCCGGCCACCAGCGGTTCCAACTCGCGCACGACGCTGCCCTTGACGCTGCCCACGTCGGTCACGATGGCGTCCCGTTTCAAGGCCGGAAGCATCCGCCGGGTGAGCTCAGCCATCTGGGCGATCGGGGTGCACAGCACCACGAGGTCGGCATTTTCCACGGCGCTGCCCAGCTCGCAGGTCGCCCGGTGGACGGTGCCGAGCTGTTCGCACTCGGCAATGCTGGCGGTGCGGCGAACGAAGCCGTCCACCCGCTTGGCCAAGCCGCGTTGCCGGACGGCCAAGCCCAGCGAGCCGCCCAGCAAACCCACGCCCACGAGGGTGATTTTCTGCCAGTGCATGGGCGCATTTAAGCGGGCGCTCCGACGCGGGGCAAGGGAGAAGCGGACGGGAGAGACTGCCTCACAGGAGACTCTCGACCCCATTCGCAACCGCGGCCTCGCGAACCCGCTCCAGGATGACCTCGACGACGCGGGACGAAGTGCCGACGCTCGAGGCATACCAGACCAGCTTGCCGTGGCGTTCCGTCGGATTGCGCCAGGTGGGCTGGTTGAGTTGGAGCCGTTCCTGAACGGCCGTTTCCGGCACCCCTAACAGCCGGGGGATGTCTTCCCGCGCATGCAGACCGTCGCTCATGAAAAACGGGACAACGACCAGGAATCGTGATCGAGCGAATCGATAAAAGTCACCAATACGCGGCTCCTCCTCGAGGAAGGCCGGGTGAACTTCGGCGTAACATTGCCGTCGTTGAATCAAGGCGACAGCCCGTTCAATCGCCTGGCGTGACCGGTCCGCTCGAAGTGTCCCATGGCCCGCGATCACCAAGCCGGTCTCAAGTGGGTTGGGTCGGCGCGGAAACGGATGGGCGTCCACCACCTCGCGGGCTCGATCGAGAATCACCTCGATGATGCTGGGGTGAGTTCCGATCGGGCCGCTGTAGAAGAGCGTCTGGGATTCGCGTTGCTGCCGGCGCGGATACGGAGTGGATCCCGCCTTGGGAAAGCCCAGGTGCTCGGGAATCACTTGATCGGCGAAGTAACCTTCGCTGATGAAGAGCGGTGCGATGAAGACACGGGGGGCCTTGGTTTCCTGGAGCACATCCGTCACATTCGGCGGCTGCTTCCAAAAGGCTTCCCGAACCTGCCCGAAGATGCCGCGGCGCCGCAGTTCCTCCGCATGCTGGTACGTCGGGACAGCCGACTCGGAATTTTGAGTGGAACCATGTCCCAGCAACACGAGCGCCGCATCTTTGAAATCATCATTCGCCACGCGAAATGGTTAGCCCACGCGCCCCGGCATCGCAAGCGCAGCAGTTCTCATTTTGACAAGTATGGAGTCCCGGCTTCAGCCGGTCGCCACGTGAAAACCGGCTGAAGCCGGGACTACTTGCGTGGAACGGACAGTGTCCTGGGTCAAAATGAGAATTGCTTTCGCAAGCGGGTTTGAAGTTTCAGGTTTGAAGTTTCAGATTGAAGGCCGGGCGACCTGTCGCCAGAGTGCATCCACCCATGCGAACCCAGTCCTTTACGAAAGCGTCGGTTTTAAGAAATGCACGGCGATTGAACTTCCGGACGCGTTGGCGTCACGCCGGATCACCAATCCGGACGCGCCCCAGAACGAGCATTACATCGAGCTTACCTCGGCGGGCCGGCCGGTGGCGGTCGTGCCTGTGTTGTTCTCGAGTCAGGTCAAGTATGAGGTGAACTCGGGCAAGGATTTCTTCGCCTATCTGACCTTCAAACTGCTGGCTGTCGAAAGGGTCGAAGACCGGTGGCGACCCAGGATGGTCGATGGGAGCCCGTGGCTGCTGGAGGTATCGGAGGTCGGGAATTTCCACGAACAGATCGGGCGCAACACCGACTACATCATTCACCCGGAAGAACTGCTGGCCGACAACTTCGTCTATTTGATCAATAAGAAGGGCAATCTGCCGACCCCGCAGATCGTGGAAAGCATGCGCCAGATTCTGGCCGACCGTCAGTCACCTTAGGGCTCAGGCCTCTTTGTTCATGGCCCAACCCGCCGCCACCAGGCCTTTGTAGCCGCCGATGAGGGAGGAGACGTTGCGGTAGCCCATTTTCTGAGCTGCTTCGGCGGTCAAGGCGGAACGAAAGCCTCCGCCGCAGTACATGATGATTTCGGTCTGGGGGTCGGGATACAGCTTCTCGAGATCACGTTCCAGAATGCCTTTACCCAAATGAACGGCTTCCACGGCGTGACCATTCTGCCATTCGTGATCTTCGCGCACATCGATCAGGATGGCCTGCGGATTCTGAGCCAGGCGCGCCCGGGCTTCCGCCACGGTTAATTCGTTCACGCGAGCGCGAGCTTCATTGACCAATTTCAAAAAACCGGGTGCATGATCCATGGCTCCAAATTAGTGGGCGCCGGGCCGGGGTCAATGGAAAATTCGGCCCCGCGCCGGGCGCCGGCCGGATTCTCCGAAATTCGCTCTTGTCAAGACCACCGCGATTGGTAGGCTGACCGCCCTTTGTTATGAAAGCTGACATTCATCCGAAATATAAGGCGGCGGAGATCCGTTGCGCTTGTGGCAACGTGATCGCGACGCGCTCGGTCAAGCCCGTGATTATCATCGGCATCTGCAATCTCTGCCATCCGTTTTACACGGGCACACAAAAGTTCGTGGATACCGCGGGGCGGGTCGATAAGTTTCAGCAGCGTATGGCCAAGACCGTGGCCGCCCAGGAAGCGGCCGCCGCCGGCGCGAAAAAGAAGAGGAAGTAGGGATTTTTCCAGCCTCCGCCCGCAGTGTTTTGCGACTCTGCGGGCGGTCTGTTTTTTGCAGGGAGTATGGATTTGCGGCCTCATATCGAGAAGTTTTCGCGACGCTTTGCGGAGGTCGAAGCGGCTCTGAGCGATCCCAAGGTGTTTGACAATAACAGCCGGGCGCAAGAACTGTCGCGGGAGTACTCCCGCCTGAAGGAGTTGATCGGACACGGCCAGGCCTTTCTTAAGTCCACGGGGGATCTCGAAGAAAATCGAGCCTTGGCCAAGTCGGAGCCCACGGATTCCGAGTTGGGCGCCCTGGCTCAAGAAGAGGTCACGCGCCTGGAAGCGGAAGTGAAGAGACTCGCCCTCGAAGTGCAGCGGGGAGTCTTGCCTCCCGATCCGACCGATTCACGCAACACCATTATTGAACTTCGCGCTGGGGCCGGCGGTTCGGAATCCGCCCTTTTTGCCGCGGATCTCTATCGGATGTTGACCCGTTATACCGAAGCGCGGGGCTGGAAGGTGGAGACCCTGGATTCGAGCCCGTCCGATTTGGGAGGTTTCAAAGAAGTGGTGTTCAGCGTGACCGGAACCGATGTCTATAAACGGCTCAAATACGAGAGTGGCGTGCATCGGGTCCAGCGCGTGCCGGCCACCGAAGCGCAGGGCCGGATTCACACGAGCACCGTCACGGTCGCGGTCTTGCCGGAGGCTCAGGAGGTCGATATCGAGATTCGACCTGACGAGCTCGAAATCACCGTCTGCCGCGCCTCCGGACCGGGCGGCCAGGGAGTCAATACGACGGACTCGGCCGTGCAGATTATTCACAAGCCGACCGGCTTGATCGTGCGCTGCGCCGACCAGCGATCGCAGCAGAAGAACAAGGCTCGAGCTCTGACCGTCCTGCGGTCGCGGTTGTTGGAACAGAAGGTGGCGGAAGAAGAGGCCCGCTACGCCGCGCAACGCAAGGCCCAGGTCGGCACCGGCGAGCGCAATGAGCGGATTCGCACCTATAATTTCCCCCAGAATCGCGTGACCGATCACCGGATCGAACTCACGCTCTACAATTTGCCCACCTTCATCGATGGCGATATGGACGGCCTGATCGAGCCCTTGATGGTCCACGACTTGGAGGAGAGGTTGGCTGCCCTCACGCTCTGAAACGCTTCTTCCCGAGGGGCGGCATTCTGAACCGGGCGTGACCGGCGGAATAGAACTCGGGCTGGGCCCTTGACCGGTCCGGTCGTTCCCCATTTCGAAACCAATTTAACCATGACAGTTCAAGGTCTCATTTTCGATTGCGACGGCACGTTAGCCGACACCATGCCGTTCCATTGGCGGGCCTGGCAGAAGATCACGCAGCGCTACCGGATCCATTTCACGGAAGATCGGTTCTACTCGCTCGGGGGCGTGCCTTCGCGCGACATCCTCTCGATGCTCGGAGCGGAGCAGAAGCTAGCGATCGACCCCCTCGCCGTGGCCAAGGAAAAAGAAATGGAATACTTGCCGCACATTGCGAACGTCGAGCCGATCCATACGGTGGTTGAGGTGGCTCGGGAGAATTTCGGAAGGATCCCGATGGCCGTCGCCTCGGGCGGCTCACGAGCCGTCATCGATCAAGTCCTGCGGCACCTCGGCCTTCGCGAGCTTTTCCAGGCGGTGGTGACGAATGAGGATGTGGTCCGGCAGAAACCCGCTCCGGATATTTTTCTGGAGGCGGCCCGGCGCATCCATGTGCCTCCTCACTTGTGCCGCGCCTACGAAGATACCGATCTCGGGCTCCAAGCCATCCGAGCGGCGGGCATGGAGGCCGTCGATGTGCGGGAGTTGCTCGCCGCCGAGGGTTGAGGGACGGAGGTGGAACATCTCGTGCCGCTGCCGCAGGGTTGAAGGTCCCACGGCACGATGGAAGGGCTGGAAGGCTCTCCGTGAGCCGCCGGTGGGGTGAGACTCTGCCGAACCCAGACTTTCTTTTCGGCTCCGATTCCAGAGCTCGACAGAGTCTCGCCCTACCACGCGCAATCCTCACCTGCGTTGTCGCCAAACGTAGCGGAACATCACGACGCGTAGCGCTGCGGTCAGGGGAATCGCCAGGATGCCTCCGATGACTCCGCCAAGAAGAGTCGTGCCGACCATGACCGACACGATAATCGTGAGAGGATGCAGTCCGACGCGATTGCCCATGATTCTCGGAGAAATGACCAGGCCCTCGGCGATTTGCACGAGGGCGAAAACGCCCAAGACCAGAACAGGGTGCAGCCAGTCCCCATGCTGGACCGTCGCCAGGACCAATGCCGGGACCAGGCTCAACAGGACACCCAGGAAGGGGATCACGCTCAGCAGGCCCGCGACCATGCCGAGAAGAAAGGCATAATTCAACCCGATGGCGAGAAAACCAATGGTCAAGAGGATGCCGTCACAAATCGCGACCAACACTTGTCCGCGAAAAAAAAGGATCAGGTAATCGTTGATCGACTTCAGGATGAAGACGGTTTCCTCCTTGGTTTTGGATTCCTGGATCGGCAGGTAATCGGTCCAATTTCGGGAGATGCCCTTCTTTTCCAGGAGGAAATAGAACGTATAGACGGGCACCAAGGCGAGGCCCACCACGAGGCCGGCCCAGGAAGCGACTCGCGACATTTGATCGAGCAGCCAGACGCCGATCTTGGGCAAGACCGACGTGATCCAAGAAGCCACCTTCTCGGTCAGTTCCGTGTTCAGCAGGGGAGACGCGGCCTCGTCCCGGATCTCGGTGGAGGTGCGATTCGTCTCACCCATGGCCGGCGGAGTGTTGGTCGTCAGCCCGGCGCGGTTGGTCAATTGCAGGTCGACGACGGGCGGTTTGAGTTTCAGGAAATTCAAGAATTCCGGCAACTTTAGTCCGAACGGCGGCTTCTTCACGAATTGATCAAGCTTGGGACGCAGGATTCTCGGGTAATCGCGGGCTTGGCCGATGAGGGCTTGAGTCTCGACAATTAGCCGCGGGACAACCGCCGCCAAGACGATCGCCACCGTCATGATGGCGAGGAAAAAGACGAGCAAGATGGACCGAGTCCGGGGGATTTTCTTACCGACCAAAAAGTCGACGACCGGGTCGAGCAGGTAGGCAATAATGCCGGCCACCGCCAGTGGGAGGAGGACGGAGGAAAGGGTTTGCAGAACCCAGCCGAGTCCCCAAAGGAGAAGACCGATCAATCCGAGTTGCACCCCCATGGCGAGGGCGGTGAGGGAAAGCCACAAGATCCGGGCCTGCTTTGGGGTGGGGGGAGGAAAGCTCATCGCCGCTCTCGTCGAAACCGTCAGATCATCTCGGTCTTGATGGTTCAGGGTTTGGAGCGTGATGCCGAGGCGGCCCGCCGGGCTAACCCTGGCCCAGCTTCCTGGACTTCTCGGCGGCGGTTCGCACGGCGCTCATCAAGGCGGCGCGCACGCCCCCTTTTTCCAGCTCGTGAATCCCTTCGATGGTTGTTCCGCCGGGACTGGTCACCATATCCTTGAGCGCGCCTGGATGCAGGCCGGTTTCGAGAACCATTTTGGCTCCGCCCAGGACGGTCTGCGCGGCCAGCCGGGTGGCGATGTCGCGGGGCAAACCAGCCGCCACGCCTCCGTCACTCAGGGCCTCGATCATCAGGTAAACGTAGGCCGGTCCGCTGCCGCTGAGCCCGGTCACCGCATCGAGCAGGCTTTCCTTGACCCGGTAGGCTACACCCACGGCGGAGAACAACTCGTGCGCCCGCCGGCCGTCTTCGGCGGTGGCGAACCGCCCCAGCGCAAACGCCGTGGCCGAGGCGCCCACCAAGGCGGGCGTGTTCGGCATCACTCGAATGACCCGCGCTCCCCCACCCAATCTTTGCTCCAACTTCGTCAGCGGCACGCCCGCCGCGATCGAGATCAAGAGATGGTTCTCGGAAAAGCCGGTTTGAATCTCTCCGATCAACTCCTCGATTTGCGCGGGTTTGACCGCCAAAACAAGAATGTTGGCAAACTTCAGGACGTCTCCATTGACGGCGGTGGTGCGGGCGCCCACCGCGCCTTCGAAGGACATTCGGGCCGCCTCGACGGGATCGCTGGCGAGGATTTGTTCGGCCGTGGTGAGGCCCGCCTGCACAAATCCCCGGGCCAAGGCCAGAGCCATTTTCCCGGCACCGAGGAATCCGATGGTCAGTTTGGACGCCATGGGCGGTTTGTAGCAGGTCGCCAGGCCGGGCGGAAGGCAAAAGGAATTCAACTCGGCTTGAGTATTGGATTAGCTCTCGGCACTGCTCGTGCTGTGAATGACCCCAAGTGGAAATTCCTCCGCTACTGAAGAAGAAAGCTGCCTTGTCGGAGTATGAGGCTGGTCAGACGACTGCGAGACCTCTCAAGAACACGTAGAGCCGCTCCTGCTGGAGAAGCGTGGCCGTCTTGGAGTCAAGAGCCAGAAGACAAACCTTGGAACCTGCTGCCAAGCCGGACGACGACAAAAAAAAGCCGACGCAGACATGAAGCTCTGGCTGTCTATTCTTCCGCAACTCGCGAATCACACACACAATGGTGAGAAGGAAACCCAGCGAGATGCCGAAAATCAAAACGGGATCTTAGAATTTCGCCGTGTCTCGCAGCGGCCGACGTCACAAGGCTCCATTTGATTTCGGATTGGGGATTTCGGAGTTGCCATCTGGAACCGAGGACATCCGTCTCTGGACCAGGGCGGCTGCATAGATGGAACATACTCTGACAGGGCCGAGTCATGCCGAAAGCTCTGCGGACGAACGAAAACGCTGGCGGCTTCAACTCTATTCCGACCAGCGCGCACTTATGCGGCAATGAGCGGTCCAATGCAAGCCTTCAGCCCGGATATTCGGATATCCGAGAGGTCAATCTTCCCGGCTTAGCTTGGAGTAGGCTTCGGCGTAGCGCTGGCCGAATTCGCGATACGAGTCGGCGTCGAAGTGCACCTTGTCGCCCTTGTCCTTCAAACCCTCGGAGCTGACGAAGGCGGTGTGCGGCACTTTGCGTGGCAGCTCGCGATGGGCCTGATCGACCTTCGCCTTGAACTCGCTCCACGAGCTGTCGGCGAACTTGCCCAGTTGGCCGGCGACAAATGGGACTTCGGGCGCGTGCAGCTCGTCGCGGAGCCGGGCGATCAAGTGGTGCAGCTTCGACTCGTAGGCCGGCGCGAGCTCGGCCGTGCAATCTGATTCTCCCTGGTGCCAGAGGATTCCCTGGAGCGTGCCGGACTTGAGCGCGAGCTTCGCGCGGCGTATCGCGTCGTCCCACGGATGGCTCCGGGTGGGCTGATAGAAGACGCCGGGCTGCCATGAGTCGATGGGCGAACCGCCCACCGCGCACGGGATGAGACCGACCGTGACGCCGGAATGGGCGTCGGCGATGGCACTGGCGAACGCTCGGCCGAGACCGACCCCCGCGACGCCCGGCTTGTCGAAGTGCATCGGGTCAACCGCCGGCACCCACTCCCCGGCCGGATTCATCATCAGCACGCGAGGGTGCGGGGTCGTGTCCGGGGGCGTCACGGTGCCGCGTCCCGCCATGTTGGACTGCCCCACAAGCAGGAAGAGATAGAACTTGTCCTTCGGGGGCAGGGACGCAGTCTGGGCAAAAGCGATGTTGCCGATAAGCCAGAGCGCAATCGCGACGAAACCGGAAACGACGCGGAGTTGTGTCATTTGAGCGATTCACCGATGAACTCGAACAACGCCTTCGTCGCCAGGTCATCCGGCAGGCCGAGGTTGTCGTTGAGCTTGGTGTGGTTGGTTTCCTTGGCCGCGAAAACTCTGGTCGGAATGCCGGCGTCCTTCAACACAGCCCCGAGGCGCTGCGCCTGCGCGGTGGTGTCTGGATGATCAGCAACATGCAGGATCAGGAACGGTGGAATGCCCTTGCCCTTCGCCACGTGCGTGACGGCGGAGTAGTCGCGATGCTTCTGCGGATCGTTGCCGAACTTCAGGCGATGCCCAAACTTGGGCATCGGCAGGCCGTGCACGCGCAACCGCGTCTCGGCGGTCTCAATGATGGCCGGCACGTCGTAGGTGTCGCCGTCCACCGGGACACAACCCTTGACGAGGGCGAGGGAGAGTCCCTCCGCCTTCAGGTAGCGATCATCCGTGCAGATCAGGGCGGCGAGTTGCGCGCCGGCGGAATGGCCCATGACGAGAATCCGCTTCGGGTCGCCGCCGTGCTCGGCGATGTGGTCATGGACCCAGCGGAAGGACTGGGCGACGTCGCGAAAGATGGTGCCCATGTCCACGTTGGGGAGAAGGCGGTAGCCCGTCGAAACGAAGACAAAGCCCTTGTCGGCGAAGGCCTGCGGCTTGACTTGGATGTTGGTCCTGTCACCGGCTTGCCAGCCTCCACCGTGAATCCAGAAGACCACGGGCAGGTTCTTCGCGCCCTGTGGCGCGTAAATGTCCACTTTCTGTCGTGGATCAGCCGGCTCGGCGTAGGGAAGATCACGCGTCACGACGAGTTTGGTTGGCGCGGAGGCGGCGGTTTGGGCCTGGGTCTGCGCCAGATTGAGCAGGGCCAGGAACAGGGTGGCGAGGGTGGCGAGGGTGGCAATAGGTTGTTTCATGGTTTGAAATGGCCTGACGCGTTACGGGTTGTCTCCATAGGCACTTTCATAGCCGGGATAGTCGCAGGATAGCTGTTTGGCGGGAAATCACAAGCTGGTTTCGCCCCGTGTGTGTCACCGCAGCCATTGCCTCAAACCGCGGCTGTCGGTGCATGAGATAAACCCCCAGGAAAAAGTCCGAAACGCGGTCTTGCTTGGCCGGCGTCTCCGCCTAAGCTGCTCTTAAGTTGGCTCAGTGGACCGTTTACTCTCCGGGAACAACTGAGCATCAGGAAGCGGATTCCTATTAATCACAAAGCAAACATTCTTATGCCACACTCCTCTCAGAACACCCGTCGTTCGTTTCTCCAGCAAATCAGTGTCGCCGGGGTCGGCGCTTGGACGTTGCCCTACCTACTACCCGGGAGCGCCCTGGGTGCCAGCGCGAACTCCAAGCTGAACATCGCGTTGCTCGCCTGCGGCAGCCGCATGCGTCAACTCCTGCCCTCGATCCTCGCGCTGGGTGACAACGTGGTGGCCTTGTGCGATGTCGATCCCAGCCAGGTGGCGCGGTTAAAGAAAGAGGCGGCCGCTCCCAAGAATGGGGCCGCCGGCGCCGCGGTGGAGAAGGCCAAAGTCTATGAAGACTACCGCAAGCTGCTGGCCGAGGAGAAATCGGTGGATGCCGTGGTCATCGCGTCGGGCCAACGATGGCACGTGCCGATGAGCAAGGCCGCGTTGGCCGCGGGCAAACACGTCTTTTGCGAAAAGCCGCTGGCCCACAGCGTGGTCGAGGCACGCGAGATTCGCGAAATCGCCCGGCGCTCGAAGCTGGTCACGCAAGTGGGAACCCAAGGCGGCTCGACTGCCACGTTCCGGCGGAGCATGGAGGTCATCCAGGCGGGAGTGCTCGGACCAATCCGGGAGGTCCATTGCTGGATCAACCGGACATTCCCACCCAGCGCTCCGATCGCGACCGAGGCCGATCCGATTCCGGAAGGGTTGAATTGGGATTTCTGGTGCGGGCCGTCGCCCGTGCTGCCGTTCAAGACGTATTATTTGGGCGGTTGCCTGCGCTGGGGCCGCTGGCTGGCCTTTGGCGACGGCCATCTTGCGGACATGGGGGCGCACGCGATCAACCTACCGTGGCGCGCGCTGCAATTGGGCGCTCCGCAGCGAGTGTCGGTTCAAGCGGCCGAGCCGCTGAAAGACAGCTATCCCTCCGCGACCGATTTCCGCTGGGAATTCCCCGCGCGCGGCCAATTTGCTCCCGTGACGGTCTGGTGGCACGACGGCCCCAAGGCGGGACCTCCGGCCGCATTGGGCCAGGAATTGGTTTCCACCTATGGGAATGTGCCCACCAACGGGGTGTTATTTGCCGGCGAAAAAGGCCTGCTCTGCTCGGATGCCTGGGGCGTGCGTGGCATGGTGAAGATGAAGGGTGAATCCGATTGCCGCGGTGTGCTCAGCCACGAGGCGGGCAAGGCGGTCGCGGCCACATTGCCGAGCGCCCCGCGGGACCACATGCAGGAATGGCTCGAGGCCTGCAAAGGTGGGGCCGGGACATTCCAAGGATTCGTCTCCAGCGCGGACATTGCGGAGGTGGCCATGGTGGGCATGGTGGCCCTGCGCTATGGCAAACCGATTGAATGGGACACCGAAAAGATGCAGGCCAAGGGGGAGCCTGGAGCCGACCCCTTGATCCACCTGGAAGTCCGTAAGAAGTGGCTGTAGAGGATCAGGAGAATCCTCGCGTCACCGCGGCAATCGTGGCAAAGTGATGCCTCGAGGCCGCCTGACGAAGGACTCGTGATCCCGCATCGAATCCTCCGGATGCGGAGCCGGAGTTCTGGGCAGTGGTTGCAGCGGCAAGCACTGCCTAAACCACCGGAGTTACCGCCACTCGATCGAGTTCGACCAGCGTGTGATTTTCCAAAGCGGCTTCAATGGCGGGCAAGTGACGCCCCATCAAAGCGCACAAGTCCCGCGTGGAAATGTTTCCTGTCCTGACGAGCAAGAGTTTCCACGGGCGGCCTTGGAGCAAGTGAGAATAGAAGAAGTCCGTGTCCTTGGAAACCACCACCCGCTGTTCGGTCAGAGACATTTGAATGATCGAGGCATCCTTCGTCGCATTCCCGGCCGGCAGTGCGGACGTGTGGACGGCGTCGTGTCCATGCCTCGCCAGGATTGTGCATAGCTCGTGCGGCAGATGAGCGTCCACGAGAAGCTTCATGTCAGCGTCAGGTGAATGCTCTTAGCCGCCAGCATGCACCGGGAGAACTCCAGGCAAGCAAGAATGTCTTCGCGCTCCAGGTCAGGAAACTGCGCGAGCAAATCGTCCACGGAATCCCCGCCCGCCAGGTATTCCAGCATCGCTTCCACGGGATAACGCAAACCCCGGATACACGGTTTGCCATGACAAATCTCGGGATCCACCGTGATGCGGGATAGTAGGTTTTCGTTCGACATTTCCGAAGGATACGCCTGCCGTTCTTCATTGCCAAGACTGCGCTCCCTCCATCATGAGTTGGCCATCTTGGCAGGGGTAATCGTCGTTATCCCTCTGCTTTACTCTTCGGCTTTGATCGGTGAGAAAACTCTCCATTGGTTGGTTCAACACGGGATCGCAATAGATCAGATCCGTTGGCTGATCGATTTTGTGGAGAAGAACCCGCGTCACGGATCATTGATTGTCCTCTTGACGGCCGCTCTCGGTTTAATGGTGGTCTTTGGAGGTCTGATCATTCTGCTTTACGCCGGAGTCGTAGTTTACACAGCCTTCACAGACCAAGAAGGACTGAAAATGCATCTGAAAGGCATGATCGGATTGCTGCTAATTGGGGCGTGTCTTGGAGCCACAGGTCTCGTGGTTGTTGCGGTTCTTAAGTGGGCTTGGAAGACTGTTTTTAGCGGGTGATTAGGCTTCACTCTCCTGCAGATGAGGAGACTATTCTTTCTCGTTCCAAAACTTTCCTCACTTCTTCGAAGGCGGTTGAAATATTTCCCTGCGGAAATTTAATGTGCCCGAGTCCGTCCATATTCGAGAACATCTCGCACCCGTCCTCAACGAGGGTGGCCGCTCTCGGGAAACCTAATCTCCCCTGAAAAAAACCAACTTCGTGAATTACGTTTTCTCTGGCGTGCTTCGACTTGTCGATTTGTTCGTCTTCTGCGGTCATCACCAAAAACGCAAACAACGCGCTATCCAACAGTCCAGAAAGCCGTTGAGACACTGCAATTCCGACGGAAGACACACGATTGAATTCTTCCACCTTTAACTGAAGACGATTTTCTAAAAAATCTTTGAGAACCAGCCATTGCAGTGAACGGCCGTGGCCGATGAATACCCTATCTGGAGTTCCGCCGCCTGAACCTTGTCCGCGCTTAAAGCGACCAATATCCGATAGCCATTTGATACGAAGTCGAATGACCTGTTTGACGCCTTCAGAATCCTCACGCCCAAGATGCCCGTCAATTTCTTCACCACCAAGAGCAATTAATTCACCTGCGTATCCTTGATCGAAATAATAATCGTCGAGCCAGTTTGAACCGTTGGTTTCCCATTTCTTGAACTTCTGGACCATCGCGTCCCAGTCATCCATGTAAAGAATCGCTTGGCCTTCTCTCACGAGTTGCTGCCTTCGCGCTTCTTTCTGATCCTTATCGCTCATGAGGAGGAGACTATCAGGCGAATTCACGTGTCACCGCAACAATCTTCTCAACTCTGCCGTCATCCGGTGACGGTGCAATTCAAGGATTGCTGAACAGTCCGGAAACGAGAAGCTCAAAACCCTTTAGGAGCCGAGAACGCGCCCGGTCACCGGGGTGCCAACGACCGAGGAGTTCGTATTCCCCAGCCTTCAGATGCAGCACCTCTACCGTCAGCGCCTCCGGATCGATCAGCCAATATTCCCGCACTCCGTGCTGTTCATAGAGATCACGCTTGTCGAAACGATCGCGCCGCCGCGACTCCGGCGACAGCACCTCCGCCACCAGATCTGCCGCCCCCATGATGCGGTCCCCGACAATGCCCAGGCGGTCGGTGGAGATGAAAACGACGTCCGGCTGCACCGCCCGGCGCGTCGTCAACACCATGTCGATTGGGGCCACGCCGGTTTTGCCCAAACGCCGCGGTCGGACCCAGGCCTTAAGCTGATCGTGAAAGCGATCCACGATTTCCTGGTGCAAGAAAGACGGCGCCGGTGACATGACGAGTTCTCCATCCCAAAGTTCGGTGGGCAGATTGCTTTCCGGCAGTTCCGCCGCCAGCTCTTGGAATGTCCAGCGGCGTTCCTGCCACTTCTTCAAAACCATTCTGGGTTTGGCGGCAATCACACCTCAACTGAAACGCTCAGCAGAGCCAAGGTCAAGAGCGCATTCATCGCAAGCAGCAATTCTCATTTTGACCGTAGGAGACGAGGTCACGAGTCTCATTTCCTCGAAAAGTCCGAGACTCCTCACGTCGTCTCCTACCGGGAAGACAGGGAACCGGTCCAAAATGAGAATGGCTTCGCGCCAAGAGAAGCCCTGGGAGAGGGGAGCGCGAAAGTGTGAAACTCTCCAAACGAACTCAGTGGGCCTGGAAAAGCCCACCCGGAAGGTTGATCCGCCACCGGAAGCGAGTTTTGCGTCGTCGTTCGAGAGGACGGCACGAAGCGTAAACAGTGATGACTGAAGCCGTGTGATAGAGCCTCGAAAGTCATATTTCGCCGGCGTCTTCGTGGTAGCAATTGCGGGGACCATGTCCGGGCGCTGCCAAAGGATCTGGCGCCAGGAGCCGACCGGGGTCCGAGAGCACGGCAAAGGTCAAAAGGGTTCGCAGGGAACTTGGGAGAACCGAAAGCGTCCTTGGGACAAAAGACCGGACCAGAGGGTGAACCGGTTGAACAACACCCTGGCGTCGGCACGGCGATTTCCCCGTGGCGGCGAGCGAACGCTGGAAATCAACCCAAGGTAGGGTGGCGCAACGTAACAAACGGAGTGACATCCGAAGCGCCCGGGAGTCTTAACGGTTTCATAGTACCGTTCGAAAGCCGGCGAACCGAACCGTGGGAGCCGGGGAGTAGGGAAGGGAACCGACTGGTGGGAGCAGCGGCGGGGCAACGAGGTCAGGACACCGAGCCTGTCACCTCTGTCCACGAAACCGACGCTGGTGGCAACGGTCGCCTGTCTTGCACCGGAAGAACCGTATGCCCGAATTGGGCTCGTACGGGTCTGTGGGGGTGCCGGCGGGTAACCGCCG
>CAYHFE010000073.1:0-19864 GCA_964355375.1 uncultured Verrucomicrobiota bacterium
GAGGTGTTCCCTACCCATGAACCGCAAAATGCGTTCGTTGATTTCCAATGGTTTAGGCATTTCAGGTTCATGGCCCCAACTCACGTCCCATTTTTGGAGGTGTTCCCTCTCCATAAACTCAGGGCGCGAGCTCCGAGCGAGAGAAATCTTCCTCATTATCTCTGAACTTTTTTCTGAGTTTCTTCTTGGCATTCGCGCCGATGTTGTGTATAAGAAGCTCCTGAGCATCAGAGAGCGTGGATTAGATTATCAGCCGGGACGCACTTTCTTTATATGATTTTTGGGCTGGGGAGCTGCGCGAGGGAAGTCCTCGGGACTTAGGGGTGACGGGATCAGTTGGTGTTGGCGAGAGTGAGACCCGCGAAGTCCCGGGTGGTCGTGAGAATCGCGTGGGCTTGTGATGTTGGATTCGTTCTTCGGTCAATCGAATATTAGTTGTCGTGAAACTGGCTTGTGAACTTCCTTGGCGCGGGATGACTTCGGAACCTGGCTGGCCTGGAGGGCTGGCGAACCGAAGAGAACCCGCCTCTTCGAGCATGTTTTTTATCCTCCGCAATTTCACCTCCGTTGCCTTCATCGGGGCGCTTTTTCTCGGTCTTTCCCCGGCCAGTTCTCTCGCGCAGGTGCCGGGATTGATCAATTATCAGGGGCGAGTGGCGGTGGGCCGAGCCGATTTTGAAGGTCGGGGCAATTTCAAGCTGGCCTTGGTCAATGCCGAGGGAACGCAGTGGTACTGGAGCAATGACGCCGACGCCAACTCCGATGGCGAACCGGATCGGGCGGTTCCGCTGACCGTGAGTCGCGGGCTCTTCTCGGTCCAATTGGGTGATACTACTCTGCAGAACATGGCTCCCTTGGGCTTGGGGGTTTTTACGAACGGCGCCGTGTATCTGCGCGTTTGGTTTGACGACGGCGTCAGCGGATCGCAGCGACTCGTCCCCGATCAACGCATCGCCGCCGTGGGCTACGCCATGATGGCGGCCAATGTGGCGGATCGGGCGGTGACGCCCGAGAAGTTGTCCCCGAGCGCGCTGGCGGTGATCGGAGCGCTTTCGAATCGAATCAACGCGGTGGAAGCGGCCCTTCCCTCGGGGCTCACCTTTGCGTCGGCCGAGGCGCAGAGCGACCCCTTGGTGTCGCGAGGTTTTCAGGTCTTTACCTCGATCGCCGCTCCGGCGTGGGTGGCGGGTCCGAACGCGGATGCCCCATCGGCACGGTATGGACAGAGCGGGATTTGGACCGGTCAGGAATTCGTGATTTGGGGAGGAGCGTTCGGCTCCGGCCTCTACTCCGGCTCGGGGGCGATGTTTCGTCCCAATCTCAACCAATGGCGGGCAACGTCCGGCGACGCCGCGCCGGCGGCTCGATCGGGGCACACCGCGGTCTGGACCGGACAAGAGATGATCGTGTGGGGCGGATTCTCGGCGGACGGCTATTCACGGTCGGGCGCCCGGTTCCAGCCGTCCTCGCAGACCTGGGTTGCGACCTCTTTAACGGGTGCTCCCACGGCGCGTGATGGTCATGCGGCGGTTTGGATCGGGAATCGGATGCTCATTTGGGGTGGTCGGAACGCGGAGGGAGCGCTGGGGGATTGCTTCTTCTACGATCCGGTCGCGAATCAATGGGCGTCAACCGTCCTTACGGGCGGCCCATCGCCGCGATTCGGCGCGACCGTCGTCTGGACGGGGAGTCGCCTGATCGTGTGGGGCGGGCAAGGCAGCGGTGGAACCTTGAATACGGGAGCGCAATTATTGTTCGAGAACGGAGTTCCGGCGCAGTGGTCCCCCTTGAACGTGGCGAATGCGCCGTCGGATCGAATGGGCCACACGGTGGTCTGGACCGGCCAGCGGATGATCGTCTGGGGCGGTCAGCGGAATGGAGCTTCGGTGGGAGATGGCGGAATCTATGATCCGAACTCGAACGCTTGGGAGCCGGTCCCTCTGACCGCTGCCCCCGCTGCCCGGTCGGGTCACAATGCCGAATGGACGGGACAGGAGATGATCATCGTGGCCGGCGACACCGCGTTTGGCCCGGCGGCGTCTGGGGCGGCGTTCAACCTGGCGTCCGGGAAATGGCGCGCGCTGAGCACCGAGGGCAATCCCCAGCCCCGGGCGGGCGCGACGACCGCTTGGACTGGGACGGAACTGCTTGTTTTCGGAGGGCGGAATGGGTCGCAACCCATCGGAGCCCTCGATCGTCTGAATCCGCAGCCAACTTGGTATCTCTACCGAAAGCCATGAACGGAAGATCTTTTAGAATCGGAATGGTGACGCTGGTCGCTGTGCTGGCCTCGTCCACCGCGAGTTTTGCGCAATGGATCACGCAGTCGTTTGAACTCAAGGCGGGTTGGAACGCGATTTACCTGCACGTCGATGCCTCCCACGCCACGCTCAGCCAATTGATCGATGTCGGGACGAGCAACCCGATCCAGGAGGTGTGGCTGTGGAAGGCGGAGCCGACGACCTCGCAATTCACGGAAAGCCCGAAGGTTCCGACCAGCTCGGGCAGCCAATGGTACAGTTGGGTTCGCACGCTGGGCCCCTCCTCGGCTCTGCAAAACCTGAGCCCGAACTCGGCCTATCTGGTTCGGGTCGCGGCCAATGTCGCGACGTTCACGTGGAACGTCAAAGGCAAGCCGGTCCCGCCGCATTACCGCTGGACGACCACGGGATTAAACTTCATCGGATTTCCGACGGTGGCGACGAACCCGCCCTCGTTCGAGTCGTTTCTCGGTCCGGTGCCGGAAATACAACAAAGCGCGGAGATTTATCGCTACCTTGGCGGAGATCTGAATGTCGGCAATCCGGCCCGGGTGCTGGGATTGCGCACGGCCTCGGTGCGCCGCGGGGAGGCGTTTTGGATGCGGGCCGGGACCACTTTTAATCGCTATTTCAGCCCGTTTGAGCTCAGCCTCCAGGACGCCCGGGGCGCGGTGTTTGGCGATTCCCTGGCGCGGTATCAATTCCGGATCCGCAATATCATCGGACGCGATTTGACGGTGAAAGTGGAACTGGTCAATTCGGAGGCGGCACCGGACGGGCAGACCGCGATCGTTCGGGCTCCGCCGCTGCTTTTGCGCGGGGAGATCGATCCAGCCCGATTGACCTTCAGCCACACCAATTTGTCCGCCGGACCCAAGGAATGGACCTTGACCCGGAGCGGCCAGTTGGGTTCGGAGGTGGAGGTGATCCTTGGGATCGATCGTGCGAGCATGACTGGAGCCGCTGGCGGTCTCTACGCCGCGATCCTCCGCTTCACCGACTCGTCGGGCCTGGCCCAGGTGGAGATTCCGGTGTCGGCGGTGGTGGCGTCCCGGGCCGGGCTGTGGGTTGGGCAGGCCAGCGTGACGCAGGTGGGGAGCTTCTTGACTTCGTATCAGCGGGATTTGAGCGGAAACGCGGTGACGGGCTCGGACGGTCTGCACGTCGCCACGGCCGTCAACACCAACTTGGCCGGGGTGGTTCGACCGTTTCCCCTGAGGTTGATCCTGCATAACAACGAGACCGAAAAAAAGACCTTCCTCTTGCAGCGCATTTTCTATGGCTCAGGAAAAAACGTGACCAATTCGTTCACCTCGAGTTTCTACGTCAATCCGGTGTTATCGTGGGGCGAAACGGCTTTGGACCCCAAAGACATTGTCAACGCCTATCGGATCAGCGCGGCACATCTTCCATTCTCGCAGACGAACCGGTTTTGGCAGTTCACCGGAGAATTGAAACAGGGGACGAATCTGACGGTGACCGTGGTTTTGGACTACGATGATCAGGCGTCCAATCCCTTCGTGCATACCTATCATCCGGATCACGATAATTTGAACGCGACCTTTGACACCCGGCTCCCCCAAGGCAACGAATCCTACCGCGTGGAACGGCAGATCATTCTCGGCGTCACTCCGCCGGCGAGCGACTTCGCCAGTCTGACCGGCGACAGCCATTCGCTGGGCGGAGACTATGAAGAAATCATCACGATGACCGGAAAACCGGGCGAGATTCGCCGTTTCAATGTTCGCGGCGTTTTCACCCTCAGCCGGATCACTGACATCCCCTATTTAACCGCACCTTGAACCGCTTATTTCTATGAATTCAACCCTCTGCGAGCGCCGTCTCCGCCAAGTCAACACGTCCACGCTGGTTCAGCCTATGAGATCCTACCCATCCCGACCCACCCACTTCTGGTTCACTTCGACCCTGTTGCTCCTCGGCCTTTTGGGCTTTCCGGCCCGAAGCGCCGCGGACGCGAATCCGCCGGAGCGAATGAGTTATCAAGGTTTTTTGGCCGACGCCAATGGCGTGGCTCTCGGGGACACCACCCCGCGGAATTACACCGCCATCTTCCGCGTCTATACGGCTTCCACCGGAGGGAGCACGTTGTGGACGGAACAGCAGACGATCACGGTGGACAAAGGCTATTTCAGCGTCCTGCTCGGCGAGGGAAGCCAGCTTGGAAGCGAGCCGCGACCGAATCTGTCCACAGTCTTCACTGGGACCACGGCGTCGGAGCGGTATGTGGGTATCACGGTAAAAGGTTTGAGCACGACGGATATTGAGATTGCGCCGCGCCTGCAATTGCTGGCCGCGCCGTATTCGTTCCTCGCGCGGAACGCGGTTGCCCTGGTCAATGATCAGGGCGCGCCTTTTGTTTCCGTCACCTCCGGGACGTTGGCCGCAATCGGCATTGGCGCTCCTGTCCAAAGCACCGGTTCTGGAGGCAACCCGCGTGGCGGCAAGGCCGTCGATCTGCAATTAACGAGGGATCTGGCAACGCAGGTGGCGAGCGGCGAATACAGCACCATCTCCGGCGGGCGAAGGAACTCGGCCACTGGTGTCAACAGCACCATGGGCGGCGGTGAAGCCAACTGGACCGGGGGAGGGAATTCGACCGTTGCGGGTGGCGTCAACAATCAGGCGACGGGCCTCAACGCAGCCATTGGAGGTGGCGCCGGGAACGTGGCCGCTGGTGAGGGAGGCACAGTTGCTGGCGGCAATGGGAATGCCGCGAGTGGATGGCATGCGTTCGTGGGAGGCGGCAATTTAAACACGGCCAGTGGAGGTGCGAGCGTGGTTGTTGGGGGTTACAACAACACTGCGGCAGGTCCGAACAGCTTCGCGGCTGGGCGACGAGCCCGGGCCAACCATAACGGCAGCTTTGTTTGGGCAGATAGCGTGGATGCCGATATGGGATCGGGCGCAGTGAACGAGTTTCGCATTCGGGCCACGGGTGGAACGAGGGTCCTTGGATCGATTGCCAACACGGTTGAAACGGCCCAGCAGATGCTCGTGGGCGACAGCACCACGGGTGACACGAGTGGAGTTGTCGTGGGTTTCCAGCATAATCCGAACGTCTCATGGTCCGGCGTCATCCAGGCCCTTGGAGCTGGCGGGCCCAATACCCTCCGAATTAACCCGCGCGGCGGCCCGGTGGTCATCGGCGGGCCTCTTCAGGCGGATGGCGGCTTGACGGGTTTCGGGACGGTCCCGGTCGGCGGCATCATCATGTGGTCCGGTTCGGTGGCCGGTATTCCGGGCGGATGGCGGCTCTGCGATGGTGGTGCCGGAACTCCGGATCTGCGCAACCGGTTTGTGATCGGCGCGGGGTCGGGATACAGCCCGGGTAACGTCGGCGGAGCTTCCACCGCCACTCTTACGACCGCTCAGATGCCCAGTCATTCCCACAGTTACGTGGATACATACTGGTCGGAGTTTTGGGGCAATGATTCCTCTTTCGGCCGAATCGCGGGTTCGCCTGTGGGCGCCGACGGCGACAATTATCCTTACACCTTAGGTCGAACGACGTCACCCGCGGGTGGTGGGCAGCCGGTTTCGATTCTGCCACCCTACTACGCTTTGGCATTCATCATGAGGGTTCAGTAGGTCCGAACGTTCCGACGAACCTTTGACACTCAAGCTTATGCGAACTTACAGATGTGCGGCGTTGCTTTTGATTGCGCAGTTGCTCGCCATCGAGGCCGTCGCTCAGACCTTTCCCTTGGAGATCCGGCAGCAGGAGACGCCGTACAATCGCCAGCCCACGCGAGGCCAGCCGCTTTCGAGCACGTTCAATCTTCCGGTCGGTTCCGATGGGCGGGCGCCGACCGTGGATCAGCAGGCGGCCGCGGCCGCGTGGCTGCCGACGACCGTTCCGACGGTCAAACAGTTTCAGGGCTTCGTCTCCTACGGCGCTCTCGCCAGGCCGCAACTGCCTCTGAATCTGAATTCCAACCTCAATTTGGCCCGGAACGCGGAGGCGGTGAATCTCCCTCGGGGGAAAAAGGGCGCGACCATTGTGGTGGTGATGAAGTCCGCCCAAATCGGAGCGCCTTTCATGATGCGGAGAACGGCCTTTCTCTTCGGCAGCATTATCCCGGTTCCCGGCATCGGCGATGATGGGCAGTTGCTTTCGGCCTCGATCCGGCCGGAGGACTATTGGTTCGCCGAACCGTTTTCCACCAATGATCATTCGGGAGCGCCTTACTATTGGAGCCCGAATGCCCGAACGGTTTTTGCGATTCAGCCAGGGCCCATCAGTATTACGTGGAAGAGGACCTTTTCGACCACGACCAAGCCCGTCGATTACGACGCCAATAAGTACACCGTGGAGTCGGGCAATTACTATCGGCTTTACACGACCACCTATGTCGTCTCCGGGAGTCCGGTCAAAACACCGAGAAAGATCTATTGGACGGAAGGAACATTTCAGCGGGTGAGCAAACCAGTCGCGGTCCCGGCGGCGCGCGTCGGCTCGATTCGATTTGTTTACAACGTCAATGTTCCGGAGCGCGTGTCGGAGGAGTTTGTGGCACCCGGACAATCGTTCGTCGTGCAGACGAATCGGTTGCAGGAGACGCGGACGATTTGGTACGACTCCCAGTTGGGACAAATCTATGCCCATAATCGCGAAGGGCGCGTCTTCATGGAATTGCTCGGAGATATGCGGGAGAATGGGGAATCTCGAAAACATCTGGGTTATGAGATTGTGGACGTGCATCAGCAGATCACACCCAACGACCTCCGTATCGATCTCGGGGACCCGATCACCCCCTATGCCGAACCGGCCCGTGGCGCGGATCTGTATCCCGAGCCCATGATCCAGGGCGTGGGCGCTTCTTTCTACTTTCAGTTGAACAGTCAGGCAGCGTCTTCGAGCAGCCAAACGGGGTCGCGGATCGATCTCTTCGCGGTGCGCGAGACGTCCAATCTGAATGACGTGCTCATCCATTGGATGGAGGAGGGGCAGATGGGGTTGCGCTGGCCTTTCCTGTTTGTCCGCTACAAACTCGCTTGGCCAGACGACATTTCGCGTTATAGCCACTATGTGCGTCCGGTGGTGGCGACGGAGGCGGAGGCCCGGGCCAGCGCCGTCCCGTTCGCGGCGGAAAACACGCCGGTGATTGCCTATCAGGATGCGCTGGACCGGCCTCGCGCCAAGTTGACCGCCGACTTGAAGTTTTACACGCATCTGGAGCCCGCGTTTCCGGCGCATCGGACGCTGCTGCGTTTCATCTCCGGGGAAAACGTCGCTTTCGAGCGCGTCTTTTCGTGGCTGAAAGACAATCTGGTCACGGATAACTTGGGCCGGACGATCGGCACGAATTTGGCCAACACCGTGGCCATCAATTTGCGCGGGTGGAATCCCGACACCGGCATTCTGTCGCTCGGGGATGAAATGGCATCTCCTCGCGTCGTGCAGCAGGTTGCGCCGGTGGGAGACCGCATCCTTCCCCCAAGCCGGGAGTTGGGAGCCAATCCCAGTGACGCCTATTGGGCCGGCTTCATCAAGGAGAGCGAGGGCAACTCATTCCATCCGGCGGGCTACATTGACCCGTTCCTCAAAGGATTCGACGCCGCCAAGATGGGTGCCATCATCCCCGTCAATGTGATCCCGGGCCGGAATCGCCTGGAGGTTTGGTGGTTTCGCCGGAATGGCCTCGACCTCACGCGCGGATTCAAGTCCATCTATTGGCCGTCCGTGGTCGGGCGGTACACTCTGCAATGGCCGACCGCGCCGCGCGAGATCGTGTTGGCGAGCAACGACGGGAGTGGACCTTTGGCCAGCTTGGAGGCGAAAGGAACCATCTATTACGAGAATGATCGCTCCAAACCCGGATACAACCCGAACGAAGAGCACGCCCTCATGCTTGGGGGGCAGGCATACGCTCTGCGCGACGATTTGAATATTACGTCGGCCAATGGCTACTCTTCGCATCCATTTGTTCTGGTCCAGTACACCGGATCGGATGGCCGTCCGGCGGTGGCGGCGTTCAAGGTCCTGCGGGAAAAGCCGAAAGCCGGCATCGTCTTCGATTTCATCACCGTCGCCGGGCAAATCCTCCAGGCACCCATGCCGCTTCCCTTGCTCCCGCCACCGGCGGAAAAGGTGGGGATCAACGTGGTGAACTACAACGTCGAACCGGTGGGCGCGACCGGCGACTTGCCGGTGAATTGGAATGAGGCGGTCCACGGGAGTGGCCCCTTGAAACACTACAAGAGTTTTACGTATCGCGATCGCAAAGAGGGTTTCTGGGTTTACCGGGGACTGCACTCCGGTGAGCCTGTTCTCCGGGCAGGCAAGTTCAACAGCACGAGCGGGGCGTTTGACACTCTGCCCGCAGCCAAGGCGATCATCGGTCAGGAATTCAGTTACACGATTCATGCCTCACGCCGAGCCGAAAGCCTCACCGTTGCGGCACAGACCGGAACGACCCTGCCGACCTGGCTGTCGATCGACGGCCTGACCTTGAAGGGAATGCCCTTCGACGGTGCCGCCGGATCGCTCACGCTCTCCTTGGTCGTCACGGCGACCGATGACGGGACCAAGGTGACAAACAGCCTTTCGTTGACCGTGGCCGCCACGGGCACGGTCGCCGCTCAGGCCCCTCTGCAGATCGTCTCGACGAACAGTTTTGCCCGGGCGAACGTGACTTACGTGGGACGGCCGCCTTATCTGGCCACTTCCCCCGTCGCGGCCAACAGCTTCACCATGCGGTTTTACTACAAGAATCAGGCGGAATTTTCCTGGCCGGGCGATCCCACGCCGCCGGCGATCGGCGAGATTGTGCCTTACCTTCGTCCCAGGAATTCCGATGGTACTTTTGAAGGGGATGGGAGCACGAAGTTGACTCGGTCCCTCGATATCGTTTATCGCCCAGTTTGGCCGGTGCAGACGCCGCTGATGCGCTATGGCGATACCTTGACCACACCCAAGAACGGGCTCCCCAGCATTCGTGGGCAGGCCAGTCTCGAGATGCTCTATCAGCAGTCGATCGCTCGAAATATCACGGTCGCGAATGTCAGCGCGGTCCTCCATGATCCGACCCGGGAGAAATCGTACGCTATCACCAATCAGGGAATGCAGAAGCTTCCCAGCGGCATCCGAACCGACACCTATCAAGGCAAGACGTTTTTCCCGAACCTTCCCCCGCACTTGGCGCAGCGGCTTTTCTTTGACCCCAATCGCGGGGCGAAGGGGCACCTTGTCTTCAAGGGCGAGTTCAAGGACGAACCGATCGGAGAGAAGTACCTCCTTTTGAATGTTTTGACGGGAACAGATCTGGCGGCGGTCAAGGCCCTTTGTCCAGGCACACCTCAGACGGAGAAGATGAATTGGGACGCGGCCGTCGATGGCTTGACGACCAAGGTCGAGATCTTTTACGAAAACCCCGCCAAGCCCGGAACGTATATCCCGAACCCGGCCCTGAACTACTCCAAGGGCATTGGCGATTTAACCGACGTGACCAACGATGACACAGCCGTCGATTCTTACGCCTTGAGCGCCGCGGGCCCGGGCTCAGGATACATCACGCTGATCGCCGGGAACGGATTGCCGGCATCCACCCCGCCGGGAGAACCAGTGGCTCTTCATGTCATCAAAGTCACGGCCCCGCTCTACGCCGGTGAAATCAAGGTTATCCCATCGACCAATCCGCTCGATGAACAAGTCACGTTCCAGCACACAGCCGATATGGCCGGTCGCTTCGGTGATTACTACTATCAATGGAAGATCGCGCCGCCCGTGGATGGGGCTCCGCCCAGCTTCGGCTCGATCGCGGTGGCGGTGGAGGGAACGGGGCTGCCACGTTACCTCGTGGGGGGCGCCGGAATTCAAGCGCTCACGGACAACTACGTGACGATGCGATATCGCCCGAATAATCCGAGCCATCCGCTCTATAGCGCGACGCCGGCCAATTATCAGTGGTCAGAATGGTCGGAACCGCAGTTGGCCGAAGGTTGGATCAAGCGTGTTCTGGCGGGCATCAATCCCTTCAACCAACGGGTTTCGGATCTGTTTAACAATCAGGTCAACACGGACGTGAGTGTGTTGACGCAAGCGGGGTCGCGCTGGGAGGGCAACATCGCCCTGAATCAGGAATCGATCAATAACTTCGGCTTGATCGAGATTTATGAAACCATTCTCCGGCGGGGCAAGATGCTAAGCATCGACGCCGGCATCAACTACGGCGGGGCCAATGATGCGCTGCTCTTGGCGGCCGGGTATCTCAACGACCTTTACATGATGATCGGCAACGAGGCTTGGGCCGACGCGGCCAATCCGACCATTGGCATCGGAACCAAGGACAAGACTTACGGCGAAATCGCCACCGCATTGTTTGCGTTTAAGGGACAGGTCAGCTCGCTTTTGGAGGAGGAGTTGGGTCTGCTGCGGGGCAAGGATGACTTTCTCCAGCCTGGGGTCGAAGTGGCGCCGGTCTATAATCGCATGTTCTGGAATTACACGCGCGGCATCGACGCCGGCGAGGTGATCTACGCGTTGAATTACAACATTCAGGAGGATGCCAATCAAGGGGTCAACGGGGTGGTCAACGCCGACGATGCGCGAAAGATGTTTCCGCAAGGCCACGGCGACGCTTACGGACATTATTTGACGGCGCTCAAGGGCTACTACTCGCTCTTCATCAACCCGAATTTCACGTGGGTGCCGCGAACCGAGGCGGTGCTGGTGTTGGGCAAACCCGTGCAGGTCGATTATCTGGATGAACGAAAGTTCGCGGCGGCCGCCGGGGCGGCGGCTCGCACCGGCAAGGCGATTTTTGATCTGACTTGGCGGAGAGACCTCGCCATTGGAATTCCGACGTGGAATTTCATGTCGCCGACCCGGACGAATGAGCGGCGGAAAGTGCCTTCGACCCGGTATTGGGGCATGGATCATTGGGCGGCTCGAACGGGTCAGGGCGCGTATTTGAACTGGGTGGCTGGCAATTCGATGCTGCCTGAAGTGGATCCCGACCCCAACCATGAAGGGATCCAAAGAATCGACCGGCAGTCCGTCGCGGAACTGGCGGAGCTCCCCGCCACGATGGAGAGTTTGCAGACCGCCCTGGACAATGCCGAGGGCGATAATACGCCGCTGGGTTTGCCCCGGAACTCGATCGCCTTCGATATCAGTCCAAGCCGTCTGGCCTCGGATGACGAGGGCACTCATTTTGAACAAATCTTCGGCCGAGCCAAGGTGGCTTTGAATAACGCCGTGGTCTCCTTCGATGATGCCAAAGACATCACCCGCCTGATGCGGTCGGAACAGGACTCGACGGCTGATTTTCAGGGGGAGGTCGCCGCGCAGGAAATGGCCTACGAACATTCGCTGATCGAGCTTTACGGGACACCGTATCCGGACGACGTGGGCCCAGGAAAGACCTTCAAGACCGGCTATGCCGGGCCCGATCTGCTTCATTTCATGTATGTCGATCTTCCGGAGTCCACCTTTAATGGCACGCTGAAGCCCCAGGAGACAAAGAGCTTCAAGGTGGACATTCAGACCCTGCCCGAAACCTTGGCGTCAACCCTGAGCGGAACTGCGGTGGTGACAGCGGTTGCCTCCTTCGACGGCGTGGTCAAGGGCACCGCCTCCACCTACAAGACGAATCACTATGTCGAATTCCAGTTGGATCCGCATGGCTTTTTCAGCAAGCCTGAAGACTGGGCGGGGCGACGGCAATCGCCGGGGCGAATTCAGCAGGCGATTTCCGAGATCATCGCCGCCCAGGCGGAGCTGAAACAGGCGCTGGGCGATGCCGAAGGGGCCAAGGGAGATTTGGATTTATCGATCGACCTCTTCAAGTTGAAGATGCGATTGCATGACGAAGTCCGGGATTTCGAACGAGCCCATCTGGCTCTGGACCAGGCCGTCGAGGCGGTCACCGTCGTGCAAGAAGTACTCGAGAAGATCAGCGATTGGGGGAGCAAGACGTTGGATGACGTCTTCGACGCAACGATTGAAGCCGTTCCCACTTCTTTCATCGCCGGTCTGGCGGCGGGTGGCGACGTTCTCTCGCCGGCGCGCTCGGCCCTTAAGTTTACCGGCGGCGCATCCAAGAGCGCGTTGGATTGGGCGGTGGTCATTTCGTGGGGCGTGCAGAGAGCGCTCGAAGTCGCCACCGAGACGACGAAGCGCTGGCAACAGTTTGACCAGATCGCGCCCAGGGAGTGGGAAGTGGAAGTCAAGGACGCGGTCGCGGGATTGGCGCAAACCATGGGCGGGTTGCAGGGACACTTCGCCACGATCAACGCCAAACTGCGTCAGTTGGATGATGTCCGGCGCAATTACGCGGCGACGGTGGCGGAAGGCGACCGCCTCCAGAAGGAGCGGGAGAACTCCCGCAAGCGAGCCGCGGCCGTCGTGCAAGGTTTCCGGACCCGGGACGCCGCCTTCCGCATTTTCCGCAACGAAAAACTCGAGCGCTACCGCACTCTGTTTGATTTGGCGGCTCGTTATTCCTTCCTCGCGGCCGGCGCTTACGACTACGAAACCGGACTGCTGGGGACGGGGGAGGGCGACCGGTTGTTCGAGCGCATCTTCAGATCGCGCGCCCTGGGCGTGGTCAAGGATGGCGAACCGCAATTCGCGGGGAGCAACACGGGTGATCCTGGGCTTTCCGGAGTTTTGGCGGAGCTGAAAGCGGATTGGGATAGTCTCAAGGGGCGTCTCGGGTTTAACAATCCCGACACCTATGGAACGACGCTTTCGTTACGCACGGAGAATTTCCGGATTCTGCCCGGGACCGACGGGAACGCGAACTGGCAGGATATTCTGCAACAAAGTCGGATGGATGACGTGCTCGCGGATGACGATGTGCGGATGAATTGCATGCAGATCAAGCGCGGCGGCGGACTGCCGGTCCCGGGGATCGTTCTCCAATTCAGCACGACCGTCGCCGACGGGTTGAACCTCTTTGGCCAAACCCTGGCGGCTGGCGATCACAATTTCAGCTCCAGCCTCTTCGCGACCAAGATCTTCGCGGTCGGCGTGGCCCTCGATGGCTATCGCGGCATGGATGATCCAGCGGCCAATAGCTCCGCGGTCGGCTTCGCCGCCGGGGCGTCGCCGAGTGACCCCTCGGCTCCGTTCCTCGATACCCAAGGCTTGGCGGCGACCCCCTATGTGTATCTCATCCCGGTGGGCGAAGATTCAATGCGGAGCCCGCCCCTCGGGGATGTGAGTACCATACGGACCTGGACGGTGGCGGATGTGGCCATCCCGATGCCCTTCAATCTGGGAGCCTCGGCCTTCTCGAACAAACCATTGTGGCAGTCGTCGGACGCTCTTTCGGAGGATCTGTTTGCCGTCCGCAAACACCAGGCATTTCGACCGGTCTCTTCGACCTCTGTCTTCAGTGGCGACCTCGTGCCCAACCAATACACGAACCGTCGTTTGATCGGCCGGTCCGTGTGGAATAGCAAGTGGAAGTTGGTCATTCCTGGGCATACACTCCTGAACAATCCCGCCGAAGGGTTGGATCGATTCATTCAAACGGTCAAGGACGTCAAACTCCATTTCGTGACTTATTCATACTCCGGCAATTGACCCTGAACCTGAGGCCAAAACATGAAATCGTCATTCTCATTCGGGCGGTTGGCCCGAGCCGGTGGCCCGGGCGCGACCCGGCGTTCCGGATTCCGCCGCGTCGCGGCAACTCGTTTCTGGCCGTATCTGAGCCTGCTGATTCTCACCGGCGTCTTGTCGGTCCAAGCCTTTCCTCCGGCCCCGCACCATCTCATTTACGGCATGGTCCGGGACGAAAATGGGAATCCGGTGTCCGCGAGCAATGCCGAGGTCTTTCTGCAGGGGCCGACCGGTCCTGAGGTTAAGGCCACGATCCTGACCGGGTTGGGGGCGGGGCGCAATTATCAGTTGGCGGTGCCGATGGATGCGGGGCTGACCCAGGATCTCTACAAACCGACGGCGCTGCGTCCGACGCTGCCATTCAAGCTCCGGGTGCGGATCGGCCAGACCGTTTACCTGCCGATCGAGATGAAAGGTGATTACGCGCAGATGGGCAAGCCCGCGCAATCGACCCATTTGGATTTGACCTTGGGCGAAGACAGCGATGGCGATGGAATTCCCGATGCTTGGGAGAAAGCCTTGATCGCGCAGAGCGGCGGCACGAAGACGCTCAAAGATATCAAGCCCGGCGACGATTTTGACGGTGATGGGTTGAGCAACCTCAAAGAGTATCTCGCGGGCACGTATGCCTTCGACCCCATGGACGGATTCTCCCTCAAGTCGATTCAGAAGGACGAGAAGGCGACGGTGCTCGAATTCCTAACCATCCGCGGGCGCACCTATTCGGTTCATGGGTCCGAGGATTTTCAGGATTGGACCACGGCGGGTTTCCGGTTGAGTTCGCAACCGGCGGGTTCCCGGCAGACGGAATTGCAGGCGACGGACACCAAGGTGGTCCGGATTGAATTGGATTCTCCCGAGGGTGCGCCAGCGAGGCGTTTCTACAAACTGCTGGTTCAGTAGCCGTATGTCTTCACCTCTGAGTTGGGGAGCGCGGCCGCGGTCCGACCGCGCGATCCGTTGGCCGCTCCTCGCGGGTGTCCTCTTGGTCCTCTTGACGATCGGGGCGATTTTGTATGGCCGCCGGCCAGCGCCCCCGGCTGAGGTGTCGCGCGCGGAACTTCATTTGGTGAGTGGACGGCTCTATCAGACGGATGACGATCGGAGCCCGTTCACTGGCGTGATGATTGAGCGCTACGAATCGGGTGCTCTGAAATCCCGTTCGGTGATTTCCAACGGGGTTCTGCAAGGGATTTCCGAGGGGTGGCACACCAATGGACAAATGCAGGTGCGAGAGCATTTCACCAATGGCGTGTCGCACGGACTGCGCGTCCGATGGCACGAGAACGGGGTGAAGTTGTCCGAGGCCGCGGTGGTGGGAGGGAAGCTCCAGGGCAGCTTTCGCCGTTGGCATGATAACGGAAAGATGGCTGAGCAGATGGAGCTCAAACACGATATTCCGGAGGGCTTGGCTCAATCTTTCTATCCGAGCGGTTTTATGAAGGCGCAAGCGAGACTCAAAAACGGGCAGGTCACCGAGCAAAACTTCTGGAAGGATGGCGAGCTGAACGACAAGTCCGGCGCAAGGACCACGAACTGAGGGGGGCCCGGTCAACCCGCTCCAAGAGGAATGCGACCTTCGGCATTAAAACTGGCTTTCGGCTGCAGGTGGAGCGCTCTCGGCGGCGCGCTCATTTTGGCGGGCCTCGCGGGAGGTGCGGTCAGGTCCGATGCGGCCGCCCCCTCGAGTTCCTCTTATTCAATTCTCCATGACGGTCTCGATGCGGCCGGCGGCACAGGACAAAGCGCCAGCTACACCATCGTCGGCGCGGTCGGCGGTTGGACGGGAATCAGCAAAGCGTCCGCCGCCGGATTCTCGGTGGGCCTCGGTTTGGGCGGTGCCTTGACCCCGATTGGTCTGATTAATACGGCACCTTCGTTGAGCCCGATTCCGAACCAGACCATCGAGGAAGGCTCGACCGTGGTGTTCTCAGCCGTCGCCGTCGATCCGGATGGTCCGATGGATACGATCACCTTCACCCTGGGCGCGGGAGCGCCCGAGGGGGCGATCATCGACCGAGGCTCGGGGCAGATCCGGTGGACTCCCAATGAATCGCAGGGTCCCGGCATTTTCGCGGTGACGGTTCTGGCTGCCGATACCGGAAGTCCGCCCAGGTCGGCCTCTCAAACCTTCAGCATCACGGTGACGGAAGTGAACGCGGCCCCGGTTCTGGCGGCGATTCAACCCCAGACGGTGGTCGAAGGTCGAACTTTGACATTTTCGGTTGGGGCCGAGGATCGGGATTTGCCGGTGAACCTGCTTTCTTATCGGCTGGGACCGGCGGCGGCCGCTGGGGCAACCTTGAATCCGGCGACGGGCGTCTTCTCTTGGACACCAACCGAGGCCCAGGGACCCAGCGTCAACACCTTCACCGTGACGGTGTCGGACAGCGGAACCCCGAGCCTCAATGCCTCACAGACCTTCACGGTTTCGGTCAGCGAAGATAACGCTCCTCCGATTCTGGCGTCGATGTCCGACCAGACGGTGGTCGAAGGCCAGCCGCTGACCGTTCAAGCCGCGGCCGTCGATCTCGACTTGCCGCCGCAGCCCCTGGTTTTTCGATTGAATGGAAGCGTTCCAGCCGGCGCCGCCCTTGATCCGAAGACCGGGGTGTTGAGTTGGACACCTGCGGAAGCGCAGGGCCCGGGGACCTACGCCATCACCGTGGAAGTGGCGGACGGCGGAACTCCGAGCATGGTGGCCTCTCAGTCATTCAAGGTGGTTGTGCTCGAATCCAATGCCAATCCGGAAGTCACGCCGGTGGCGAAGCAGACGGTCGCGGAAAACGAAACCTTGCGTCTTCAAGTGAACGCCGTGGATCGCGATCTGCCGCCCCAGCGCCTTCTTTTTGGTCTCGGCGCCGGGGCGCCCAGCGGAGCCGGCATCGAGTCCGCAACCGGGATCTTGACCTGGACACCTTCCGAAGAGCAGGGGCCGGGAGAATACTCCTTCACCATTACCGTCAGTGACGACGCGAATCCGGCTGGAGTAGCCACGCAAAGCGTCAGCATCACCGTCACCGAGGTCAATGCCGCCCCGGTCCTCGAAGCGATCGCGAGCCGGACGATCGAAGAGGGAAGCGCGCTGACCTTCACGCCTGTCGTGGTGGATCCGGATCGCCCCGCGAATTCTTTGGCCTTTTCCTTGAATGCGGAGGCGCCAGCGGGAGCGGTCATCGAGCGGGCGACCGGTCTGTTTGGTTGGAGTCCGACCGAAGCGCAAGGTCCGAGCACAAACCTGATCACGATCTCCGTCACCGATAGCGGGAATCCTCCGCTGACGTCGTCCCAGAGCTTCCACGTGGTCGTGACGGAGAAGAACACCGCGCCCGGGCTGGCCGATATTCCGGACCAGAAGGTCATCGAGGGAGGTACCCTGACCGTGCAAGCGTTGGCGGACGACGCCGACCTTCCGCGGAACACGCTGACCTTCAGCCTGGGGGCTGGCGCCCCGAGCGGCGTGACCCTGGATGCGACGACCGGTCTTCTGAGTTGGACGCCGGGCGAGCAAGAGGGCCCCGGCCTGGCGACGATCACCGTGAAGGTCACTGACAATGGCAGCCCCGCGTTGAGCGCGGCAAAATCCTTTGCTGTGGCGGTATCGGAAACCAATAGCCCTCCCGTGATGTCGCCGATTCCGAATCGAACCGTGGATGAGGGAAGCGCGGTGAGCCTGACCCTCGCGGCGACCGACCCCGATCTTCCGGCCAATCAGCTGACTTTTAGCCTGGAGGCCGGAGCTCCCGCGGGCGCGACGGTGGAAGCGTTGACGGGGGTCTTCAATTGGACACCAACCGAAGCGCAGGGGCCGAGCACCAACCAAATCACGGTCCGGGTGACCGATAATGGGGATCCGGTGGCGAGCGTGACGCAGAGCTTTCAAATGGTCGTTCGAGAGGTCAATGCGGCACCGGTCTTGACGCCAGTGGAAAACGCCACAGGGGCCGAGGGGAGCACATTGCGGTTCACCGTGCGGGCGAGCGATTCCGATCTGCCACCGAACGAGCTGACCTTTGGCCTGGGTCCGGACGCCCCCGCTGGCGCCTCGATCCAGCCGAAGACGGGCGTGTTCACCTGGACGCCGATCGAAGAGCAGGGGCCGAGCACCAACCAGATCACGATCCGGGTGACGGACAACGGTTCGCCCAACCTGACGGCCAGTCAGACCGTGAGCATCATTGTCCAGGAGATCAACAGCGCGCCGCGATTGTCGGAGTTGCCCAACCGAATCATTGCCATCGGGAAAACTTTGAGCTTGGCCGCGTCGGCGATCGACTCGGATCTTCCCGCGAACTTTCTGAGCTACAGCCTGGGCGGAAGTGTTCCATCTGGCGCCACGATTCAACCGGCCACGGGGCAGTTTACCTGGACTCCCTCAGCCGCCCAAGGTCCGAGCACGAATGTCGTGACCGTTTCCGTGAATGACCAGGCGATCCCGAATCTAACCGACACGAAATCCTTCACGGTGGTCGTGACGAGCGGCAATTCCGCCCCCGTGCTGGAACGAATCGGGGATCAGACGGTGGTGGAAGGAACCAGTCTGCAACTCACGGCTCGAGCCAGTGACGCGGATTCCCCGGGCGATGTTCTTACCTTTAGTCTCGGACCGGGCGCCCCCGCGAACCTGTCGATTCAACCAACCTCCGGCGTGCTCGCTTGGACGCCGACCGCGGCCCAGGTCGGCTCGACGAATCTGGTCACGGTGCGAGTCACCGACAACGGATCGCCCAACCTGACGGACGCCACGACCTTTCGGGTTTACGTCCGGCCGCTCAACACCTCTCCGACCATTTCCCGGATCAGCCATCAACTGGTCAAAGAGAATGGCTCGAGCGGCCCGATCGTCTTCCAATTGACCGATCCGGACACGCCGGTCGAATTCTTAAACCTTGAGGCCACGTCGTCGGACAGTGATCTGCTCCCGGTTTCCAACATTGTCTTCGATGGCTCCGGACCGGTTCGCACGGTCAACGTCAAGCCTGCGCCCGATCGCACCGGTGGGACCACCGTCCGGATTACGGTGGACGACAAGACGGGCGGCGTCGCCAGTGCTTCGTTTGAGGTGCGCGTTGATCCGACCGCTCCAGCGATCTCGCAGCAGCCCGCCGATTCGTCCGTGGTGGAAGGAGCCGAGGCCACGATGAGCGTGCTGGCCGTGGGGACGAGACCGCTTCGGTATCAATGGCGTTTCAATGGTGCGGCCATCCCGCTCGGGACCAATGCCGTGCTCGTCTTGACGAACGTCGGGCCGGACGCGGCCGGAAGCTATTCCGTCGAGGTCAGCAACGCTTTGGACCGGGTGGTTAGCCGAGACGTTCGGTTGGAGGTGGACGTGCCGTTGCGCGTCACGAGGCAGCCGGCCAGCCGGGTTGTCTTGGTGGGGCAGGAGGTCGTATTGACGGTGGGAGCGTCAGGCTTGGCGCCGCTCCGTTTCCAGTGGCGTTTCAATGGCGTGGACGTTTCCGAAGCGACCAACTCGTCCTTGGTCTTTTCCCATGTCGCGGCCAACCAGGCCGGGATTTACACGGTGGTGATCAGCGGCCTTCAGGGGACCTTGTTGAGCAGTGGTGCGACGATCGACGTGAGCAGCCCGATCCAAGTGGTGAGACAACCGAGCGGCCAGAAATCGGCCCCGGGCGGCAGCGCGAGCTTCGAGGTCGAGGCGTTGGGAACGCCTCCGCTTCGGTTTCAGTGGCAGCGCAATGGGGTGGACTTGCCCGGTGAAACCGGGGTTAAATTGGCCTTGACCAATATCCAGCCGAGCGCCGCCGGGGATTATTCCGTGCTGGTCAGCAATGCCGGCGGGACCGTCGCGAGCGAGCGCGCCCGGCTCAGCCTCGTGTCCGCTCCGGCCTTTGTCCGGACCCTGGAAGAGAAGCGTGTCTTGCAGGGGGGAACGGCCCAGTTCACGGCGGCGGTGAGCGGTGATGAACCGCTCCAGTACCAGTGGCTGTTCGATGGAATCGAAATTCGCGGTGCCACGGGCAGCGAGCTGATTCTGAGAGAGGTC
>CAYHFE010000074.1:0-19696 GCA_964355375.1 uncultured Verrucomicrobiota bacterium
GGGATATTCGACTCTCAACTTGCGGGCCATGCCGGGAGAGTGGCTTTCGCCGCGTCATGTGTCAATATCAAGAACCGACCCCTTTACGTCATGTGTCAATATCAAGAACCGACCCCTTTACCTTTAAGGCACTTGGACAATGATCTCGAAGCGCCCGCCTCGCAAAGCGGTCGTGTGAGGGACCACGGCTAAGACTCCCCGCTCGTTGTCCAGAAATGGACTGCTCAAACGCAACCGGCGGCTGGTCACTGGCGGATGATTCGGAGTGATCCTTCATCGAACCACGCTTCGCCTTGGGAGGCGCGCAGTTCACAAATCAATTCCACGTCCGCCATCGGTTCGTCCACGATCAGATCAAAATGGAGCAAGGTCCAATCCCGTTCGCCGATGATCTGCAAGCCCGTCTGCGCGCCCGAAGCTCGCAAACAGACCCCGCCGGCGCTGCCCACGCCGCGGGTCCGCGCGCGGCCTTGGAACCGGTATTGCCCGGCTTCGAGCGCGAGTCGCGTGCGCCATGAACCCGTGCCACCACCGGAGCTGGCGCTGATATGGAGCAGTTTTCCCTTCTCTCCGCCGGTCTGGTCGAAGCGGAGCCGGACGGGCTGCTGTTGCGCCAGGCGCGGTTTCCAATCCGAGAGCTGGGCCGCGCCTTCATCGTTGAATGTGACGGGTTCGGTCCGCGCGGCGAGTTGTTCGGTGATGCTCTGGGCGCGCTCCGTGATGCGCTGGCAAAACGCGGCGACGTATTCGTCATGCTTCTTGGCGAGGTCCGGACCGTAGGCCGCCAATGTGGGGCGGATGCGACGGGAGAGTTCGTGCAAGCGGTTGGTCCATCGTTCTTCCAGGAAAACATTCGTGCGCAGGTTGGCGACCCGGTCCAAGTAGAGGCGTCTGCCGGAAGGTGTGGACATGACGGCGCTCGCCACCAAACCTTGCATGGCCGGTTGAATCGGGCTCTGAGGCGTGGATCGGAACGTGCCAAACATTTGGTCCATCCCATGCGGAATGAAGATCATGCGATCCGTATCGAGATCGTGGAATAGCCGGTAGTTGTTTCGGTTCATGGCGTAACCGTCCCAATGACAGGTCATGATTTCCATGGCCAGGAAACTGATGAAGCGACCCATGTCCAGCACCTGGTTGAGTTGTTCCCAACGCTTCGACAGGTCGGGTTCGCGGGCCGCCGCCGCCAAACGTCTCAGATCCGAACGGTCGTCGGGATGGTCGCCGGAATTGGCGTCGAGGGGATTGGTCACTTCCTGGGTGAATCCGCCGTCGTAAAGGTTGCCGCGCACGTTCTTGAAATAACGCTTCAGGAACGGCTTGCCGAATCCTTCGCTCAGGACGTAGAGGCCCAGATCGCGGCCGTTGACCAGGACAGTGGCGTGCTCGATCCGCGGCACCGGGACCCCGGCGGCCTCGAAGAGTTCGCACGAGAGCATTTCCGAGAGGTAGGAATCGTCCTGCACGGAGTTGTTCAAGGAGATCTTGCTGTAGCCGTGGAACAGTTGCCCGGGAGCGGACTTGGAGAAATTGAGTGTCAAGCCAGGCTTGTCATCGAAAGCGCGAAAGCTTCCGGCCGCGCCTTTGAGGTGGAGAGTGACGTTGGTATAAGCGATGTGGCCTTCGCGAACTGTGACCTGAACTTCCGGCCGTTCCTGGCGCGCGCCGCGCCAGCCATTCCAGAAGTAGCCTCGGAGTTGCGCGACATCTTGGTTGGCGATCTCAATCTGCATGCGCCAGAGGTCGGCGGGCACGGGAGAAACCGGCGGACGAATGATGGTGGGCCGGCGATAGCGGCGTTGTTGCTGTCCAAACCGCACTTGACCTGGACCTGTTCGTTCGGTCCGCGCCGGAGGGAAGGCGAAGCGGATGCACAGCACGATCACGAACGTGGTCCAGACGAAGATTCTGGCCCACCGCCGGGCGCGCGACAGCTTGCGGGGTTCGCGACTCATGGTCGAGAGATGCTTAGAACGTGTTTCAAAAATCGTATCGGTCGTAGGGGCGAGGTGACGAGACGCTTATTTTCTACGAAATCCGCCGACTTCGACCGGAGAAAAGTGCGTCTCCGAACGTCGTCTCCTCCGTTTAGAACGCGCTCTGAGGAAGCGCCGCCTGCCGCCCGCCCGTCCTTCGCGCGCCGCCGGCTCAACTGGATCGCCACGTCGTCCTGAATCTGGCGGTTCGAAGGCGAAGAGCAAAACGAATGAAGGTTACTCCTGACCCGGTTTCTTGTGTTCGGCGATGACCTTCTGTTCCAGTTCGCGAGGCATTTCTTCGTAATGGTCGAACTCTTCGGTGTGGATGCCGCGCCCGCCGGTGAGGGAGCGGACGGTGGTCGAATAATGGTAGAGCTCCATCGCCGGCACCTGGGCCTTGACGATCTGGACCGTGCCGACCGAATCCATCCCCAGAATCTTCCCGCGCCGGCTGGAGAGATCGCCCATGACTTTGCCCATGCAGTCCTCGGGTATCCTAATCTCGACGACATAGATCGGCTCGAGGAGGCACGGGCGGGCATTCACGAACGCTTCTTTGAAGGCAAAATAGCCCGCAATTTGAAAGGCGATGTCCTTGGAATCGACCGGATGCATCTTGCCGTCGTAGAAATCGATCTTCACATCCACGACCCGATAACCGGCCAGGATCCCTTCCGTCGAGGCATTCATGACGCCTTTTTCCACGGACGGGACGAAGGAGCGATCCACGTTTTGGCCGGTGAGGGATTGGGTGAATTCGAGCCCCGAGTTTCTCGGTTTGGGTTCGATGCGCATCCAGACTTCCGCGAACTGGCCCGCCCCTCCGGTTTGTTTCTTATGGCGGTATTTTGACTCCGCCTTCATTTTGATGGTTTCGCGGAAGGGAATTTTGGGAGCGATCAACTCAATATCCACTTTGTAGCGGCGCTTCAACCGGTCGGAGATCACTTGAAGGTGCAGCTCGCCTTGGGCGGAAATGACCGTCTGATGCAATTCGGAATCGACATGGAAGATGAAGGTCGGATCCTCTTCGTGCAGGGTGGAGAGGCCTTGGGCAATCTTGTCCTCGTCCCCCTTCGAATTCAATTTCAGAGCGGCGTGAATGTTGGGCTTGGGATAATTGACCTTGGGGAGAGCGACGATTTTCTTGGAATCGCAGAGGGTGTTGCCGGTATGGGTGTCTTTCAGTTTGACCACCGCGCCGATGTCACCGGCCTTCAGGCCATGCACGCTCAACCGGTTCTTCCCGTTCAAGACGTAAATTTGCCCCAGTTTCTCGGAGGATTTCCGGCCGCTGTTGTAGAGATCCATGCCGAACCGAACCGAACCGGAATAGACCCGAAAATAGGACAAATCCCCAAACTGGGCCTCGCTGATGGTCTTGAACACATACAGGACCGGCGTGGGATCGCTGAGGTCGATCTCCACCTCGGCGTCGTCGGCATCCATGGCTTTGACCTTGGCCCGGTCCACCGGGGAAGATCCGTATTTGGCGATGAAGTCCATCAGCCGGGCCACGCCGATATTCGACTCGCCAGCCGTGCAGAAGAGCGGGATGAAGGCTTGGCGTTGAACGGCGGCATGAATTCCGCTGCGCATTTCCTCTTCCGACAATCCGCCTTGAGCAAAGAACTTCTCCAGCAGAGTGTCGTCGGATTCGGCGATGTGCTCGATGAGTTCCTGGTGCAGTTGTTTGACTTTTTCCTCCCCTTTGCCGGTGGCCGGCACTTCCAAGAATTTACCGCTCGCGTCGGTTTGATAGGTAATCAGCTCATTGCGCAGCACGTCCAGAACCTGGTTGAAACCCGGACCCGGATTGACCGGCACCGTCATGGGAAAAACGCGATCGCCAAAGCGTTTCCGCACTTGCTCGAGGACCTTATCGAAGTCGGCGTTGTCTTTGTCCACGGCATTGACGACGATCATCTTGGGGAGGCCGTAATGGCTGGCGGATTCCCATACCTGTTCGGTTCCGACCAGCACGCCGTGGTTGGCATGAATCACGACCATGGCAAAGTCGCCGACCCGCAACGCCCCGAGACTCTCACTGATGAAATCCAGGTAGCCGGGGGTGTCGATGATGTTGAATTTCTTTCCCTGCCATTCGAGGTGAAGTAACGAGGAATGAGTCGAGATACCGCGTTTCTGCTCATCATCATGGTAATCGGACGCGGTCGAACCGTTGGCGATGCTGCCCATGCGATTGATTTCTCCGGCGCAGGCCAGCATGGCTTCACTCAGCATGGTCTTGCCTGAAGACGCATGGCCGACAATGGCGAAATTCCGGATATCTCCAGCTTCGTAGTCTTTCATAGGTTTAATTCCTCGTAATGGTTGTTTCTCAGGCTTTCTTGGCTCAGTAAGATGGCAACATTTTTTTTGGAGGAAAGAACATTATTTTGCCGAACCGGCTATGACTCAGGTCAAGCTCGGCCGAATGCGAAGGGTCTGAACCGCACACCTTAAGCCGACGCGCGCGAATCGCATTCTCGGGTTGGGGGCGTTGGGGCCACACCAACGCGAGCCCTGTATCCTTCGGGTCCGGGGCAGCGAGCCTTACCGGCAGGCCGCAGAGCCGTCCCGAGCGCCCGGCTCAGGGCAGGGGTCCGTTCAATTCCCAAACCGGCTCTCAGAACTGGGTGTAGTGGCCGAGTTGCTTGACCCGCTCATCGATGGCCGCGCGGTCGATTTGGGTGGTTCGACTCAGCCCAAATCCTTCACAGCAGAACGAGGCCACGGCGCTGCCATAGACCACGGCGCGCCGAAGATGCCCTTCCACCGAGCCTTTTTGGCTGGCCAGGTAGCCCAGCAGACCGCCGACAAACGAATCGCCCGCCCCGGTGGGATCCACGACCTTGCGCAAGGGGAATGCCGGCGCCAAGAAGAGGCCCGCCGGTGACGAGACCAAAGAGCCGTGTTCGCCCTTTTTCACGATGACGTATTTGGGTCCCAAGCGATGGATCTTTCGGACCGCGATCAGGAGGTTATCCTCTTTCGTTAAGAGGCGGGCTTCGCTGTCGTTCAGAACGAAAGCGTCGATCCGCCGCAGCAGTTTGAGCAGTGCGGCCAGAGCAATGTTGAGCCAGAGATCCATCGTGTCGGCGACGACGAATTTCGGCCTTGCGACTTGATCCAGCACATGATGTTGAAGGGTCGGCGCGATGTTCGCGAGCAGGACGTAAGGAGTTTTCCGGAGCGCATCCGGGAGATTGGGGCTGAACGTCTCGAACACGCCCAGCTCGGTCTTGAGTGTGCGCCGGTTGTTCATGTTCACTTCATATTCGCCCGCCCAGTGGAAGGTCTTTCCGGGGGCCCGCTGCAAGGCGTCGAGTCCGATCCCGTGGCGTTTGTAAAGCTGGACATAACGGTTGGGAAAATCGTCGCCGACGATCCCGACCAACTCCACGGGAGCGAAGAAGCTGGCCGCCACGCTGGCATGGCTGGCGGAACCGCCGAGCAGACGAAGGTTCTCCGCTTGCGGGGTTTTGATTGAGTCCAGGGCGGTGGAACCGACGACGAGAACGCTCATTCAGGGGCTGGGTTAAGGGATTAGGCGGCGGCACAATGTCACGACGCGGCGGACGCTAGGCGATTCTTGAACGCTTGGCAAGCCGCCACGATATGGGGTGCTTTCAGAATGGCCGAAACCACGCAAATCCGACGCGCCCCCGATTCCAGGACCTCCTCGAGGTTTTCAAGATGGATTCCACCGATGGCGAACCAGGGGACGGTCAAGTTTGCCGCGGCCCACCGAACATACTCCAAGGTCACGGCCGGGGCGGTTGGCTTGGTCGGCGTTGGGTAAACCGGTCCAATCGCCACATAGTCCGCTCCAGCGGCGACCGCCCGGCCGGCTTGGAGCGGCGCGTGGCTGCTCAGTCCAAGCTCCAGCGAGGAGTCAGCGGTCCAAAGCTGGCGGCGATGCGCAAGCCCGGCGTCGAAGAAATCCTCCTGCCCCAAATGACAGGTTGAGGCGCCGAGGGCCAAGGCGAGCTTCCAGTGGTCGTTAATGACCAACCGGACTTGGGCGGTTTGGCAGATCGGAAGGATTCGTTCCGCGAGCCTGGAGACGTGTTCCACCGGCCAATCCTTGGCTCGCAATTGAATGAGGTCCGATCCGCCGTCGCAAAGCTGGGCGGTCACTCGTTCGACCGCGGCGGGCTCGACGTAGGCCAGATCGACGAAGGTGTAGAGTTGGCACTCGGCGAGTGATCTCATGGGGGGAGCGACGAGTTGCGCCCAGAACGGCAATCCAATCGATCACGTGGAGGGAACACCTTGGATGGAGTGCGGGTGACTCGCCGGGCCGCGGATGCCGACGTAATTGACGATCGCCATCTCCTGGAGCTAGCTCTTGTCTTCGATCAACTCGCGACGTGCTCCACCCAGGAGTTGCTCGATGAAGTTGGTCGAATAGACGCCACGCCGGAAATTCGGATCCTGGAGAATCGCCTGTTCAAACGGGACGGTTGTCTTGATCCCTGTGATCATGTACTCGCCGAGAGCTCGGCTCATTTTGTCCATCGCGTCTCGGCGATCCTTGCCGAAAGTGACCAGTTTGCTGATCAAAGAGTCGTAATGCGGCGGGATGGTGTAACCGGCGTAAACATGGCTATCGACTCGAACCCCCCGACCTCCAGGGCTGTAGTACATTTCAATTCGTCCGGGGCTGGGGCGGAAGTCATCAAACGGGTCTTCGGCATTGATCCGACACTCGATGGCATGCCCACGAATATTGACGTCGCCTTGGGAGATCCGCAGCGGTTCGCCCATGGCAATCAGGATCTGCTGTTTGACCAGATCGATCCCGGTCACTTCCTCGGTGATGGGATGTTCCACCTGAATTCGCTTGTTCACCTCCAGGAAATAGAAGTGGCCGTGGTCATCCACGATGAATTCGACGGTCCCGGCACTGGTGTAATGGGCTAACTCGGCCAATCGGATGGCCGCCTTCCCCATCTTTTTCCGCAGATCCTTGAACTTGTTCTCGATCAATGGTGAAGGAGTCTCTTCGACGATCTTTTGGTTGCGCCGTTGGATCGAGCAATCACGCTCTCCGAGATGAATGATATTGCCCCGGTTATCGCCCAGAATTTGGAACTCGATATGGTGGGGGTTCTCGATGTATTTCTCGATGTAAACCCCGGAGTTTCCAAACGACTTTTCGGCTTCGTTGCGGGCCGTGTGATACCCTTTGACGAGCGAGACGTCGTTATGCGCCGCTCGCATGCCTCGTCCACCGCCTCCTGCCACCGCTTTGATTATGATGGGATAGCCAATTCGTTTGGCGGTCGCGAGGGCTTCCTGTTCATTTTCGACGAGGCCATCGGAGCCCGGCGGTATCGGCACGCCGGCCTTCTTGGCCAAGGCCCGGCTGATCGCTTTGTTCTCCAAGGCGTTCATGGCCTGAGGGCTGGGGCCGATGAATCGGATATTGCAGCTCTCGCAGACATCGGCGAAATGGGAATTCTCGGAAAGGAATCCATACCCGGGATGAATCGCATCAACGTCGGCGATTTCCGCAGCGCTGATAATCCTGTCGATGCGAAGGTAGCTGTCCGAACTGGGCGCTCTCCCAATACAAATGGCTTCGTCCGCCATCTGAACATGCATCGAGTTGTTATCGACTTCCGAATACACCGCCACCGTTCGGATATTCAGCTCCTTGCAGGCCCGGATGATACGAACGGCGATCTCTCCCCGATTGGCTACCAGTATTTTCTCAAACATGCTGTGATCGTGGAATTCATCCGCTGGAATGTTTCGCCATCAAGGGGGCTTCACCAAGCCCCGTCGATCATGCCCAACGAGCGGGCATCAGAGCGGTCGGATCTTAAATAACGGCTGGCCAAACTCGACCGGCTTGGCGTTGTCCACCAACGCCTGGGTAATGACACCTTTGGTTTCGGCTTTGATCTCGTTCATCACCTTCATCGCCTCGATAATGCAGACGACAGTCTCGGGATTCACCTCGGAACCTACGTCCACGTAATTGGCCGACTCGGGGGACGGAGCGCTATAGAATGTGCCTACCATCGGCGATTTAATGTCGAGGTCGCTCGACGTCGGAGCGCCGGGCTGGGGGGGAGCCGGAAGTGGTGCTGCGGCTGTCGGGGCCGGCAGGCCGATCAATGAGGATTCGTCCAAACCGCTCGGGGATCCGGAACCGTTGGTCACACGCTTGAGGCGTATCTTGAAATCCTGCTTCTCCAGCTCGAATTCCGAAATGGAATTCTTCTTCATCAAATCGATGATGGCTTTAATGTCCTTCAGCTCCACAGGTGGTTCCCTCCCTCAAAGGAGTTCAGTTGAATGTGCCCGGTGCTCATTAAGCAAAAAAAGCAGCAGCCGAATCTCGACCCTGCTCGTCACGGTTTCTCGAATTGAAACCGATGTTAGATTCGCAATCTACCACCGTCAAGCACCGATTCTGAGTTGGAATTTGAGTGAGCACCGGTGGAAAAATGCCAAAAAAAGAGCTGAATCTCTTTGAACTAGGCTGCTCCGTTAATGTTAACGGCCGCCAGCAACCCCAAAATGTAAGAATCTGCGCCAAATCCGGCGATCTGACCTCGGCAAACCGGCGCAATGAGCGATCTGTGCCTAAATTCCTCGCGGGCGTGGACGTTCGAAAGGTGGATTTCGATCGCAGGAATGCCTGCAGCGGAGATCGCGTCCCGGATCGCGATGCTCGTGTGAGTGTAGGCCGCGGCGTTCAGGACGATCACGTCAAAACGACCGCGAGCATTCTGAATCGAGTCAACCAGCGCTCCCTCGAAATTGCTCTGAGTGAACTCGATCTCAACTCCCAAACTCGCGGCCCGTTCTCTGACCTTGCCTTCGATTTCGGCCAACGTCGTCCGGCCATAAATGCTGGGCTCTCGTTGTCCGAGCAGATTTAGGTTGGGGCCGTTTAAGAACAGGACTCTCATTTTGACTCAGCCGAACCTAGGGCGAACCCGCTCCGGTGTCGATCTCATTTGTCTCGGTCGGTCAGCCCCAGAAGCCATCCCAACAAAGCGAACGCGGTCCACGCAATCGCCGGGATATAAAGGGAGAAATCGACGAAACCATGCAGCGTCCACCCCAAGAGTCCCAGCCAGGTTGGGAAGAAGAGGGGGGATTGGGCGGTTCGGCATCGGCGGCCCAACGTCGCCACCGCGCCAAAAATGAAGGTCGAGTAGCTCACGAAACCGATCCATCCGGAGTCGGAAGCTTGCTCCAGGTAGTCGTTATGCACCAGTCGGGCCATTTCCGCTTCAGGAGGCTTGATCTTGCCGAACGGAACGGCAAATGTTCCGGGCCCGGTTCCCCAAACCGGGTGCCTCTGAGCGATCGTGAGCGCCCCTTTCCAGTACTCCATACGAGCGCCGACACTGGTAGCGCCCTTCTGAAAATACCCGGTGAACTTGACGAAGAAGCCGAGAAGTCCCGCGGTCGCGACGCCAATGACAATCCAGCGCCTCGCAGCCAGGCCGAGCGGCATTTGAAAGAGGGCCACGATGGCCAAGACCAATGCGATGAGCCAACCCGCTTTGGATCCGGACCAATAGAGGCAGATCACTGCGCCGTAAAGAGTCAGGCCAACCAATACTTTCCGGGCCAGTGGATGCACCCGGGCCGTTCCGAACCACATCGCCGCGAGCACGGGAGGAAAGAGAAGGAGAATCGCTCCCGCCAGCGCGTTCGGATAAACCAACGTGGAGAAGATGCGGTTGCTCGCGATCTTCTTCAGATACTCCGCGGGATACTGCTGCCAATTGGGCTGCTCATAAAAGAACCGGCGAGCTGCCTCCAGGCCGCCGTAATGTTGTTCAAATCCAACCCAAAGGACCAGGACGAACCCAGCCGTGACGGTAAACCAAAAGCCTCCCATCCTTCGAACTCGGCCCAGGGCGAACCAACCCAGATAGAAGCAGACCAGACAGGCGGCAAAGTGGCGCAGGGTTGGGGTTGAGAGAGTCGCGTCCACGGTCTTGAGGGCGGCCAGGGTTTGCCAGCCCAGCCAGACCAGTGGCAGTGACAGGAGCCAGCGGGGTTGAGGTTTTTCCCATCGGGCGACGCCAAGACTCGCAATCAATGCACAGGCCAATAAGCCGTAGCCCCACTTCACGGGCCAGGGCTGGAAGATGATCTCCCAAATCCCATTGGGCCGATCGATGAGCTTGTCGAAAATGATCGGGTTGCCCAGTTTGAGAAGGGCAAAGGCCAGACAGGCTCCGAACGAACAGGCGAAGAGGGCGCCGAGTCGCGCGTTCGCCGGAGGCGATTTCGAGTCGGCACCGGAGCCGGAGGGGCCGGGGGAAGGTCTGTGAGACACGGCGTTTCAAGTCCGCGAGAGGCGCTCAGAGCTTGAGTTTGAGCATTCCAACCTCGAGCGCGAGGGCTTCCTGGACGTTGGACCCGAGCAGACGTTGGGTTTGTTCGAGGATGCCGAGGTTCTCGACCGCTTCCTGAGCCGAGATTCGGCAGGCGACCGCCTGAGTTGGTTGACCCAGGCCGGGAAAGGTCAGCAGGATGTCGCTCAGTGCCGATGCCTTGAGCCAGACGTCGCGAAACCACCACTGCACCGCGAGCAGGAGGTCGGTGCGCTGGCGTCGATATTCCGCTTCGACGGCGGCGCTCAACTCGTCCTCCCATCTCTCGCGCAGCGCCGGTTCGATATCCTGGAACCGCTCCAGCGGCGAACGCTGGGTCAGCGTTTTCTCTGTGTCTGCCTTGATTTCGGCGAGCTTGTTCAAGACGACGCTGAGCAGACGGTATCGGGCCAGGAGCCCTTTCTGCTCTCTCGCGGCCTCCACGCAAAACGTGGTCAGCCAAGCTTGACGCGCGTCATCGAGATCCATCCGGCCTTCCGAGGAGAAACTGAGGCGCAAACACCGGGACACGATCGTTTCCAACAGTCGCTCCGGATCGGTGGAAAGCAGCAAAATGATGGAACTGGCGGGTGGTTCTTCCAAGGTCTTTAGAAACGCGTTGGCGGCTTGAATATTGAGACGTTCGGCCGCCACCATGATCGCGACCTTAAATCGGGCCTCGTTTGGTTTGAGGTAGATGGTCTGCAGGAGATTCCGCACTTGCCCGATGGTAATGACGCGGGACTTCGACTCGGGGCGCACCCATTGAAGGTCGGGATGGCTCTCGTTCTCGATTTTCTGGCAACTCGCACATTGGTCACAACTGTCCAAGGGCAGTCCGGATTTCCCGCGCCTCGCTGGTTCCTGACAGTTGACGGCTTTGGCCAATGCGCGCGCCATGGCCTCCAATCGTCCTAAAGCGCCGCCCTTGAAAAGATAGGCGTGGGCCAAACGTCCATTCTCCAGACTTCGCTGCAGGAGCGCCACCACTTGTTTCTCATCACGAAAATCAACCAAGGCCATAAAACCGGAGACGATCTATCATCAAGAGCCTGCCCGTCCAAGTGAATTCCTGCTCCAGAGCGGCTCGATGATCAGGAGATGATAAGAAGATGGCGTTCGAAGCCAGGCTCGATTAGCCTGAGCTGATGCGAAACGCCGTTCGCTCTCTCGGTTTCATCCTCGCCAGGCTGAGTTCGAAAATCACTTCGCCGCCTTCCACAATACGAAGAGTTCACCAAGTCCCACCCGGAGCATCGCTTGTGACTGCACTCCTGGGACTGATGGGGCTGCTCGCCACCAGCCGAGGCGATGACTGGCCCATGCTCGGGCATGACGCGGCCCGCCGCGGTGGCACCGACGACTCGCTGCGCCTGCCCTTGACTCGAAAATGGTATCGGCTCTTCCCCGACGAAGGCATTCAAAGCGGGGTGCAACCCATCATCGCGGGCTCAAGGGTCTATCTCGGCACGCTGGCCGGAATTCTGCACGCGATGGATGCGGAGACGGGACAGGACGCGTGGACGTTCCAGGCCGGTGGTCCGATTCTGCACGCCGCCGCCGCCGCCGGAGGCTTGGTGGTTTTTGGAGCGGCGGATGGGATCGTCTATGCGATCCGCGCGGCGGACGGCCAAGCCGCCTGGAAATTCCCCACGGCGGCAGCGGTGTGGAACGCGCCCGCCATTCATGAAGGTCTCGTTTTGATTGGCAGCCGCGACGGACGGCTCTATGCGCTGGACGCGAAGACGGGCCAAGCGCGGTGGGCGGCGGAGACGGGCGCGCCCGTGCTGAATAGTCCGGCCGTCGATGCCCGATCCGGTCGCGTCTATGTGGGCAGTGAAACCATGAGGGTCCATGCCCTGGGCTTGGCCGACGGGAGGGAAATCTGGCGCAGCGAAACGCTCCCGGGCGCGTCGCTGCGGGGCTATCATCCTGTCATCGCCCCCGATGGCTCGGTTCTGGTCACGACCGCGCCCGTTCTCGGGTACGATCGGTTCCAAGGATTGCTCCTGGACATGGTGCGGGAAATCTTCGGCGACTTCGCCAGTTGGCGGCACAAAAAGGAAGAGAATGACCGGTGGCGCGCGGAAAACTTCCGCCTCATGGAGAAGCCGGAAACCTACCGCCGCCAACTGGATTATCTCCGGAAACGCCTGACAGATGAGCCGGCCTTCCAGACCTTCTTTGTCCTCGATCCGGGGACCGGGCGGTCGCGTTTCGTCGCGCCGATTGTGGCCTCCGAAAGCATGAACGGCCCGGGCGCGCCGCCGCTCGTGACCACGGACGGCCGGGTCCTCGTCAAGTACCAGGTCCTCTTGCGCAGTCGTTACGAGCATTACTCACCTTTCCTCAACGTGGGCTACTTGGATACCGCCACGGGCCACCTCACGCCGGTCATGGACCAAACCCGCACCTACGGCTGGCACGACAGCCTGCTCCTTGTTCATGACGAACAGTGCCAACTCAGTTTCGCCGGTCGCCTGCTGCTCAATACGCACCAGGACAATGTCAACGCGCTGGACCTTGACACCTTAAAGGGCAGGCCCCAGCCGCTCGCGCTGAACCTTCATGAACCGGCGCGCGGCGAGGCCTTGGCCATCCGCCTGGAGGCGCTTCGCGGACACGAACTGCCTCCGGGCGCGGAATGGTTGATTCGCGGCACCGCGGTCTATGGGGGTGGTTCGGTGCTTGACGTGCCGGTCGCGATGGCTGGCGATAGTCTCTATTACCTGCCCACCCACGAGATCAACTCCGGCTGCGCTCTGATCGCCTACCGCACTGCGCCGAACGCAACCGCGCCGAAAAAAACCGCCTTGCCGCCGTCAACGCCGACCGATGATGAGTGGGCACGGTTGCTGAACTCGTCCTGGGATTGGGACACTTTGGGCACACCGCGACTGAGGAACCTTCTCGAAGCGTTGCCCGGAAAAATCCCCGGCACGGTAGCGGCGCCGCTGGTCGCGGACGCGGAAAAGGCCGTGGGCGCGATCGCCGACTCCGCCTTGGACGAGATCATTTGGAAGCCAGCCTTCGATCCCGCGCTCCGAATGGAGGTCGCCACGACGAATGCCCGACTGGCCGCGAGACTTGAGGTGGCGGTCGAGGAATTGATCGGCCGGCGGTGGCGTCCCTTGGTCCTGCCGGCCGCCAAAGCGCCGGAAGAATCGTATCGTTTCTTCAACGATCCGAGCGAGACGCTCTACACCCTGCTGCTGGCCCGATCGGTTCTTCGTGGCGACCTTCGGCGCCAGACCGATGCCTACCTTTCGGGCTTGGTCGAAAGCGGCCTGCGCCGTGCCTACGAACCCAATGCCGGCGAACCCCGCACGGTCTATGATGTGCCGTTGCAAGGCATGCGCGTGGTCGATGAGGTGGTTCGGGATGAGGTGGCGCGCCTTTACCCGCTCTGGCTTTGGACCCGGGTTCCGGCCGGGGCCGGCTTCGTCGAAAAAAACTGGAATCAACTCCGGCCGCGTCTCCACGATCCATCACCCAAAGTGGACGATGATTGCGGTAATTCGCGTCTCGCCGGACTGATCGCCTACTGTCGTCTGGCCCAAGCCGCGGGTGACCAAGCGGCGTTGGAGGAAGCCCTGCCGCTCACCCGACAGGCGCTGCGCGTCCGACTGAACTATTCGTTGGCCCACACGCGCGGTGGTGTCATTCGCACCGTGCCAAACGGGCGCGCCGTCCTGGCGCGTTGGCGGCGCTTAACTCCGGACGTCGGGCGATTCATCGCGGTTCACGCCCAATCGATCGAGCGCCAACTCATGGCTCGCTCCGTGGATTACCATCGTCCGGGTTGGTGGCTGGCCTGGAACGTCGAGCAGCTCATGCGAAATGAGGCTCCGTATCAATTGCCGACCACACCGTTGGAGATTTTCACCGCGCGAGCTTGGTTGCTGGATGAACCGTCCTCTCGTCTGCAAGCCTATCTGGATATTCCTTGGTGCCACGCTGACGAGTACTACATTCAGAAACTGGCTCTCACCTTGGGCGCACGGAATTAGGTGCGCCAGGGGCTGTTTGAGTCGATTTGCGGCTTGATCTGTTTCTGACGCGACCGCTCTTCTGATGTCAACGACTTCCTTGAGCCGATGCCCCTCCGGCGATGGCGCGCAAGATAGGCGGACGAACGTGACGTTTGTCCGGCAACCGCTGGAGAAGGCTTGAACGCGGGTGGAATGAACGCCGGATGGCCGTGAACCTGAATTCAGCGCTCACTCTTCCTGCTTCATGACGGTCAGCTCGGCTTGGTATTTTCCCAGGATCTTCACCGTCAGAATTCCGGACGTCTCGTCCTCTTTTCGACCAGCCAATTCGAGAGGAAGCTCCTGCGAGCTTTCCGCTTTTTTCAGAGGGATGGTCAACAACGGCGCCGAGTCTTTGCCGAATACGACCAAGTCGAGTCCACCTTGATCGGTTTTCCGCGAACCGAGGAAGTAGAGTTGGGCCAGCATCTCTCGATCTTCGCCGGGGACGGTGATCAGGCGCAGTTTGCGGTTGGGCGTGACTTGGCCCTTCGACGCGAGCGCTGCTTTCACCATCCAGAGCTGACCCAGAGGCGTGATTTCAGAACCGGCCTTGGACAATGCTTCGGGAGTCAAATCGACGGCCGGAATCACGAGGATGGCCACTTCCCCGGCGCGGAGGGCCGCGGGTATTTGCAGATTCACCTTCAGCTTGAGGGCAGCGTCCGACCGATCGCCGAGGCTTTTGGTCACGGCCCGGGCCGCTTTTTGCGCCGATTCCAGCGGGAGCGATTCCTGAGCGGTGACGCCAAGGGCGAGGCCCAAGCCCAGACACAGAAGGATGATTCGATTCATGCGATGCAAGTTAAGTTTGATTTCACGAATAGAATCTACCTCGGCGGGTTCCCGCGCAAGATTTTAACCGGAGTTCACCAGGCGCTTCGATGCGTTTGAAGAGTCCACCCCACCGGTAGGAGTGAGGTGACGACACTCTGCTTTCGGAGGAATTGGCGGCGGTCGGCGAGTGGAAAAGGGCGCCTCACAGCGAAACGCCGAGCAATCCGCGCGTCATCTGGAAATCCACATTCCCGTGCTCCAGCAACTTCGGAGTGTACTCTCCGGAAAGGACTCGAAGGGAGATTTCCAGGAGATCGGCACTGATCGATTCCGGCGTTTGGCCCTCGAGATCGAGCGCTAAATCGAGGTCATCCCCGAGCTGGAGCGGCGATGACGTGGCCGTCCGGGAGCTGAATTGGATCAATGGAACCAACGGATGCGCCTGGAGGAATCGGTCGGTGACCTGCGCCAGCATCACTTCCACGCCGGTCGCTCCGAGGCCGGTCAAGATTTCCACCTGATGATCGGTGGGCGTTTCCATGACGTGAAAACCGGGCTTCCGGAAGGGCTGTCCGTAGGCCAAACTCGGGCTCACTTCCCCCGCCGAGAGGAGGTTTTGCCTGAAGCCCTTCGCGCCGAGCAAAGAAGACTGGTGCGGGATGACCACCGTTCCGCCGGCGCGCACCATGGACGCGGTTAGTTGAGCGCAGGCGATGGCGATCTTTTCCGGAATTGGGCCATCCGCGGTCAAACCGAGCCGGACCGATGCAAGGCCGAGGGCCGACCTTGGGGTGGCCGGGTCGTGTCGAGCCGAGCGCTGAAACCAGTCCAGAACTTTGGCGGCGACCCCCTCGAGCCCGCCATCCAACTGGATGCTGGCCCAGCCAAACCGTTCCGGATCCAGATTCTGCTCTTCGAGGAAATGACGCATGGCATCGTTGTGGGTCTTCTCGCAGCCGTGTTCGAGGAGAAGTCCACGGGAAACCAGCGGATGAGCCAGATAACCCGCCATGGTCCGCATGTAGAGGATTTCCGACTCGCCGCCGGACGCTCCACAGCCCTCGGTATGGCCGAGCGTCACGTAGCGCAATCCGGTCGCCGACGCTTCCCGCTGGAGTTTCTCCGTCAACATTCGTCCGACCTGACTGGAACAAAGGCTGGTCGGCACAATCAGGCCGACCCGCCCGCTCCCGCGACTCCGCGAGGGGGGGGCAAGGACGGGATTGGTCGGCGAGCCGATCTCCATTCTCAAAGGGATGGGCTCGCCGGTGGGTTGGGGCGTTTGGAGGATCTGCGGGAGGCGGCTGGCGTCCGTCTGCCGCCACTCGCGCCAGAGTTGCACCTGCGAGTGACCAGCTCGTTCACCGGCGCTTCGTTCGCCCGAGGCCACCCGGAGGGTCAAGGCAAAGGTTTCGGCGCCGAGAACATCCATGGGAGTCCCGTCCTGGTAGCGTCCGGCGTTGACGTCCATCTCATGGGTCAGCATCTGATAGCGCCCCGTGTTGGTCATGACTTTGATCGTCGGGACGAATGGGAAATTCGTGATCGAACCGTTGCCCGTCGTAAACAGGATCAGGTTGCAGCCCGAAGCCACTTGGCCGGCGATGCCCTCCAAATCGTTGCCGGGGCTATCCATGAAATAATACCCGGGCGGTCCCATGCGCTCGGCGTAATCGATGACGTAGTCCAAGCAGACTTCCGGGTCTTTCTTTCGGGCCGCCCCGATGGACTTGATCGCGATATTGTAAAGGCCGCGAAAATTGTTGCCCCCGCTGGGATTGCCCTCGGCGTCATGGCCATGCCAGGCGGTACGTTCCTGAAATCGCTCCAAAGTCCGGAGGAACTTGCGGGCAGTGTCCAAGTCGCGCACGTTCTGCAGGACGTAAGGTTCCGCCCCGATCAGTTCGTCGGTTTCGGCCAGGTTAGCCGAACCACCGAAACGGACCGCCTCCTTCGCGACCCAGCCAATCAGCGGATTTCCAGAAACGCCCGAGAACGCGTCGGAACCCCCACATTGCAGAGCGATCCGCAGGTGTTCGACCGATTGCTCGGATCGACGGCAGGCATTGACCGCCTCGAACCACGGCTTGACCACCTTCTCGCCTTCCGCCAAGGCCGAACGGAAATCACCGCGCAGACTCATGAATTGGTGAGGCACCGCGTCCAGTGGAGACCGCTGATCGGCGAGATACTGCTGGAGCGCGCGGTTGGTCAGGGGTTCGGTGCCGAAATCGACGGCCAGGATGGCGCCCACATTCGGGTTGACCATGAGGCCGCCCAGTGTCCTCAGCAGGAGGTCGAAGTTGTTCGGCCGGGAAGGACCGCCGCCTTCGGTGTGAGCCACCGCGACCACGCCGTCGATGTTGGGGTAGTGCGAGGGCACATCCCGGAAACGGTCCGCCAAGGCGCGAGCATAGCTTCCGGTGAGCGAAGTCGTACCCAGGATGACCACGAAATTGCGCGTGCCGACCCCGCGGCTTTCGCCCCGGGCGAAGCCCTGAAAATAGCGGGGTATCGATGAGCGCTCGACTTGCCGTCCGGCCTGGAAAAGTTGTTCGTTCAACACGTATCGGACGAGATGGTCTTTGAAGTTGGGCTCCTGGGGCAGCGGGAAATCCAAGTAATCCCGGCAGTGATGATCGCGTACTCGACCATCGCTGCACCCTCCTCATCGTGATGAAGCGCGCGCAGGCTTTCCATGATTTGTCCAAACATCTCCACACCTCCTTCAGGTGATGGTTCACGTATCCGTTCGGTTTCCGACTCATCGTCCGATCCCCAGCAGCGCGACCCCGGCGGGGTACAACAACACCACCAGGAAGACCGGAAAAATGAACAGCGCGATCGGGAAGAGCATCCGCACGGCTGCTTTGCCGCCCTCCTCGATCAGCCGCGTGCGCTGGCGGTCGCGCGCGGTCTCGGCGAGCGCCAGCATCGCCGGCGCGAGTGGCAACCCCTGTTCGTGGGAGTGCCGCCAGGCATCGGCCAGCGACCGCAGCTCCGGAACGTCCTCCCGCGCGGCCAGCGCCTGCAGCCCGTCCGCGTAGCCAGTCGTGCCAAGGCCCGTCTCGCGCACGACCTCGCGCAGACCCGCCCCGAGGATGCCGTCGAGCTGACGGCCCGCCTCCGCGAGCGCCTGTTCGGGAGAGAGCCCCGCGCTCGCCGCAAGCACGAAGAGGTCGAGGGCGACCGGTGTCTCGGTCAGCACCGCGAGCCGGCGTCTTCGTAGCCGCGCGTTCAGCTGCCAGCTCGGCGCCGCGAAGCCGACCGCGAAGCCGCCCAGCCAGATCCAGACCGGCCAGGGGCCGAACGGGTGGAGGCCGAACAGGTTCATGAGCGGGAAGAAGGCGCCGACTACCGCGCCGACCGCCACTTGCTGCCCGCGGAACTGCGACGCGTTCACCTCGGGCATCGCCAAGGCAAGCCGCTGATCGAGGTCGCCCGCTTCGATCCCGAAACGCCGCAGGATTGTTCCCAGGGCGTTGCCGGCGTCGTCGAGCAATGGCCGCAGCGTGCGTTCGAGGAGCGGTGAACTGAACATCGGCGGGCGGTCTGCGCCGTCGTCGCCGAGTGCGATCCGCCCCTGCACGGAGAGCCGCTGCAGCCGCAGCGCGAGCTCCGGCCGCGGCCGTCCGACCACGATCAGCCAGAACCCGGCGCCCAGTACGCCTCTGAGCAGCAGTGCGATGGTCATCGCAGCACCCTCCCGGCCGTGGGCAGCTCCGTCGCGCGCAGCATCACTGCGTACCCGGCCACGATGCTAATCAGGCAAAGCGCGAGCACCCCCTGCCCGCCGGGCGAGGAGAACACCTCCAGGTAGCCGGGGTTCGTGGCACGGATCGCGACGAGCAGCACGAGTGGCAGCGCGGCGATGACACGCGCGGAGAGCACGTTCTGGGCCTGCGTCGCCTGCACCTCGCGGTGGGCGCGCGCGCTGGCGCGTACCGAGCGGCTCAGTCCGTCGAGCACCTGAGCGAGGTTGCGTCCGCCGATCCGGTACGACATCAAGAGCGCCGCGACGAGCGTGTCGAATGCGGGGTCGGCGACGCGTTCTCGCGCGCGGCCCAGCGCGGCTTCGAAGCCGTCGAGCCGGAGGTCGCGCTCGATCTCCCGGAACGTCCCCCTCATGGGCACGGGCCCGGTCCGCGCGAGCACCCGGAGTGCTTCCTCGATGGCGATGCCGACGCGCGTGGCGTCGCGCAGGGCGTCGACCGCCTCCGCCACGGCTTCCTCGACCTCCGACCGCCGCCGGAGCGAACGCTGCCGGAAGTACCAGGAAGGCAGGAGCGCCCCGACGACGCCCGCCGCGAGTGTCAGCACGGGCCAGCCGAGGAACACCTGGGTCACGACCGCCACCAGTACTCCGCTGACAGCGCTCGCCGTCGCGAGCTCACGAGCGCCGACCTCGCCCGCCGCGGCCCCGCGCAGCACCCGTCCGACGCGGTCCGACGACGGGCTTGTGGCCCGGACCGTCGCTCGTCCGCCGCCGGTGAGGGACAGGAAGACGAGCAGCAGGCCGGCGGCGAAAACGGTGCTCAAAAGCGCGGGC
>CAYHFE010000075.1:0-19665 GCA_964355375.1 uncultured Verrucomicrobiota bacterium
AGTATTTAGATCGAGTTCATCTTTCCGCAAAGACCCCGGTCAGGACGCTTGATCATAAAAGACCGCCAAGTTCTGCCAATAACACCGGGCGGTGTGTTCATTAGCACCAGCCATCCAGGTTAAATCGGTAGCACTCAAGGTGGTCAAGAAGCCTCGACCAACCGCCCCCCGATTTGCGCCTCGACGGCACGAGGGCTAAATGATGATCATGGCTCCCGCATCTTGAACTGAAAATGAACCCGACCTTTTCCCTTTTCGCCGCGGCGATCGCGATCTGGACCGCGCTCGCACTCCAACCATTCACGGCCCGGGCGGCGGACGCCACCTTTGCCGAACGGCTTGGTTGGAAACCCGGCACGGTCGTGGTCATCTTGCACGTGGATGACGTCGGGATGTCGCGGTCATCGAACCTCGGCGGGATCGAGGCCACCGAAAAGGGGATGGCCACATCGTGGGCCGTCATGATGCCTTGCCCGTGGGTCCCGGAGATTGCCCATTACCTCAAGGGTCATCCGGAGGTGGACAGCGGGTTGCATCTGACCCTGACCTCCGAATGGGCGCCGTATCGATGGGGTCCGGTGGCGGGCAAGAGCCAAGTCCCGGGGTTGGTCGATCCCGAGGGCTGCCTCTGGCGGAGCGTGGAGGGGGTGGTCGCCCGGGGATCGGCGGATGAGATCGAGCGTGAGATTCGCGCGCAGATCGATCGCGCGGAGACTCTCGGAATTCCCATCACGCACCTCGATTCGCACATGGGCACGTTGTTTGCCCGGCCGGATTACTTTGAGCGCTTCGCCCGGGTTGGCATGGAGAAGAAGATCCCGATCCTCGCGGTGGGCGGGCACGCGACGTATGCCAGCCAGGAGAACGCCGAAGCCGCGGCACCGCTGCGGGCGTGGGTGCCGAAGATCTGGAACGCCGGTTTGCCCGTCCTCGATGATCTGCATACCGGCTCCTATGGTTGGAAACCGGCGGAGAAAACCGAGCGCCTCCTGGGGTTGCTCAAGGAATTGAAACCCGGTGTGACCGAGATCCTCTTTCATGCGTCGCGCCCGACCGAGGATTTCTCCGTCATCACCAGTTCGAGCGAATCACGGCGGGCTGATCTCAATGCCTTGACCGATCCGAGAGTCAAAGGGCTCTTGGAGGAGCGTGGCATTGTCCGAACCACTTGGAAGGAACTCATGGCCCGACGCCAGCGGGCGGGCGCGCCGACAATCGCCCCGTGACCCGAATAACCGATCTGGAGATCTCAGCAAGGATTAGCCTTGCCATGCGGAGGAGGGTTGGAATAGCAAGTGTCTTTGAGATGAAACATCTGCTCTCCATTTTGAGCTTGGTCTGCCTCCTCGCTCCGCTGAATCTCCGCGCGGTCGGACAAGCCCAGGTCCAACTCTATTCGCTCGCGCTGCGCTTTCAACCGGCCACCGTGAAATCGCTGGGGTTGACTTACGGTCTGCGGCTCAGCTCCGATTCGCCCGAGTCGAGCCAACCCAACGGCGAGCTCGCCCCCTTGCCGGAGGGCGCGCCCAGCTCTCATGGGACCTATTATCAATTGACCGGCGACATCTTCTTCGAACCGATCAACGGCGGTTTTTTCCTCAATGTCCCCGGCGCGGTCGATGCCAACACCAACGGGATTCCGGACTTTTTCGAAATCAGCCAAGCCGTGGACGCCATCACCACCGAGGGCGCCTCCGATGATCTTCTGCAAAGCGGGCGGGTCCGAACGAGCTGGAGCCGAAGCGCCAATTCCGCTACGGGGACCTGCCGGCTGACCATGGACGGTTACGGCGTAACCTTCGTCCACACCTTCGAAATTCAGGAATATCGGGGTGTGCTGTCCTATCGCACCACCGCCACCAATGCCCCCGGGACGATCGCGCTGACGAACGCCGTCGCTGCCTCGCGAACGTTCAAAGGCCCAGCTCTCCTGGAAAAGGTCAGCTCCAAACAACTGAAGCTTCTGCCGGGCGTTTGGACCAACGACGCGGCCCAGACGGTGGGGTATCAGGGCGCTCCGGCTCTGGATCGGGACGGTCGCGAGTACTACGGTTTCTTTGTCTTCACTGATGGCGATTCGAGCACGCGAGCCGAGGATTATCTCGTTTGGCTGATCAAGATTACCGACCTGAATGACGGGGATGGCAATGGGATTCCCGATTTGAGCGACGAACCGCTGCCCCGGCGGCCCACGCTGACCTTGAGCAGTTCGGGCACCAACGTTTTCCTCAGCATCAGCGGAAACCCCGGCGAAGTTCACCAGATCGAACGGACGCCTGTCCTCAACCCGAGCCAATGGGCACTCGCGACCTCGTTGATTCTGACCAACGATCCGCAGGTGGTGCGCCTGCCCCGGCCCACCAATGCCAGCTCATTTTGGCGCGTCAAGGTGCCGTGAAGCGAGAGGCGGCCACCGCGCTCCGCCGGCGTCACCGTCCCGAATGCTGCAAGGCGCTCGATGGCACGGGAACTACCGAACCCATCCATCTCGTTGGGATAAGACTCCGTCGAGCCTTGGAATCATAGCCGGCAGAAAAGTCAGGGTTCGACAGAGTCTGACCCCACCGGAGATTCATGGGGCGATCCCCTTTCCGGTTACTCCACAAGTCGCGTGTTGTATTCGGCGCGGTACTTTCGGTGGGCCGCGCTTTCGGGGTAGGCTTCGGAGCTCGGGTAAGGGTAGCGGCTCATCGTCCGGAAAGGCCACGGCTCCACGGTGCGGCACTCGGCGGTGTAAAGATCGAGGTCTTTGCAGTAGGCGTGGGAAATGAGGAGAAAACTCCGCGCCAAGCCGGGCCGGAGCGGCTCGAGAACCGTGGCGTCGAAGCGCGCCGCGATTTCTTCGCCCGGTCCCACCAGCACGTATTGATCGTCGAATTCCGCCAGGAGCGAGCCCACCGCTCCGAAGCGCGTGTAAGCGCCGCGCAAGACATGGAAGGGCGCGGTGGGATCCATGTTCTGGTAATCGTAGATCAAAGGCCGTCGCCCATCGGGAGAATACTCTCGGGGAAACCCAACCCGTCGCAACGTTGCCTCGCGCAGCGGCACGGATCGGCGAACGAGTCCCTCAGTCGTTTCCTGCCGCGCCAAAAAAATGGCGTCATAGTAAATCTCCAGATTGGTGGTCAGCCGAATCCGACCAGTGCCGCGGGACAGTTTTCCCGTCAGCTCGAGGGTCATCATTCGTCCCAGGCCACCGGGGGCGCCGCCGTCGGGGACCACCGTTTGCCACTGGCCGCCGGGCTGCTGACCCTCCACGCGGATCGGTTCCCAAGCCAGGCCCGCCTGGCCCGCCGCATAAACCGTTTGCGAGTACGGGTATTCGATGAAGCCCTGGATGAAGAGGTGAATTTTATCCGTGGCGCCGAATCGATTCCCTTGGGAACCAAAATCCAGCTCCAACGTGTGGGGTCGGCAGAAGCCGACAAACCGGCGATCCAAAGGCGGATCGTAAGCGTAGAGACGATCTACTTTCATCAGTCGATCGGTACAGTCGCGGCCGTCCGCCGTGGTGGCGTGGAGCGGCCAGATGCGCTCTCGGGCCACGAGCAATTCGTGAGTGGGCGGCGGACCGTTCACGGCCAGACGTTCGTCCGGATAAACGGCCCAGTCCGCCGGATGATCGACCGCGACCAACTCGAGGCGATCGACGTAGGCGGTCTCCTCCATCGGTTCCGTGATACGGAGCTCGAAGACGCCCTCTTTCGCCACGAGCTGACCGGGCTCGATCTTGACGTGCTCCAGCACTTGCGGCGGCGCGGAGACGCCGGGCGCGGAGAAATATCCGAGGCCGCCCACTCCGGCAAAGTCGGTGATGAACTCGAAGCGTTCGCCGTTCCAGGCAAAGAGGACTGGGCAGCTCGAAATCTTGCGCTGAGTTTCCGGAACCGCGTGAACGGGACCGCTCCCCAACGCCACCTCCACCTGCATGACTCCATCAGGCCAGGCCAACGAGACGTAATCCACCTGGGCGGCCCCGCCCAAACCGAACACCAGCGGGAGCCACGATTGATTCGGACCGCCATTCAGTCCGTTGTAGAGAAGGGTCTGCTCGCGGAGGCCGGTTCGCACCTTGAGACTGGCGCCGTACCCGCTGGCCGGACTGCGGGTGCGCTGATCGACGCCTCTCAGACCGGTCGGTTGAAACGCCACCGCCGTCCCGGGAGGCGTCAGGACGCCGCGACAAAGTCGAACGCGGCTGGTGGCTCCTTGCTCCATTACCAACAGATCCGGAACGCGGTCGCCGGTGAGATCGGTCCACTCGGCTCCGACCCAGTCGTAACCGGGCGCGGCCTTCCAAACCTGCGGCAGAAACACGAACCGCCCTTTTCCATCATTGAGCAGGAGATGTCCATCCCGGCCAAAGATGGCGATATCCAAATCACCATCCAAATCGACATCCGCGACTCGGATGCCCCGCGGCGCGCCCCAGGAGGCCACCGCCGCCGCGTCCGTGAGCGGACTTTCACTCAGCCGAAATCGACCATGCCCATCGCCCAGGAAGAGCCTTAGAGCCGGCGGATCGCCGCCCAAGGTGAGAAGATCCAAGAGGCCATCTCCATTCAGATCCTGGAGCACGCCGCCCAGGTCGCCTCGCAGGGCAGCGTCGTTCTGCTCAGTCTCGTGATATTGGCCGAGAAGATCATTCAGGAAGATGCGCGCCGATCTTCCGCGCTCCAGCACCACCAAATCGACATCGCGATCGCCATCCACGTCGCCGGGCAACACCGCGACAATGTCGCCCTTCACGGCCAGGCCGTTGGTCGGAGTCAGAGTGGTGAAGGTGCCGTCGGCGTTGTTGTTCAGGAGATGGAGACCCTGACCCGCGCCCGCCAAACCACTCCACAGCAGATCCAAATCGCCATCATGATCCGCGTCCCAGAACAAGGCGGACCGAGCCGCCCCCGCATTGGTGGCGGGAGCGATCGCGGCCGTGATCTCCGAGAACGCGCCGTTCGTCAAGCCCCGGAACGCGTGCCGGCCTGCGCCGGCGAGGAGCAAGTCCGGGACGCCATCGTTGTCCAGGTCGCCCCACGCGCCACTCGTGACGGCGCGCCCGGAGCCGAGGCCTCGAACGACCGCCTCCTCCCGATAGCTGGAGGAACCCGCGGAAACGAGCAGCAGAACACCACCACCCTCGCCGGCTGCAGGAGCGGGCACGAGCAAGTCCGGAACTCCGTCCTGATTGATATCGGCAAGAGCGGCACCGCTCAGCGGCTCGCCGGGCTGGACCGGAGCGAAACAGCGCCGATCGGTCTCGAACAGAATCCGATCCGCGTCCGCGCTGGAGCGGCTCGGAGTCAAGGGCGGCGAGAGGCGCGGTTCGAACGGTTGAACCAAGGCGAGGTCGCCCATCTGACCGTATTGGGGCAACTCGATGATCTCGTTCAACGGAGATTCGCGCAGGCGTTTGAAGTGCTCGAGATACGGACCGGCTTTGACGGCGTCGCCGGCGCGCAAGGCCAGTTGGGACAGCTTGTAGTAGGCGCTGGAGAGGTAAGGTTTGAACTGAATGGCTTTGAGGTATTCCGCTTCAGCCGGTTGTCCGATCCGTTCTTTGGAGAGCCCCAGTAAGTACCAGGTGGCGCCATCGGCGGGCCGCAATTGCAAAACGCGTTCGAAGCAGGGGACCGACGCCTCGGTCTGACCGGAGAACTGGAGAAGGACGCCTTGAAAATAGAGCGCGCGGAGATGGCTCGGAGAGCGCTGGAGCACCGCCGACAACAATTGACCGGCTCGATCGAGATCGCGATCCTCTTTGCGTCCGCGATTGAAGAGGGCGATGGCCAGATTGACTTGAGCATCGGCGAGATCTGGCTTGGCCTGGAGGACACTTTCAAACGCCTGGACAGCCTTCTCATAGTCATACTGCCCCATGCAACTCACGCCCCGATTCATGCCTTGAACGACCAGGTCGGTGCCATCGCCCGGTCCGGCGCTGCGCCGACAGCCAATCGCCGACATGACCACCGCCATCGTCACGACCGCAAGCCAGGCGCGCGCGCTTCCGTAAACCGGTTGAGGGCGACTCCGCATGGCGTCAATGTTGGGTTGGTTCATGTTCAGTCGGGCCGTTTGATTTTGCCGAAGGACTCGGTGGCAGCTCATCGCCCGCCGGTGATTCAAGAAGCCGGGTCTGACCGCCACGAATCACGCCGGGCCGCGGTGTCCCGCCGGTATTTTCACCAAGACCATTCCAGCGCACCTCGCCGACCATCCCGCGCCACGGCGTCAGCCGCACCAATTCCTCGCGGATCCGTCCGCGATCCGGACCGGCGTGATGGATCGCTTCCATCATCAGTCGCGTCGCATCGTAGCTCAACGCCGCGGCGTAATCAGGTTCCCGCTGATAGCGCGCCCGGAAGAGCGCGGCGAACCGACCGAACAACGCCTCCGTTTCCCCAGGCCGCAACAAGAGGGGCAGACGGACACCCTCCGCGGCCGTTCCGGCCAGGCTGCGAAAGCGAAAGCGGGCCAGTCGATGATCGCCGATGATGACGCAAGCCGGAGCAAGCTCGCGGATCGATCGGACCAACCGGGCGGCGTCTCCGGGTTCGGCCACAAGCAACACTGTGTCCGGGCCTGCTCGGGCCAGAGCCGGCCGTTGGGCTTCCAACGACACGGCTCCCGGCGAGACTTCGAAACGGAACTGAGGCGTCTGATGCTTCCGCGATAACGCCTTCAAGAGTTCGCCAGCCAGGGCCCGAGAATCGTGGTCCGTGCCGCTGACCAGAATCAATCGGCCCACGCCCGCCGGCCGCGCGGTCCACGCGAGCTCCGCCATGACCGGAGCGATCACGTCGTCGGCCGGAGCACACGAGAACATCCAGGAGACACCGGCGAGATTGACGGATTTGTCCGTGCTGACCGGGCTGAGGAGCGGCAACTGGGCCTTGGCCACCACCTGTTCCGCCAAATGGGTCGAGGCGCCGTCAATCGAGCCGATGATGGCGCTGAGCTTGTTTTCGTAAACCGCTTTGAACAAACCCGCAATGCCCGTGCCCCAGGGATTCTCGGACCATTTCGGAATCAGACGAATCAAAGGCTGACCCGAACCGTTCGCGCTGTTTGCTTCACGAACGGCGAGATCGGCCGACCACCAGAGATCGCCCGCGACCGGTTCGTCCGGATCCGAGGGCCCGAACCAACCGAGGGTGATTTCCCTGACTTCATCGCCAGCGGAGGGCTCGGGACGTGGCCCCAGGTACTCGAGGCGCCGCGCCCGCAGATCGAGATACGGGGAGGTAACGGAGCTTCCGGAATCGGGTTCCCCGGCGACGGCTCCGGCAATCATCACGACCAGGCAAGCCCAAATGAGCGATCCCAGCGCGATCGGAAAAGGTCGGCCTGCTGGCCACCCAGATGTCTCGGGACAGCCACATGCCGTCCTTTGCCATGAACCGTTCCTTAACGGGCGGCTGATTTTTGAGAAGAGGGCAACACGACTCCGCCAGGTTTTGGAGTGCGGCAGCCCTCTGCCACTTTCCCCGCACCCGGCCAAAGCGCCGGAGGGCCGGCGCACTCCAAGACGCCGGCGCGACGCATCGGGTAACGCTTGGTTCATAGTCCCGATGCATGCGCCAAGCGAAAGGAGGCTTTCCATGAACCTGGGCGGGGTGAGACTCTGTCGAACCCTGACTTTATTACCGACCAAAATTCCAGGGCTCGACGGAGTCTCGCCCCACCGTTGGATAGGCTCATGGCCTCGATTCACGTCCACTCGTTGGAGGTGTTCCCTTCCCATGAACCGGTCATGGGCTTATTTTGAATTCGCCTCTTGGCGGTCGGCCCGCATCTTCTCGATGACCTGGCCGCGCGGAATGCCCAGATCCTCGCGCGACCGGTATCGCCATTGGCCGCCTTCGCGGATCGCGAGAAACACGTCCCCGTCGTCATCGAGCACCGCGCTCAAGGGAATGTCCCCAGTCACACCCGGAAACGGATCAGGGCGATGGGCGAGGATATCGCGAATTTTGGCGCGATTGAGTCCGGCCGTTTGGATGGCCCAGATGAACATGTTCATGCCATCGTAGGCGTGGGCGGCGTAGGTTTCCGCCTCGACGCCAAAGCGCTGGCGAAACGCCGCGCGAAACGCTTCCAGCTTCGGATCCTGACGGGTGGGATTCCACGGAAATCCGCAGATGACGCCTTCCGCATTCGAGCCCGCGATCTTGAGGAACTCGTCCGAAACCGCGCGATCGCTCGTGAAAAAGGGCTGCTTCATCCCCCGGGCCCGCAGCGCATTCAACACGTTGGCGGCATCTTCCGCGTCGCCCCAATGGACGATGACCTCGGGCTTGGCTTCCTCGACCCGATCCAGTTGGACGCTGAAATTCGTGACGCCGACCTTGTAGGCCATTTCGATGAGCACGGGATGTCCGAGCCGGCGGCTCGAATCCCGGATTTCCCGGACCCCGAAGCGGCCATAGCGGTTGCTCGCGCGGAGGATGGCCACGCGCGTGTAGTTCATTTTGCGAAAGAGGTAATCGGTGATCAGGTAGTTCATCTGCCGGTCGTCGCCAATGCAACGCAAGACCCAGGGAATGTTGGTTTCGATGTAAGTGGGGTCGGTATCACCGGAGGTCAGCATTGGGATTTCGATTTTGAGAGCGACGCGAATGGCGATGTGGGTGTTGGCGCTGTCGATGGATCCGAGGATCGCCCAGACGTTGTCCGCGTAGGCCAGCTTGGCGATCTCGGTTCCGGAGGCTCCCCAGAGTCCGTTGTCATTCCGCACGACCAACTCGAAGGGAATCTTTCGTTTCAGATAGCCCCCGCCTTCATTGGCATGCTCGATGGCCAGGCGGGCGCCGCGCAACATCGCGATGCCCAATGCTTCCTCATGGCTCTTGCCACCGGTCGCGACGGAAACCGTCGCCATGATCGGGCCGAGAAATCCAATCTTGACCGTGTCCACGCGCTCCGGTTCGGGAATCGATCGGCCCGCGCCGGTGTACTGCATCTGGACGAGAAAATGTTCCTTGTACGGTTTGACCCCGCTGTAAGGCTCCACGTCGGACGGGGAGTGGGCGTAATTCTGATTCGTCCGGAGAGGCAACGGCGGCAATTCGTACGGTCCGACGTTGATCGCCTTGAGCACTTCCTCGATCGTGGGCGGCGGGACCGACGGGCTGTCCGCACCCGCTTTCGCGGGCGCCTCCGCGGCCCGGGCCATCGCCGCCAGAAGCAGGATCGTCGCGAGCGCGCCCGTACAAACTGACGTGGCGTGCAGTGAACGGAATTGGATTGGTTTCATAACGGACGCGATTTTACCGAGTGACCGCTTGGGTCAGTTCCGAGGAATTCTTGAGTCGGGGATAATAGCCTTTGCCCACCGCCCGGGCCAGGCCTTTGCCCGTGCCAACCCAGGTGTCCGGGCCATCGTGTTCGACGCAGATGATGAAGTTGTGCGAGACGTTGTAGCCGGTGTCCACCGTCTTGAGCACTTGGGAGCCGCGTTTGATCACGGCCTGGCCGGTGTGGTTCTTGCCGTCGGAGGTATAAGTGACCCAGGTGTCGGTTTCGGAATCGGCGCAGACCCCGAGGCCTTTGTCCGTGCAGAACCAGCATTCATAGGCACTCCGGGCTTTGAGGTTATTATTGAAATTGCTCGGCAGCCCGCACTCGTGGTCGAAAAAGCCCCGCCAATGACGTCCGTCATAGCGGCAAACTCCGAAGTAGGTCGAAATCCAGAGCGCCTTCTCCACATAGTTGACCCCGGTCGTGATGACATGGACGAGGCCGTCGTCCCGATAAAGGTCGATCTCCATTTCGCCGTCGGGATCGAGGTAGCTTTTCCAGGTCTCGGTGGCGACGTCGAACTCGAGCACGCCGCTGCCCCAGACCGCGAGATGCACCTTGCCATCGGCGTAATTGACCCCGTAATTCCAGATCTCTTCCATGGGCGCATTCTTCTCGGTGTAAATATCCCACTTGTCCGTCTTGGTGTTGAAGCGGCTGGCCCCGGCGGTGGTGGCGCACCAGACGTTGTCGTTCTCGATGGTCACGGCGTAAACCAAATCGTTGACCAAGCCGCTGTTCATTTGGTGATAATGATCGAAGCGCCCGCCGCTGAAGCGAGCCAATCCGCCGCCGAAAAAGCCGATCCAGACATCCCCGGTCTTGGGGTGGACCGTGATCCCGGAGATCGCGCGCCAAGGCAAACCGTCCTTCTCCGTCCACGACTTGATCTTCCGCGTCCGCTTGTCGTAGCAGGCCAGGCCGTTCTCGGTCCCGATCCAGATCCGCGGCCCGTCCGTTTTCAGGGCGAAGATATGATCGTTGGGCAGGCCTTCGGCGATTCCGAAGTGTTCCCATTGGGTATAGACGTAGGGCAGGCCGGGATCGGCGGCGGCGCCCTGATCCGCCGGGGCTGACATTAACCGCGGTGCGCCGAGACCAAGCAGGAGCAAGAGAAGAAGAACCAAACCGCAATCATTTCGCGGCCACGGGGAGCGCACGCGCCCTCGCGTGCGGTGGTCGGCGCCCTCGCCGACCACACTCGTGACCATGAACGGTTGACCTTCTAATGACTGAGTTCGATCCCGCTTCCGACCGGCGAGGCGCCGGTCGGAACACGCGAGGGCGCGTGTGCTCCCCCAATCGAATTGCCTCGCTGGGGCTGCGAGTGGACGCGGAATCGTATTTGGACAGTGCATTTTGGATCCTCTGGGTTAGGAGTTAGAGCGTTTTCAAATACTCGATCAAATCGTTGAGTTGATCCTTGGTCATGTCGTTGGCCACGCCGTGCTGGTCGTAGGGATTGTAGGTCGTCCAAATCTCCTCGAGCGATTGGGCGAAGCCGCTATGGAGATACGGCGCGGAATCGTAAATGTTGCTCAGGTGCGGCGTGTCGAACTTGCCCTGGCGATCATTGGACTGCCGGGTGCCGACATCATGGACCAACCCGTCGGAATAGAGCGGGGGCTGATGGCAGGTGAAACAGCGATTTCCCACCGGGATCTCGCGGCCATCGTTGGCGCGCGTCCGTTCGAAAATCGCCTTCCCGCGTCGCTGCGCCGCCGTCAGCGGCTCGCCCAGTTTGCGATACCGGTTGGGCGGGCGCGGAATGGTGCAGATATAATGATCGACGGCATCGAGTTCTTCCGGCGTGAACGGCTGGAGGCGCGTGAAAAAGACCGAGAGTCGCGCTCCGCATTGCCGCTTGAGGCTCGGATTCGTGCCCTCCCATTTATAGGGCGCCATGTCATTGATCCCGCGGAGGGTTCGATTGTCCACCGGGCTGACGCCGATGCCGTCGGATTCGATGTCATAGACGACATTGTCAATGTGGCCGTCGGGATGGCAGGTGTGGCACGAGAACATGCGGCGGAAGGTGATGTTGGCGCTGTTGAACAACCGTTCGCCGAACCGCGCCTTGGTCAGTTCTTTGGCGCCACCCAGATCGATTCGATGGACAGCCTCGAGCGTTTTAAGATCAATCACGGTCACGGAATCGTCCAAGGCATTGGCGACATAGGCGAAAGCGCCATCGGCCGAGCAGGTGATGCCGCGCGGGCTCGGCGGAGTCGGAATGTATTTGACGGTGAACTCGGTCGAGTTGCCGAGATGATTGGGCAGCACTTTCTCGCGCTCCAGGCGGCTGGCGGATTTGATGAGGGAAATCAGTTTGTTCAAATCGACCACCGCCACCCGATCCGTGCTGCTGCTCGTGACCAGCGCGTAACGCCCGTCCGGCGTGATGGCCAGGTCGGCCGGATCGGCGAAGCCCAGGTTGGGCTGATCCAGGATCACCTGATCGACCCCGCCCTCGCGCCAGGCGATGCCCAATCCGTTGGAAATGGTCCAGCCGCGGGCAATGCGGGTCATCGGGATCCGATTCTTGGTCCGGAGCAAGGTGAAGAGCGCGTACTCGCCGCTCGGGTGCCAGGCGATGCCCTGGAGCAAATTGGCTTGCGGCACGAGCGCGCGATCCTCGACCACGGCCCGCTCCGCTTCGATCACCGTGATCTCGGACAGGGAGGGCTGCGAAGGCTTGACAAACCGCGACAGGGCATGCGTGACCGCGATTTGGCTGCCATCGGGGGAGAGCGCCAAGGACCACGGAGATCGGCTGGCGCTGAGGCGCTTGATCTCCTGCAAGGTGCCGGCGTCGAAGACCGAGATGTTGTCGATCGAGGTGTTCAGGACATACAAATACTTCCCCGGCCGATCGAGCAAGATGCCATGAGGTTCATCGCCCACTTCGAGCGTCGTCGTGACCCTGCGCTCGCGCACATCCACGACCGAGACCGTGTCATCGAGGCGGTTCGAGACAAAGGCCCGGCGGCCGGGCGGGTCGAAGGTGAGGTCGTGGGGCTGGCCGCCGACGGGAAATTCCGCAATTTTCTGGCGCGTGCGGACATCGACGATGGCCACGGAGTTGGCCGCTTCACAGGTGATCCAGAGTTCGCGGCCATCCGGAGTGAGGGCAAGATTGAGCGGTGTCTTGTATTGGGGGCGCCGGTCCTCCGCCACCGCGCCGGGCTTGGTCGGATGGGCGATGGCTGAGACCGCCGCCGGATAATTAAACGACTGGCCGTGAGCCTGGGCGGGTTCATGGCAAGGCGCACAAGTCTTCTCGCTCACCGGCCCCAAGCCGGCAGTGGTCGCGCCCAACCGGTCGCGCATGACCGCTTCCGCCGAATACTCGCTCCCGGGGCCGTGGCAGGCTTCGCACTGCACGCCGTCCCGGACAAAGAAGCCCGGGAGGAACTGGCCGGCGGGTTGACCCGCCCCCGTGGTGTGACAGCGGAGACATTGCGCACTAGCCTGGGGATCTCCTTTCACCCCAGCTTTCTCGGCATACTCAAGACCTTTGGCCGTAGCCAGACTGGCGTAAGACTGGGCATGCTTGCTCAAGCGCCATCGACTGAACTGGTAATTGTTCTTCTCCGATCCATGGCAAGAGGCGCAAACCATCACGCCTGTATATTTGTGCTGAGTGGACGCGGTCCCGGCGTCCACCGGAGCCTGGGGCGGCGGAGTGCCCGCGAGGGCGTGTTTGATGTTGGGCCAGGCCTCCTGAAGGTCAAACGGTTTCTTCTTCAGAACTGCTTCATGCGAGCCTTTGACGCGATGGCACCGGAGGCAGGCCGTCTTGCGATCGGCAATCACGAGGCCGTTGGCGATGGCTTGGTCGCGGTCGAGCATGATTTCGCGGACGGCATATTCGCTGCCCGGACCGTGGCAGGCTTCGCATTGCAGGCCATCTTCAATGTGAAAGGTTTCGGAGCGCTCCCAATCCTCGGTCTCCGCGGCGGTGGCGTGGCAGCCCAGGCACATGCGCGCGCGCTGCGGCTCTTCCGGGATGCCGCTCAGTTCGGCAATGCGCTTGGCCTCCGGCAGCGCCAACGTGGCGTAGGCGCGAGCGTGGGCGCTGCGGCGCCAGATGCTGAACTGGTGACCGGAAGCCGCGTCCCCATGACATCGGCTGCAAACTTCCACACCGACATAGATCGGATGCTTGTCCGCCCCTCCTTCCGCGCCGGTGGCGGTCCAATGCCCAGACATGACGGCGAGAAACAAGAGAATGCATCTCAACGCGTGTCGGAAGAACCTCTCTCCATGAACCTGGGGTGGGGTGAGACTCTGTCGAACCCTGACTTTTTTGCCGACCAAGATTCCAGGGCTCGACGGAGTCTCGCCCCACCGTTGGATGGGTTCAGGGTCCCAAGGCATGCGCCAAGCGGAAAAGGGCTTCCCATGAACCGCCAGGTTTTGGAGTGCGGCAGCCCTCTGCCGCTTTCCCCGCTCCCGGCCAAAGCGCCGGAGGGCCGGCGCACTCCAAAGCGCTGACGCGCCAGATCTCGGTTCATGGTCCCGAGGCATGCGCCAGGCAAAAGGGGGCTTCCCATGAACCGTCCCCTGGTAGGGACGCGCGGCTCGCGCGTCCCAAGCCACGGAGGAGTGGGCGATTGCAGAAACCGGCAACCGTCGTTGCGAGATCAGCCCCTTGCGCCGTGGGACGCGGCGCGGACGAGCCAGCGACTCGTCCCTACCTGGTTCAAGGGTTGGAAGCGCATTCATGACCACGCGGAAGATCACGGATTGGGGTAAGGGATTTTCAGAATCTGATTGGCTTTGACGTTCTCCAGCCGCCGCTGGGTGCCGTCGGGCCAGACCACTTCCACGGTATCGGCGCGGCTGGCCGAACCGAGGCCGAAATTCGGTCGCGGATCATTGGAGCCGAGGTAGGCATTTCCCGCGATGACGGGCTGGAGCTGGGTCAGAGCGCTGGTTTTCACCGTGACGCGCGAGTGGAGGGCCACTTGCCCGTTCTTCAGCAGCGGCACCACCTTGAGCCAGTTTTGGCGGTTGCCGCCATCGTTGCGCAAGAGGCACGGGGCGTTCTGAATGGTGCACATGAGGATATCGAGATCGCCATCGTTATCGATGTCGCCGCAGACCGCGCCGCGGCCGACAAATTTTTTCTGGAAGAACGCGCCGCAATCCCGGGCCACATCGATGAATCGGCCCCGGCCATTGTTCCGCGCCAGGACCGCCTCCTCCAGGTAGAGATGATGCGGATCGCCATTGGCGATGAAGACGTCGAGGTACCCGTCGTTGTCAAAATCGAAGAGGAGCCCACCCCAGCCGGTGTATTGACCGCAGATGATGGTCAACCCGCTCTGCGCGGTGATATCCACAAAACGACTCGGCGCCACTTGAGACAACAAGGTGCCAAAGCCCATGTCGGGAACGAGTATGTCCAATCGACCGTTGCGATCCACGTCTCCCACGACCGGCCCCATGGACGACACACCCTGGCCGCCCTCACCAAAGGCAGCTCCCCATTCCAAAGCCTTGTCCGCAAAGCGGCCCTGGCCATCGTTGATCCACAAATTGTTCGGTCCGGCGTCGTTGGAGACGTAAAGGTCCTGGTCTCCATCCAGGTCGATGTCCACGGCCACGGCGCTCATGCCGCGCCCGTTCGGGTAGATCAATCCGGCTTCCTTGGTCACGTCGGTGAACGTGCCGTTGCCATTGTTGCGAAAGAGATGGCTCTGGGATCCGGGATAGGAGAGCGGGCCGGGAAAATTATCGGCGGCGTAATAGGCGCGAGTTTTTTGAAACGCTCCCTTGTCGTAGGCCAGATAATTGACGACGAAGACGTCGAGATCACCGTCCCGATCATAATCCAGCCAGGCTGCATGAGCACTCCACAGCGGATCGGACAGCCCAGCCTGGGCCGTGACATCCGTGAACGTTCCGTCGCCATTGTTTCGATAAAGCACATTCGGTCCAAAGTTAAGGACGTAAATGTCGAGGTCGCCGTCGTTGTCGTAGTCGGCCGAAGTCACGCCCATGCCGTAGCTCTGGCAGCGCACGCCGGCCTTCGCCGTCACCTCCGTGAACGTGCCGTTGCCATTGTTGTGATAGAGCGCGTGCGAGAGTTTGTCTTTGAGCGACTTCCCCCGGTTATCACTGATGTCCGGGTGCCAACAGCCATTGACGAAGTAGAGGTCGAGGAATCCGTCGTTGTCATAATCGAACATCATGGCCCCCGGGCCGGTGGCCTCGACGATGTTGTTCAATTCCGAATCGCCGAGGTGATGTTTGAATTTAATCCCGGCGGATTCGGTGATGTCGATGAATTGCGGCCAGGCCGGCGCAGCCGCCCCGGCGGCGCGGCCAAAGCCACACGACAGGACCAATAGAAAAACTCCGACGGCCCATCGGCGAGAACCCTTCGTCTGCTCCGACCGTCTTCGTTGGTCTGGCCTTGCGTTCATATTTGGTTCCATGAAGTGCGTGCGCTCGCGCGCGTGTCTGAAAAGTCCCTTCCAGCCGGAGGAGTCGAGTTGACGAGACTCTGATTCTCGAGGAATTCGCGACGGTCGGGCGCGAGAAGAGCGAGCCTCCTCACGTCGGCTCCTTCCATTCCAACCAGACTCTGCGGAACATGATGTCATTGGGCTTGCGGCGTTTCCCAGGGCGCGCCGAGATCAATCCACTCGATCAGCAGCCGGATCTCGTTTTCGGTCAGCGGAGGAGCGTCGGCGGGCGGCATTTTCCTCACTTGACGATCGGACGGGCCGCGGTTTGCGTCCCGATCCCCAGGGCGGGAGGCATTCCGACCCAGGATTTGCCAGATGAGAAAACTCGCGCGCGCCTGTCCGGGATCGAGATAGGAACCGCCTTTTTGAATATTCCCACTCATCAGGGCTGTGTAGGCCAGGCGCGCGGCCGCGCCGTCCGACGGGTTAGCGGCGCTTGGAAATCGTAGCGGCGTGTCGGCCCCGCCATGGCAATCGGCGGCGGCACATCGGGCTGCCAGCAGGGGCCAGACGTGCTCCCGAAAGCCCACGGCCCGGCGTTGGTCCGGGGGCAGGGTCAGCTTATGGGATTTGCGCCCGAGGGCCGGGGCAAAGTGATTTTCCGGAATGAGCTCGGGATCTTCGTGGCAACCAATGCAACCCCGGTTCTCGTTTTGCTTCACCCACAGCCAACCACACGTCGCCAGGGCCAGGCCATTGCTATCAACCGCCTGGAGCACGATCGGCAAATCGGCGGGAATCTCGATATGGAAGGAACCGTCGGGATCGACCGGGGCCTCGCCCAGCAGCCGACGACCGACCGCCTCGATCTCACGCGGTTCGATCCCAGCCGATGGCGCGCCGGCCGGAACGCCTTCGAGAACGCGCAACCGTGCGATGCTCCCAGGCAGAAGTCGGGGCTGCAGTTTGGCATCGGCCAGATAGGCGTTTAGTCCAAAGAGCCTCCCGGTCGGATACTTGGTTTCCACGACCGTGGATCGTCCGTCCGGAACTTGGCGTGCCCGGACCACCTTGGCCTGCACATCGTGAAACTCAGGCTGGTCGAAAACCACCCCCGCCCGTCCGGAAACCAGATCGAATTGATAGACCCCGCTGTCGAATGGCTCGGTGGCTCGGCGACGCGTTATCAGAATCGTGTCCCGGGCGAGGGGAGAAGGATGCAGCCAGGCCCATTGCGGATCATTCGTGATGCGCTCATAGGAATGATGCGGTCGTTGTTCCCGAATGCCCGCGATCTGCCCGGCCCCGTCCCAAGTGGCCGTGTCCATCTCGATGAACAGAACCCGCCCGGTCTCCGTCACGCAAGCCATGTGCTGAATGCTCCGCCCCTGCTCCGCTCCAAACAGCTCGTGATCCATGCCGTCAATATGAATCCCGAACAAGGAAACGCGGCTGGACGAAGGCGCCTCCGCGAGAGCGTCACGCTCCGGCGCGACCAGCGCTGCGCCCGAAAATCGCGTCGAGCGCCAGGTCGAATAAAGCACCCGGCCATCCCACATCGGGACCGCGTCGAAGCTCGCGCTGGGATTGAAGGTCAGTCTCCGAAGTTCGGTCCCGTCCATTTTCACCGAGTATAGACTGGTTCCATAACCAAAGCCAGACTCGCTTCGGGTCCGCTCCGTCCCCGCGAACAGCACCGTGAACCAAGGCTCCGGCGAATCCAAAGTGAAAAGCGACCCCAGGTAAACCGGGCTCCGGCAATCATCCTCTTCGTGCGTGATCGGGCGCAAACCGGAGCCATCGACGCCGATCTCCCAAATGCCCCAGGGCGTTTCCGCCGCCTTCCGGCCCGCGAACACGACTCGCCGGCCATCCCACGAAACATCCGGATCGGCCGCCGAGTGAAACCCCGCCGAAAGCACCCGGATTGAACCCTGCGGCGAGACCAAAATGATCCGCGCTCCATCGAACCAGTTCGCCCGCAATAATCCCCGCGGATCCCAGGAGGGCGGAAGCCGCAGAGCGTTCCGGGGAACCTGGGTGAGCACGATCGGATCCGGAAGCGGTGCGGCCTTTCCGACGAGAACAAACGCGCCAAGAATCAGAAGCGCCATCCAGACTCTGAATCCGAAGCCTTGACGATTCCGTCCTGAGAGGGAGCGCGCGCGCTCTCGCGTGCGGTGGTCGGCGCCCTCGCCGACCACACTGCCGTATTCGAGCAAGTTACCATTGAATGACTGAATTGAGCTTCCATCCCGACCGGCGCCTCGCCGGTCGGAACCCGCGGGGGCGCCTGCGTTCCCCCATCGCGATTGCCTGCTTGCGACCAAGCACTCGCGAGGCTGAGCGGCTCGATTCTGGTCTGGTTGGTTATATGTCATCCAGCGCGCGCGGATTCAACAACCGCGTCCGAGTCGAGCCGGGCCGGAACAAACGGCTCACCAACTCTTGCTCGGCATTCGTCATCAAAAATCACCTCCCGAGGGTGGTCGGGACTAACCGAAACTTGGCGAAGGCTTACCGCTTATTGCCCAAGACCAGCGAGCTGATGGTGTTGATCAGAAACACTGCCAGGGCCACCGCATTGGCCGCGCCGCCCCATTGACGCCCGAGCGGCCACTCGGTCAGGTCACTCGCCACCCTTAAGAGCAACGACGCGTGCAATAGGACGACATGCGCATAAAAACGCCCATGAAATGAAACCGGGACCTGCAGCACGGAAGGAAAGATGACCGGGGCGTGGCCGAAAATCATCGCGAAGACGAAGCCCAGGAAAAACGAATGCAGGACCGCGTCATAGCGAACCCCGGCTTCGAGCGGCGCCGACACCATCATCAGTGCGCCCGCCGCGGCCATCCAGCCGTATCCGGACAACAAACAAATCGCCATGAACCGTGGCAGACCGGGTTGACGAACGGTCCGGCGAGCGATGTCAAACCGCGCCAGCCATGACGCCAACGCCACGAGACCCAGGCCCGTCAGTCGCTCCCCCCAGCGCGGTGACGCCAGGCTCGAAGACATTCCCGCCAAGAACAAACCCAGCGCTCCGACAAGCAACGGGCGCGCGGAGGGATGCGGCTTTTGAAATCGACTCAGATCCAGCCGTTCTCCGAGGATCGTCAAAGCGAGGAATCCCATCCACCAAGGCACAACCCGCTGAAACGGCCAACCGGACAGCCAAAGCCCGTTCCCGATCATCCAGGTCAACGCGCCCACGCTCATGGTGCCGGTGAACAAGGCCCGTTGCATTTTCACGACTTGGAGCGTCACGACGAAAAACAGCGCGCTGCCCAAGGTCATCAGAAGCGGCCCGGTCGATCCCAAGCTTCCGAGGATCAGCGTGATTGCGCCAGCCCCGGTCAACACCGGCGCGAGATAGGTCCAGGGCTGAGGCATTCCGACCGCTCGCTCCAGCCCAATGACCGTGCCGAGGAAACCGCAGACCATGAGCGGGCCATGAAAGGTGATCCAGTTGGCGTTGTCCGAGGGCAGCGGCAGATTGAAGGGCAAACGAATGAGCCCGCCCCAGACACCACACAGCAGCGAGGCGATGCCGAGAATGACCAAAGGCAGGCGCCCCATGCGCCGGCGCAGGATCTGCCGATCCGACCGGTTTTTGCGAGAAGATCGCGCGGGCGTCGTCATAGAGGGTCAGCGTGACGATCGAGCCGGATGCTCAGCCCGACTCCACGCGCCGAGTTGGAGAATCAGGATGAGAAGGGCGGCCCGGCAACTCCAGACTGCCTCCGACACCATTGAGTGCGACTTGGCGCGAAGATGGACAAAGATCACCCGAGCATTGAAACAGATCGCGAATTCTTTGTCAGCTCTCGGGCGTGGCTGGGTGCGAGACGCTTTTTTCGGTAGCGAAGCCATGCCGTCCACCCCTCACCCTTTCCATGAACCGTTTGTCAACCGGGCGCATCGATGTTCGAGAGGAGGGCCG